>CAZRMP010000053.1:0-6717 GCA_964601235.1 uncultured Ruminococcus sp.
GGCGGCCCTATGATGGGGGTTGACGCCGAAAGCGACAGCGGCGTTATCGAAAAGCGCACCAACGCCATAACCGTTATGAAAGAGGAGATTAAGCCCCCTGCGGTGACCCCCTGTATTCGCTGCGGGCGTTGCGCGAGGGCTTGCCCTATGAATTTATACCCTGCATCGGTTGAGGCGGCGGTAAATCACGGACTTACCGAAAGCCTTAATAACCTTAATGTTAATTACTGTATGGAGTGCGGGAGCTGTTCCTATGTATGTCCCGCAAAGCGTCCGCTTACTCAGGTTATGCGGCTTGCCAAAGCACAGCTTAGGAGGGAAAGGTAATGAAAGAGATACTAACGGCGGCGTCCTCGCCCCATATAAGACACAGCGACACCACAAGGGGTATTATGTCTGATGTGGTAATAGCCCTCCTGCCCGCCGCGGTTTACGGCTGTATACTTTTCGGGTGGCACGCCGCATTGGTGCTTGCGGTCTGCATTATTTTTGCGGTATTAAGCGAATTTTTGTGGGATAAGGCGCTTAAAAAGCCTAACACAATAGGCGATATGTCGGCGGTGGTTACGGGACTGCTCCTTGGTATGAATCTGCCCGCGTCCATACCGCTCTGGCAGGCGGCGATAGGCAGTATTGTTGCGATAATTGCGGTAAAGCAGATGTTCGGCGGAATCGGCTGTAACTTTGCAAACCCCGCTATAGCCGCGCGTATTGTACTGCTGGTTTCCTTCCCCTCGACAATGACCAAATTCAGCTCCCCACTCTTTGACGCGGTGACCTCGCCTACTCCCCTTGCGGCAGAAAGCGGTACATATACTTTGAAAGCCCTATTCTTCGGTATGCACCCCGGCTCTATAGGCGAGACCTCGGCGTTTCTTTTACTGGTCGGCGGAATTTACCTGCTTATAAGGAATGTTATTTCCCCGATTATCCCTGTTTGCTTTATCGGTACAGTGGCGCTTTTGTCCTTTGTGACCGGCGAAAATGCGGCGGTTTGGGTTTACGGCGGCGGACTGATGCTGGGCGCAATCTTTATGGCGACCGACTACACCACAAGCCCGACAACAAATTCAGGCAAGGCGATATTTGCGGTGGGGTGCGGAATAATCACCTTTGTTATAAGAAAATTCGGCGCTCTGCCCGAGGGTGTGTCCTATTCGATACTGCTTATGAACATACTGGTTCCCCATATCAACAGGTTGACCCTTTCAAAGCCCTTCGGCTTCATTAACCCTAAAAAGGAGGAAGCGCAGAATGGCTAAGTTTATCGAAGTAATTAAAGCTAATAAAAACGATATTATAAAGCCTGTTGCGGTACTGCTTGCGATTTGTATTATAATACCGCTGGCTCTGTCCCTTACAAACAAGATAACTAAGGACAAAATAGCCGAGCTTGACGAGAAAAACAGCCGCGAGACTATGGCGAATCTGATTGAAGCGGATAGCTTTACTGAATGTGAGTTTGGTGAGAACGAATTTACATATTACACCGCTGTTAAGGGCGGTGCGACCGTAGGCTTTATTTTCAAAACAGCCGAAAAGGGCTACGGCGGCGATGTTTCGGTTATGACGGCGGTGAACACAGACGGTACCGTAAAATCGGTTGCGATTTTAGATGTTTCGGGCGAAACCCCGGGACTCGGACAAAACGCCGCTAAGGAAAGCTTTTATTCACAGTATGAGGGCAAGAAAAGCGGAATATCCCTTCTTAAAAACGGGGCAGATTCCGCTAAAAACGAGGTAAACGCCGTTACGGGCGCTACAATTACCTCAACCGCCGTAAACAAGGCGGTAAATACTGCCCTTAAACAGTTTGAGAGCGTTGAAAACACAGAGGAGGTGACCCGGGGTGAAAAATAATAAGTATATGGGCTATTTTACAAACGGACTTATTAAGGAAAACCCTGTTTTGCGTCTGGTGCTGGGCACCTGCCCGACCCTTGCGGTCACAACTGCCGCGATAAACGGCATAGGAATGGGACTTGCCGCTACAATGGTGCTTATTTGCTCAAACCTTGTAATTTCATTGCTCAGAAACATAATCCCCGATAAGGTGCGTATCCCCGCATACATTACGATTATTGCGGGCTTTGTAAGCGTGGTGCAGATGCTTGTTAAGGCGTTTTTGCCCTCGATTGACAAGGCGCTGGGCATTTATCTGCCCCTTATAGTTGTAAACTGCATTATCTTAGCCAGGGCGGAGATGTTCGCCTCTAAAAATTCGGTACTGCCGAGCGTTCTTGACGGTCTCGGAATGGGCATAGGCTTTACGGCGGTTTTGACCCTTATGGGGGCTATCCGCGAGCTTTTGGGTGCGGGAACAATCTTCTCCCTGCCCGTTACGGCGAATTTCATAAGCCCTATGATTGTATTCTTACTCCCGCCGGGCGGTTTCTTCGTCTTCGGTATGCTGGTGGCGGCTTCAAACGCCCTTGCAAAGCGGGCGGGCAAAAAGCCTGTAGAGCATTTGGGCTGTGAAAGCTGTCCTTCAAGAGCCGTTTGCGGCAAAAAAGACTGTGAAGAGGAGGCGGCAGTAAATGAATAGTACTACATCAATAGCCTCAATTTTACTGGCGGCGATACTCACAAACAATATGGTGCTGTCGAAATTCCTCGGAATTTGTCCCTTTTTGGGGGTATCCAAAAAGACAAACACCGCCTTTTCAATGAGCGTTGCGGTAACCCTTGTTATGGTGGTTGCAACGGCGGTCACTTGGCCTATTTATAATTACGTTTTGTCGCCTAATTACACCTATCTTGAAACGATAGTCTTTATCCTTGTAATTGCGGCGATAGTTCAGCTTATTGAAATTGTGTTAAAGCGTTACATTAAGCCGGTTTACAATGCTCTTGGAATTTATCTTCCGCTTATCACCACAAACTGTGCGGTGCTGGGTATTACAATGCTTAATATCACAAACGGGCTTAATTTCATTCAGTCCCTATTTAACGCTTTGGGCGCGGGTCTGGGCTTTATGCTTGCAATGCTCCTTTTCTCGGGCGTGCGGGAAAGGCTTGAAACCGCGGATGTTCCCGAATTTTTAAAGGGTCTGCCCATTACCCTTGTGGCGGCGGCGCTTGTGGCGCTTTCCTTCCTCGGGTTTGCGGGAATAGGAGGTTAAGGCTGTGGAAATTATTATACCTGCGGTAATTGTAGGAATTATAGGCTTTATAGCGGGGGTGGGACTGTCCCTTGCCTCTAAGTTTATGGCAGTACCCGTTGACGAAAAGCAGGAAAAGGTGCGTGTGGCTCTTCCCGGAGCCAACTGCGGCGCCTGCGGTTATTCGGGCTGTGACGGCTATGCCGCGGCTGTGGCGGCGGGTGAAGCCGAGCCCGATAAATGCGCCCCCGGCGGTGCGGCTGCTGCTGCCGCCCTTGCGGAAATTTTAGGTGTAGAGATTGAGAATGAGCCAAAGGTTGCCTTTATCGCCTGTAACGGCAGTTTAGAAAAATCAAAAACAAAGTTTAACTATGACGGAATACAAAGCTGTACCGCCGCCGCCCTTGTAAATGCGGGGCCGCTTGAGTGCGAATACGGCTGTATCGGCTTCGGCGACTGCGCGGGCGCTTGCCCGTTTGGGGCGATTACCGTAGAGAACGGCAGACCCGTTGTCTGCGGCGATATTTGCGTAGGCTGCGGAAAATGTACCAAGGTTTGCCATAAGTCCCTTATATCTATCGTGCCGAAATCGGCTAAGGTCAGGGTCGCCTGCGCTAATAAATCAAAGGGCGCGCCTGTTGTGAAGATGTGCGGCGTTTCCTGTATCGCCTGCAAAATGTGCGAAAAGGCCTGTGAGAGCGGCGCTGTTAAGGTTATAGATAATGTCGCGGTTATCGATTCCTCGCTCTGCACCGCCTGCGGAAAATGTAAAACGGCTTGCAAGCGCGGCGTAATTGTATAATGGATATTCTGTATGAGGACTCTGCGGTTATCGTTTGCATAAAACCGCAGGGTATTCTTTCCCAAGCCGATAAAAACGGCGGGGAGAGTATGATAACAAGACTGCAGGCTCACACCTGCGGAGAAATTTATCCCGTCCACCGCCTTGACAAGGAAACGGGCGGCGTTATGGTTTACGCCAAAACCCAAAAAGCCGCCGCGGCGCTTTCCCGCGATATATCGGAGCACCGCTTTTATAAGGAGTATTTAGCGATTGTCCACGGCGTTCCCGAAGAAAACAGCGGTACGCTTTGCGATTTGCTTTTTCACGATAAAGCGAAAAATAAAAGCTATGCGGTAAAGCGGGAGCGGGCGGGGGTTAAAAAAGCCGAGCTTTACTACGAGGTGCTTGAAACCAAGGAAAAAGAGGGCGAAAAGTATTCCCTTTTAAGGGTGGTACTGCACACGGGCAGAACCCACCAGATAAGGGTGCAGTTCGCAAGCCGCAAAATGCCCCTTTCAGGCGACCGCAAGTACGGCGCAAAGGACACCTGCAAAAATCTCGGGCTACTGGCGGCGAAGCTCAAATTCACCCACCCCGAAACAGGTGAGACTAAAGAATTTGCAGCTGAAACGGATTTTATAAATTTTTAAAAGAGTTGTTGCAAACGCTTTTTAGGTGTGCTATTATATGCTAAAATTTATTTATATTTATAAGTGAGGGAAAATTATGGGTATCAGTCTTCCGTTTTTTGAGTCGGACAACGGCGTTCTTAACAAGGCGGCACGAATTGCAACAGGCGATATTGTGGGCAACTGTAAGCCCTATAAGGCGGGATTGCTTGAGGAAGAGGCAATCTGCTTAATAGCGGGGCTTGATTATAGTACCCCTTGGAACAGGGACACTTCAATTAACGCTATGCACGCAATGTGCCTTTTTGACAGCAGTATTGTCCGCAATTCGTTATTGTCTGTTTGCACCACAAGGGACGGCAAAAACTATGCGGGTGATAAGGATTATTGGGACACAATGATTTGGGCTATGGGCGCATGGCACTATTTATCCCTTAACGATGACCCTGAGTTCAGGAGCTTTGCCTATGATGTAATTAAAAATTCATTGGCAAAATTCGAAGCAGAAGAACTTGACGATGACGGCTTGTTTATGGGCGGTGCTGTATACGGCGACGGAATAGCCGCTTATCCCGATAAATATGCCAAAACCGCAAATTACGGAACCAACATTATGGACTGGCCCGCAAGAAATCCCGATAAAAGGTCAAAAAAGGGCTTTGGCGTGCCCATGAAAACCCTTTCAACCAACTGCGTTTACTATGCCGCATATATAATTGCGGGTAAGCTTGCAGAGCAGTTTGGTGAAGACTCTTCCGAATATGTCGCTAAGGCGCAGAGAACCAAGGACGCTATTAATAAGAATTTCTGGAATGAAAAGACAGGCAGATATGACTATCTGTTTGACGATACCATAAGGTGCGACCATGCCGAGGCGCTGGGGCTGTCCTTTGCTATGCTTTTCGGGGTTGCGGATGATGCAAAATGCGAGAGCATTATAAAGAATACATATGTTACCGACCACGGTATACCCTGTGTTTGGCCCTCCTTTTCACGCTATAGAATCGGCAACGATTACGGCCGTCATTCGGGGGCTGTATGGCCCCACGCAGAGGGCTTCTGGGCGGTTGCTAATCTAAGAAAGGGCAATACCGCAGGCTTTGAAAAGGAATTTTTCTCACTTGCACATAAGGCGGTTAGAGATTTGCAGTTTGCCGAAATATATCACCCCGTAACAGGTGAGGTTTACGGCGGATTACAGGAAAGAGGAAAGGAAGGATATTTCCTTTGGAAGTCCTGTCAAAAGCAATCCTGGAGTGCAACTGCTTTTTGGGCAATGATTTTCTACGGCATTATCGGCATTGATATTACCGATACAAGCATTATAATTAAGCCCTACTTGCCGGTTTCCCTTAACCATGTAACCCTTAAAAACCTGACTATTGGTGATGCGGTGATTTCGGTAACAATCGACAGGGATTCCGACGCACCAAGGTCTATAGAAATACCTAAAAACCTAAAGGGCAAGCAGAGCTTTGTTTTGAGCTTTTGATCATTTAATTTAAAGACGGGCGGTTAACTACCGCTCGTTTTTTTACTTGAAAAATCAAAAATTGCGAATGAGGAAACGAGAGAAAACAAGAGAAAAAACGAGGAAAACGGAGCTTTGAAACTTTAAATTAAAATTTTCAAAAATTGTTGTTGACAATGTGATTTAGTTGTGGTATTATATGTGGGCTATAGAATAAACAAAAAATTTTGGAGGTTTTGATTATGTCAACATTTATGGCAAAACCTGCTGAAATTCAGCGTAAATGGTATATAATCGATGCGGCCGACAGACCGCTCGGACGTACTGCCGTTAAGGTGGCGGATATTCTTCGCGGTAAGCACAAGCCGGAGTTTACTCCCCACGTCGATTGCGGCGACCATGTTGTTGTTATCAACGCTGATAAGGCGGTTTTAACCGGCAAAAAGCTTGAAAAGAAATTCTATCGCCGTCATACAGGCTACATCGGCGGTCTTAAAGAGGTTAAGTATTCCTCCCTTATGAAGACCCGCCCCGAGCTTGCTATGGAGCTTGCGGTTAAGGGAATGGTTCCCGATACCACAATCGGCCGCAAGGCGCTCACAAGACTTCACATCTACAGCGGTTCTGAGTACGCTCAGGTAGCTCAGAAGCCCGAAAAGCTTGAATTTTAAGAAGGGAGACAGAAACAATGTTTGAAGCAAAGCCTTATTTTTACGGAACAGGCAGAAGAAA
>CAZRMP010000054.1:0-1489 GCA_964601235.1 uncultured Ruminococcus sp.
ATTGTTTGCAAGCCTTCCTCGTCCTTGCGGACATCATCGGGAGTAAAGCCGTGCTCAGCCAATACACCTGCCGTATAATTGTCAAAACAGCCGAAAACCGCAGAAACCTCCGCTGTGTCGCACCCCGCCCTTATTAGCTCCTTTGAGGTACGCTCGCCCAAAACTGCGTTTATAGAGTCGATTAAAAATGATTTTCCCGCGCCCGTCTCGCCCGTAAGGACAATAAAGCCCTCCGAAAAATCAATATCCGACTGTTCTATAACCGCTATATTTTCAATATGAAGAAATTTAAGCATTTTTCTTCCCCGTTATTTTAAAAGTTTATTAAGCTCCAAAGCAAGGCGTGCCGACTGCGGCTCGCCGGCGGTTACAATAATTATTGTATCGTCCCCGGCAAGAGAGCCGAGCATCATATCCCCAAACATTTCGTCAACCGTAACGCAGGCGCTCTGCGCCATACCTGTATAACACTTAATAACCACATTATTAAGGGAAAACGCCACGCTTTTTACCGACCTTGAAAAAAGCTCGCGGTAATGCTCCCTGTTCTGAATAACAGCAGATGACGGCTCATTTGCAATATATCGGTAGTTGCCCTGTGCGTCGTGCCCCTTAACTATTCTAAGCTCCTTAATATCCCTCGAAACGGTTGACTGTGTGACATTGTAGCCCAATGCCAAAAGCTCATTTTGCAGGTCCTCCTGCGTTAAAAAAATCTTATTCTTTATTAGCTCAAGTATTTTTTCCTGTCTGTTACTTTTCATTTACATACTCCTGCCGTCTCTGAATTTAATCGAAAGCGTTTTGTAAAACGACCTATCGTTAAGCCTTAAAAGCTTTGCGGTTTGCTTTGATTTTTTAATGTATATTTCGGTATACGGGCGTACAGAGCTTACCTTTCTGCCGTCTACCGTCAAATAAATATCTGTCCTTTTTTTGGAATAGGCCTTTAATTTTACTGTGTTTTCTGTACCCAACAAAATCGGTTTTGCCGAAAGGGAATGTGAGCAAATAGGTGTAATACACATACTTTGCGTCAACGGGTCTATTATGGGTCCCCCTGCCGACATTGAATAAGCTGTAGAGCCTGTAGGGGTCGATAATATCAACCCGTCCGCACGGTAATTGATATAATCCCTGTCTACGGCGACCGAAATATCTATAATTCTTGAAATAAAGCCGCTTGTTATAACCGCATCGTTAAGCGCGTTGTATTCGGCGAGCTTTTTCCCGTTTTCCACAACGCTTACAGAGAGCATCATACGGTTTTCGATAAAATACTCCCCCGTTTTAAGCTTTGAAATAAGCTCTAACTCATTCTGCTCAATATTTGCAAGATAGCCCATTCTTCCCGCGTTTATGCCAAGCACGGGCTTATTATCGAAGGCGGCGCGCTTTGCATAGCGGATTATCGTGCCGTCGCCACCGATAGTAATAATAAAATCCGCGATTTTATAAAGCTGTTCTTCCGGCAGGTGCTTAAAGTCCG
>CAZRMP010000054.1:1499-5350 GCA_964601235.1 uncultured Ruminococcus sp.
ACCCTCAATATTTTCGGGAAGATAGCCCTCTATCCCCTCGTTTTTCAATATAGTGCCGAGCTTTTCAACCACCTCGGCAGAGCCTCTTTTATCAAGATTAGGCAGAACTGCTACCTTCATATTCTCACTCCTTAAGCGCCTTATAGGATTCCTCCACCAATTCCTCTGCGGTTATTTTGCATAAGGTATCGGGTTTTTCGGTCTTTTCTATAAAGCACAGATATTCAATATTGCCCTCGGGCCCTTTAATGGGTGAAAAATCAAGTCCTAAAAGCGAAAATCTATTTTCGGCTATTAATGCCACTATTTTTTCTATAACCGCGATATGAACCGTTTTATCCCGCACAACCCCCTTTTTGCCTACATTTTCATTGCCCGCCTCAAACTGGGGTTTTATAAGGCAGACCGCCCTGCCGCCCTCCTTTAAAAGGGTGCGAAGCACGGGAAAAATGTGGTAAAGCGAGATAAAGGAAACATCAACCGAGGCAAAGTCAAGTGGGTCGGGCACCTGCTCCCTTGTAACATAGCGAAAATTGGTGCGTTCAAGATTTACAACGCGGCTGTCGGTTCTAAGCTTCCAGGCGAGCTGACCGTAACCCACATCAATCGAATATACCTTAGCCGCTCCGTTCTGCAGCATACAGTCGGTGAATCCGCCCGTTGACGCGCCTATATCGGCGCATATACAGTCTTCAAGCGAAATATCAAAGCTTTTCATTGCCTTTTCAAGCTTAAGTCCGCCGCGGCTTACATATTTTAGGGTTTCACCCCGTACCTCGATAATATCGTCGGGCTTTACGGTGTTACCCGCCTTGTCTGATTTTTGGTTGTTTACATACACTATGCCCGCCATAATAAGCGCCTTTGCCTTTTCTCGGCTTTCGGCGTATCCGCGCTCAAACAGCGCCACATCAAGTCTCTGCTTTTCGCTCATCTGTATAATTTACCGCCCTTAGCATACTTTCGGAATCGAGTCCGTTTAATTTTATCGCGGAGGAAACCGCCGCGCAGGGAACAAATTTCCCGTCTATCGCGTGAATTTTATATTTGCCCTTAAAGCCGTCCTCCAAAAGTCTTGCCCCGCAAAGCTCGCCTATACCGCCGTTTTTTATACCTTCTTCAAAAAAGTGTACCTCGGAATAGCGCTTAATCTCTGAGAAACATTCATCGCTTATCGGATAGATTTTATTAAGCTTTAAAATATTAAGCTCAGGGTATTTTTTCTTTGCCTCAAGCGCATCGGAAAAAAGTCTGCCATAGGTTATTATAAGCTTTTTTCCCTCGCCCTTAATCATTGTGTAATCGGAAGAAAAATCACAGTCGGGCTCTTCCTTTTCACAGCCCCGGGGGTAGCGTATAGCGCATATTTCGTCCCGTTCGGCGGCACGCTTAATATTGTTTTCAAGCTCCTTATAATAACAGGGCGAATACACCGTTATATTGGGAACAGCGGTAAGAAAGGCCACATCAAAAAGTCCCTGATGGGTTTCCCCGTCCTCGCCGACTATTCCCGCGCGGTCGATAAGCAGTCTTACAGGGAAACCGCCTATTGCAATATCGTGAATTACCTGATCAAAGCCGCGCTGTAAAAACGAAGAATAAACCGCAAAAAACGGCTTCATACCCGCAGAGGCAAGCCCCGCCGCAAAGGTTACGGCGTGCTGTTCCGCTATACCCACATCAAAAAATCGGTTTTTATACTTCCCCGCAAAGGCGGTGAGCCCCGTTCCCGAGGTCATAGCCGCGGTTATAGCGCAGATTTTTTCGTCCGTTTCAGCTATGGAGCAGAGCGCCGCTCCCGCCACATCCGAAAATGTCACCTTGCTGCTTTCTGTCGCGCCCTTTTCAATATCAAAGGGGGAAACGCCGTGATAGCTTTTAGGCGATGACTCGGCATAGGAATACCCCTTGCCCTTGGTCGTTATAACATGAATAAGCGAAGGACGGGAATAAGTTTTTGCTATATCGAAAAGCTGTTCCATAGCCTTTACATTGTGCCCGTCCACAGGGCCTAAATAGTTAAAGCCCAGCGCCGTGAAGAAATTATTTTTATAAACAAGACCTTTAATATCCTCTTTCACGGAATATACAAAATTATAAATAGGCTCGCCGATAACGGGTATTGCCGTTAAAAAACGGCTTATTTTATATTTAAAATGATGGTAGTGGGGCTTATTGCGCATTTTTGTAAAACTGCGGGCAAGCGCACCCACATTCCGCGAAATGGACATTTTATTATCGTTAAGCACAACAATAAAATTATTTCTTCCGCTACCCACATTGTTAAGCGCCTCATAAGCCATACCGCCCGTCATAGCGCCGTCACCTATTACCGCAACCGCCGTACCGCTTTCGCCCTTAAGCCTTTTGGCGCGGTAGATACCGTATGCGGCGGAAATAGAGTTACTGCTGTGACCCGTAATAAAGGGGTCGTGCTCGCTCTCGGTTGGCTTCATATAGCCGGAAATACCGTTTTCGGTACGCAAGGTTGAAAAATTTTCAAACCGCCCTGTTAAAAGCTTATGGGTATAGCATTGATGCCCGACATCGAAAATAATCGCGTCCTCGGGGGAAGAAAAGCTTCTGTGGAGCGCAACGGTAAGCTCAACCGCGCCGAGATTAGAGGCTAAATGCCCGCCGTTTCTCGCAACGGTCGATACTATACAGTCCCGTATCTCCTCGCACAAAAGCGATATTTGAGCTTCATTAAGCTTTTTTACATCATCGGGTGATTTTATTTTGCATAACAGCTTATATTCCAATTATTAAACATTCCTTTTAATAGCTTCGGTTAAGCAGATACTTTGTAAGCTCCTTTAAAGGGGTGCTGTCTCCCTTAAAATTATCAAGCAGGCTTTCCGCGTTTTCGGAAAGCTCAGCCGCCTTTTTGCGTGCGCCGTCTATACCGTAAAGGGTGACATATGTGGTCTTGCCGTTTTTCTCATCGCTGCCTATCGGCTTGCCAAGTGTCACCTCATCGGCGGTGCAATCGAGAATATCGTCGATTATCTGGAAAGCGAGCCCCAGACTGTCGGCGTATTCCGAAGCATACTTGATATACTCGTCATCAGCCCCCGCAAGGACACAGCCGCATACCGCCGCCGCCTTTAAAAGGCAGGAGGTTTTTTTAAGGTACATTTCCTTTAGCTCCTCTGCGGTCGCGCCTGTTTTTTCAAACTCTAAATCCATCACCTGACCGCCGACCATACCTTCTATTCCCGCATTGTCCGCAAGGACAGAAATTGCCCTTAAAACCCGCTCGGGAGGTATGTTTTCGGTTTTAGCCGCCGCCGAAAATGCGAGGGTCAAAAGCGCGTCCCCCGCAAGCAGGGCGGTATCCTCCCCGAACGCCCTGTGGCAGGAGGGCTTACCCCGCCTCATATCATCATTGTCCATACAGGGCAGGTCATCGTGAATAAGGGAATAGGTATGTATCATTTCAAGCGCCGCGGCGAAATTAAGGGCGCCGTCCCCCTCGCCGCCGCAAAGCTTATAAAACTCAAGCAATAAAACGGGTCTTATCCTTTTGCCGCCGTTTAGCAGACTATACCGCATAGCCCTGCGCGCCGCCGAAAAATTATCCCCCTTTTCGGGGATAAGCCCGTCAAGCCTTTGTTCAATTTTCGGAAGCAGATTATCGAAAAGATTATTAATCTCCATTTTTCTGTTCCTCCTCAGTGAGCGAGGTTATCTTCTGCCGCGCGGTTTCAAGGGTTTTGCGGCATTCGCCCGAGAGCTTAATTCCGCGCTCAAAAAGCTTTATTGATTCGTCAAGCGAAATATCGCCGTTTTGGAGCTCTTCAACTATTTTTTCAAGCTCGTCAAGCGATTTTTCAAAATCGGTATTATTA
>CAZRMP010000054.1:5360-6671 GCA_964601235.1 uncultured Ruminococcus sp.
ACTCATAGCTTACTCTCTACCTCTTGTACCTCACAAACGGCAACACCTTCCGCGAATTTAAGATTTATGCTGTCTCCGTTTCGGAGTTCTGCCGCAGTTTTAACGGCTTTGCCGTCCTTCGATGCTACCGCATAGCCACGGGACAAAACCTTTAAGGGGCTTAATGCGTCAAGCCCCGCCGCCGCGGTGCTGAGTCTTGCTTCATTCTTATTCAAAAGAAAGGCAAAAGCGTTTTCAAGGCTTTCTGCGGCTCTGTCCGCACGCTCCGCTCTCACGCTTATTATATAGTCCTCGGGGCGTTTAAATACCGACCCATTTGCTTTTTCCAAACGCGCTAAGCTGTAATTATATTTCCCCGTAAGCGCGGCTTTAAGCAGGGATTCATACTTTTGAAGCCTTTTATTAAGCTCTGCGCTGTCGGGCACGGCAAGCTCCGCCGCCGCTGATGGGGTAGGCGCGCGAAGGTCGGCGACAAAATCACTTATCGAAAAATCGGTTTCGTGACCCACCGCCGAAATAACGGGAATAGGCGACTGTGATATTTTTACCGCCAGCGCCTCGCTGTTAAACTCGTTTAAATCCTCGGCTGAACCGCCGCCCCTGCCGATAATTATTAAATCGATACCGTTAAGGCGGTAAATTCGGTCGAGTGCGTCAAGCATTTCGGGAACCGCCGCCGCTCCCTGCACCGAAACAGGACACATTATAACTTCAGCAACGGGCCAGCGTCGGGAGAGAATGTTTAAAATATCCCTTACCGCGGCACCCGTTTCGGAGGTTACCACCGCGATTTTCTTCGGGAATTTAGGCAAAGGTCTTTTATTTTGAGGGTCAAAAAGTCCCTTAGCCTCGAGCCTTGCCTTAATGCGCTCAAACTCTCTTGCCAAATCGCCCTCGCCCACAGGGAGCATCTGCTCGGCGTAGAATTGGTACTGACCGTCCTTTTCGTAAACCGAGGCTCTGCCTATGAGCACCACCTGCATACCGTCCTTTGGCGCAAAGGGTATGCGAGCCGCAAAGGAGCGGAACATAACACAGCGTATAGCCGCGTCCGCATCCTTTAGGGTGAAATACAAATGACCGCTTGCATAATGGCTTTTAAAATTTGAAAGTTCCCCCGTGACCGCAACGCTTTGCAGGCGAACATCGCCCTCTATTAGGGATTTGACATAAAAATTAAGCTGTTTTACGGTTATGGCTCTAATATCCATATTAAAGCGCTTTCGCAACCGTAGAGAGTATTCCGTTTACAAAGGATGCGTCGTTTTCGGTTGCATATTTTTTGCAAAGCTCCACCGCCTCGTTAATGGA
>CAZRMP010000055.1:0-6615 GCA_964601235.1 uncultured Ruminococcus sp.
TATAAAAAAGGAGCCGTTAGGGAGAGAATATTTCGTTTATGTTACACCGCATCACACGTTTGGGACAGATGCGGTGCTGCTTGCCGATTTCGCTTCGGCGCGAAAAAAGGATACTCTTGTCGATTTAGGTACGGGCTGCGGTATAATCCCGCTTTTGATGTTAAGGGACGGGAATTTGAAAACCGCCGTAGGTGTGGACATTTCCCCCGAGGCGGCGGCTTTAGCAGAGCGGACAAGCCGTGAGCTCTGTCTTAACAATTTCACGGTTTTAAACAGCGATTTAAAGGAGCTTAAGGGGCAAATAGATTTCGGCTGTCATACCCTTGTTACCTGCAATCCGCCTTATAAAGCCCCGAACGGCGGGCTTAAAAACCCTGACGGTGTAAAGGCAACTGCACGGCATGAGGTTGACTGCACGCTTAGAGATATAATCGAGGTTTCCGCTAAGCTTTTGCAGACTTCGGGCAGACTATGTATCTGCCACAGACCCGAACGCCTTGCGGAATTAATGGACCTTATGCGGGAATATAAATTGGAGCCGAAAAGGCTTCGCCTTGTAGCTCAGCGGCGGGGAGAGGAGCCGTGGCTCGTGCTTATAGAGGGTAAGAAGTGCGCTAAAACGGGTCTTCGCATAGCGCCAACCCTTTATGTTGAGGAAAATGGCGGCTTTTCACCCGAAATGATAGAAATTTACGGCGCTTACAAGGAGGCGTACATTAAATGAGCGGAAAGCTTTATGTTGTCGGTACGCCGATAGGGAATTTGGAAGATTTCAGTCCCCGTGCCGTGCGAATTTTAGGCGAAGCGGACTTCATCGCCGCGGAGGATACGCGGGTGACGGTAAAGCTGTTAAATCATTTTGATATTAAAAAAGAAATGCTCTCCTACTACGAGCATAATAAAAATACTAAGGGAAACCTTATAATAGAACGCATCTTAAAGGGCGAAAGCTGTGCGTTGGTATCAGACGCGGGTATGCCCGCAATCTCCGACCCGGGTGAAGACTTGGTAAGAGCCGCGCATACGGCGGGCATAACCGTAGAATCCGTACCGGGACCCAGCGCCCTTGTCACCGCCCTTGCGATTTCGGGAATGGAGAGCGGCAGATTCTGCTTTGAGGGCTTTTTATCGGTCAATAAAATAAGCCGCAAAAAGCACTTAGACGAGCTTAAAAACGAAAGGCGCACTATGATATTTTACGAAGCGCCCCATAAGCTTAACGCAACCCTTAAAGATATGCTAAAGGTATTCGGCGACCGTAAAATCGCCCTTGTAAGGGAGCTTACAAAAATCCACGAAACGGTATTTAATACCACCCTTTCGGGAGCGGTTGAGTTTTATACCGAAAACCCGCCCAAGGGCGAGTTTGTTTTGATAATAGAGGGTCAAAAAGAGGAGGAAACAGAGCTTTATACCCTCGAAGACGCGGTAGCTCTTGCCAAAAAGCTTACAGAAGAAGGAAAATCTACATCCTCTGCCGCAAAAGAGGCGGCGGAAATTTCAGGAATAAAAAAAGGCGATATATATAAATTGCTGATAGAATAATAAAAAATAGGTGTGGGTATGGAAAACAATAACGATTCATTTGAGTTTATAGGGGACGATATTTATTCTTCTTCCGCTTCGGCAAAGGAGAATTTTGAGGAAATTGTAAGCGATTCTTCACTTAAGGGAAAGCACTTTGCCAAGAAGAAAAGGGGCAATCGCTTTACAAAGTGGTGGAGCCGCCGCAAAAAATGGCAAAAGGCGGTTATGATAAGCGCCACTTCGATTGTTTTGGTATTGGCAATAACTGTCGGGGTGCTTTTAAAGGTATTCGATTACAATTATAACAATATAACCACCAATCCCGATGATTTGGGCTTTGAAAGCGTCATCAATAAAAAAATCACCAATGTGGCTCTCTTCGGAATAGACTCGCGCGAGGTTGATTCCTTTAAAGGGCTTTCTGACAGTATAATGATACTAAGTCTTAATGCAGAAACCAAAAAGGTTAAGGTTATTTCGGTTATGCGTGACAGCTTAGTTCCAATAACCTACAACGGCAAAACCACTTACGGCAAGATTAACAGCGCCTATAAAAAGGGTCCTGAGGTTGCGATTAAGACCTTAAACACGATTTTCGGTCTTGATATTTCGGAGTATGCAACCGTTAACTTTTACGGTATGGCGGATATAATTGACGCTGTGGGCGGAATTGATGTCGAGCTTGCGGAAGGCGAGCTTGATGTTTACGGCTATGTGGGCGGCTTAAGAGTGAACTGGGGCTTAAACGGATGTATTGAGGAGCAATGTCTTTATATGGGATTAGACCCGGCAAAGTACTATGTAAAAGAGGCGGGGCTACATCATCTTAACGGTGTTCAGGCGGTGGCATATGCGAGAATAAGGCACGCCGCAAACATTGAAGGCACTAATGACGACTTTGGCAGAACCGACCGCCAGCGTTATGTTATGGAACAGCTTTTTAACAAGGCAGTTACCTTAAATGCTACACAGTATGTAAGCCTTGCAAAGTCGCTTATTCCCTGTAGCGAAACATCCCTATCTTATTCGCAGATTATGAGCCTTGCCGTTAATATTTTGCTTGCTTCCCCCACCTTCGAGCAAAGCCGCGTTCCCCTTGACGAGTACCGTATGCCATCAAAAAGCATAAGCGGCGTCGGCTCCTGTCTTTATTATGATTTAGATTATGCGGGCAAGGTTATAAAAGCCTTTATTTATGATGATATAGCGCCTGAGGATTATATTAAGACTAACGGTGTTGAGAAAAATGACTGGTATGCTAATAGGAATTCTACATCAAGCGGCAGCACCTCAAGCAAGGTGACATCGAGCGCGTCCTCTTCTTCAAATATAAGCTCAACAACGGGTGAATCAAATACTGCCGAGGAAAACAACTCATCAACAGGCGGCGAAAGCTCGAACAACACAAGCCCCGCGAATCCTACAGGTTCTTCTGAAACAGAGCCGACGGACAGCTCCTCCTCTTCGTCTTCCTCATCATCAAATGAAGCTTCTTCCGGGGAATCGAAACCGTCCGAAAGCGCTAACGAATCCAATGCGTCATCCGACGAAACGGAATAACGCCTTTAAAGGAGAAAAAGCTTATGCCGGAAAATTTGTATCAGGCGGTTTGGGTTTTCCTTGTTTATGCTTTCTTGGGCTGGTGTGCCGAGGTCGCGTTTGCGGCGGTGCATAAGGGAAAATTCGTAAACCGTGGCTTTTTAAACGGCCCCGTCTGCCCTATTTACGGCGTGGGAATGCTTATTGTCGTAACCCTTTTATGGGGGCTAAGGTCTAACCTTATTTTGCTGTTCTTGGGCTCTGCGGCGCTTACTACCGCGCTCGAATTTGTGACAGGCTGGATACTCGAAAAATTTTTTCACGATAAATGGTGGGACTATTCCGACAAGCCCTTTAATATAAAGGGTTACATATGTCTTGAATTCACTATACTTTGGGGGCTTGCGGCAGCATTTGTGGTGGGTGCAATACACCCCTTCCTGTTTATACTTATAAGAAAAACCCCGTTTGTATTGGGGATTATACTAATGGCGGTATTCCTCGCGCTTTTCTTCACCGACCTTGTTATAACAGTTGTGGCTCTGTGTAAGCTGCCTAAAAAACTGAACGCAATGCTTGAAGCCGAAAAAGCACTGAAAGCCCTTTCGGATAAGATAGGGGAGAATATAAGCGAAACCGCAATAAACGCTAAGGCAAAGGGCGATGAGCTTGTAGAGGAAAGCAAACCTAAGCTTGAAGAACTTAAGGCGGAGTACGAGAAAAAGGCGGCGGAATATAAGCGTCAGTTTGAAAGCCGCAGCTTTGTTCACAAGCGTATTACAGAAGCCTTCCCTAATCTTAAAAACGGACGCTATAAGGCGGTTTTTGAGCGTTTCGCCGAGAAAAAGGAGAAGCTGAAAAAATGAAAAAGACGGCGTGTGAAAGCTGTGCCAATTATGTGTATGACGAGGAAAGCGACTGCATGTACTGCGAGGTAAACTTAGACGAGGATGAAATGCTTAAATTTTTATCCTCGCAGACCTATAACTGTCCGTATTTTCAGCTTGATGACGAATACGGTATTGTAAGAAAGCAAAATTAGAGGCGATTTTATGTTTTATGTGTATCTTGTAGCGAGTGCGGCGCTTATACCGATTCTTGATAATTTTTTTGAAATTTTAAGGCACTCATATTCTTGGTGGTTAGTGCCTTTGCTTTTTGTGGGCCTCTTTTTGGGGCTTGTAATTATTCATATTATTATTACCGTTATCTGGATTCTTACAATAAGGACCGACCGCTCCGTAAAACAAAGACCCGCTTTCAGGCGGTGGGTTAACCTTACAGTACCCCTTTTAATGAAGCTTGTAAGGGTAAGTGTAAAGGCAAGCGGCGTAGAAAAAGTGCCCCAAAACGGCAGAATGCTGTTTGTCTGTAACCACCAGCACGACCTTGACCCCGTGATGATGCTGTCCGTTTTCCCCGATTACGAAATAGGCTTTATCGGGAAAAAGGAAATATATAAAACAATGCCCATTATCGGCAAGGCAATGCACGGGCTTTGCGGACTGCCTATCGACCGCGAAAACAACCGCGAGGCGGCAAAGACGGTTATCGAGGCGGTACATATATTAAAGGAAGGTAAGGCATCTATAGGCCTTTTCCCCGAGGGGTATACCAGTAAATCCTGCGAGCTTTTGCCCCTTAGAAACGGCTCCCTTAAAATCGCCTGTAAGGCAAAGGTGCCTATTGTCGTATGCGTGCTTAACAACACGCGGTCAATACCGAAGCGTATGTTTTTACGGCATACCGAGATTGAATTCAGGGTATTAAGCGTGATTACCCCCGAAGAGTACGAGGGTATGAATACCAACGAGCTGGGCGATATTATCCATTCTCAAATGGAAACCGCGCTTGATGAGATAAGAAACAGCAAATAAAGTGAAAGGAATACAAAATACAGAGCACCACCTTAATTTGTTTTTAAAGAATTTTATTTAAATCTGAGGCAGAATTATGAAAGCTAAAAAAATCATTTTTGATACCGATATTGGCTGGGACTGCGATGATGCAGGAGCCTTGGCGCTAATTCATTCGCTGTGCAATAAGGGCGAAGCCGAATTACTGGCGGTCACCGCTACATATTATCATAGATATGTAGCCGGATGCATAGACGCCATTAACAGATTTTACGGCAGGATAGTTCCTGTAGGTGTAAATTATGCAAGGCGTGATACCTTTGTTGAAGCAGAGCACCCTGAAAATACATATGTCGGTTATGCAAAGCCCATATGCGAAGAATTCCCTAACAGCTATAAAGACGGCAAAGCGGAAGACAGCATAAGGCTTATGAGAAAAATCCTCGCTAACCAAGCTGACAACAGCGTTACCATTGTGGCGACAGGCACGCAAACTTGTCTTGCGCAGCTTCTTAAGAGCGAGGCGGACGATATATCCGAGCTTTCGGGAGTCGAGCTTATTAAGAAAAAAGTTGAAAGAACCGTGGTTATGGGCGGCCGTTTTAAGGATACATGGCCTATGCCGATTATTGAAGGGGGTGTAGGGGAGCTTATTGCGGAATACAACATAAAAGGTGATATTGAAGGCGCACGGACCGTTTGCGATAATTGGCCAGGCGAGCTTGTTTTTGCAAGCTACGAAATAGGCAATTACTGCATTACCCTTAAAAATGTCAAATACGATGAAAAAGACCCCAACCCTGTTGCATACGCTTATAAGCTCTTTCCTTGGAGAGCCTTAGGCCGTGAAAGCTGGGATTTGACCGCCGCACTTTACGGAATACGCCCCGATTATGGCTATTACTATTTGCACGAATTCGGAAAGGTCAATGTTTCGGATGAGGGTATAACCACATGGGAGAAATCGGATAAATTCCGTCAGTCATATCTGTTGCCCCGCAAGGATTACAGCTTTATTGAAAATGACATCGAAGCTATAATTGAGTCGGAGCTGCCGATTTAGATATTATGTGACACAAGGGTGACATGACACAAGGGGACGGTTCTATTGTGTTAGAATGCGGAATGACACATAGGTCATTCCCTACAAAATGCGAATTGAATATGTGTAGTGAACGACCTGCGTGTCGTTCTGTTGATTCGTAAACACGAAACGGACAGGGGACGGTACCCTGTCTTTCTTTCCTATCATTGATTTGTCCGCAAAAACGGATTTGTGAATAAGTAAAAATAATAATTGACATTTTATTTCCCGTATGCTATAATGCTTTAGTATGCGGGATTATGCTTTTCCGCAACGAAAAAAATTAAGGGAGGTGTAACAGAGTGCCTACGTTTAACCAGTTGGTTCGCAACGGCCGCGAAACTATCGAGAAGAAGGCTAAGGCTCCGGCTCTTTTAAAGGGTTATAACTCTATGAAGCGTCGCCAGACCGATAACGATTCTCCTCAAAAGCGCGGTGTTTGCACAGCCGTAAAGACTTCCACACCTAAGAAGCCGAACTCTGCTCTTCGTAAAATTGCGAGAGTACGTCTTTCTAACGGAATCGAGGTTTCAGCCTACATTCCCGGAATAGGACATAATCTTCAGGAGCACAGCGTTGTTCTTATCCGTGGAGGACGTGTTAAGGACT
>CAZRMP010000056.1:0-6460 GCA_964601235.1 uncultured Ruminococcus sp.
TGACAAGGGAGTAGGGGCCTGTGGAACGGGCGTGAATCTTATCGTCAACAAGGTGATGGAGTTTAAGATAATACATATATCCGACGGTTACGGGGTTATCAAAAGGCTCGCCCGTGCGTCCGTCAAAGAGCTGTGTTTTAGCGTCGGTATTAAGCGGAATACGGGAGAAATCAAGCCCCGCAGTATCCTTATACTTATAATCGTCCGACTTTGTGAATTCCTCTGCCATAGAGAAGCAGTTTCTAATATCGTCCTCGTGCGCGCCGTCAAATACAGGCGTGCAGATGTTCCAGCCCAGCGCTCTCGCGGCGTAGCCTAAGTGAACCTCAAGCACCTGACCGATGTTCATACGGGACGGAACGCCCAAGGGGTTAAGAACTATATCAAGGGGTGTACCGTCGGGCAGGAAGGGCATATCCTCACTTGGAAGTATGCGGGAAACAACGCCCTTGTTACCGTGACGACCCGCCATCTTATCGCCCACAGAAATCTTACGCTTCTGCGCGATGTAGCAACGAACAACAACATTTACACCGGGGCTTAATTCAGCGGAATTTTCCCTGTTAAATACCTTAACATCAACTATTGTACCGTATTCGCCGTGGGGAACACGCAAGGAAGTATCTCTGACCTCCCGTGCCTTTTCACCGAAGATTGCACGGAGAAGTCTTTCCTCGGCGGTAAGCTCGGTTTCACCCTTAGGTGTAACCTTACCTACGAGTATATCACCCGCGGTAACCTCTGCACCTATACGGATAATTCCGCGCTCGTCAAGGTCCTTAAGGGCATCCTCGCCCACATTGGGAATATCCCTTGTGATTTCCTCAGGCCCTAATTTGGTATCTCTTGCCTCCAGCTCATATTCCTCAATATGAATAGAGGTGTAAACATCGTCACGGACAAGGCGCTCGTTGATAAGAACCGCGTCCTCGTAATTATAACCTTCCCAAGTCATAAAGCCGATAAGGGCGTTTCTGCCGAGAGAAACCTCACCGTTACTGGTAGCCGGACCGTCCGCTATAACCTCATTCTCCGCAACCTGCTGACCTACAGCCACTACAGGGCGCTGGTTAATACAGGTTCCGTGGTTGGAGCGCAAGAACTTAATAAGCTTGTATTCGTCAATCTCGCCGTTCTTTGCGCGAATCTTAATATAATCTGCGCTTACATAGGTGACCTCACCCGCGCGCTTTGCAAGCACTACAACACCCGAGTCAACCGCCGCGCGGTATTCCATACCGGTTGCTACAATCGGATTTTCGGGACGGAGAAGGGGCACTGCCTGCTTCTGCATGTTAGAGCCCATCAAAGCACGGTTGGTATCGTCGTTCTCAAGGAAGGGTATCATGGCGGTTGCAACCGAAACAACCATCTTAGGCGAAACGTCCATATAGTCGGCGCGGGAGGCCTCAACCTCCTGGAAACCGTCAAGATAACGGGCGTTTACCTTTTTGTTGACAAAGCAACCGTTTTCGTCAAGGGGCTCATTAGCCTGTGCTACAACATACTCGTCTTCTTCATCGGCGGTCATATAGCGTACCTCGTCAAGCACCCTGCCCGTAGCCTTATCCACCTTGCGGAAGGGTGTCTCAATAAAGCCGTACTTATTAATTTTAGCAAAGGTTGCAAGATAGGAGATAAGACCGATGTTAGGGCCTTCGGGAGTCTCAATAGGGCACATTCTGCCGTAGTGAGTGTAGTGAACGTCACGAACCTCGAAGGAGGCGCGGTCACGGGAAAGTCCGCCGGGGCCGAGTGCCGAAAGACGGCGCTTGTGAGTAAGCTCGGAAAGCGGGTTTGTTTGATCCATAAACTGGGACAGCGGAGAAGAACCGAAAAATTCCTTTATCGCCGCCACAACGGGACGGATATTAATAAGAGATTGGGGAGTAATACTGTCAGGGTCCTGAGCCTGAAGGGTCATTTTCTCGCGTACTACCCTTTCCATACGGGAGATACCGATACGGAACTGGTTCTGCAAAAGCTCGCCTACCGAACGGATACGGCGGTTGCCTAAATGGTCGATATCGTCGGTATTGCCGACATTGTGGGGCAAACCTAAGAAATAGCTGACGGTGGCGAAAATATCATCTACGGTAATATGCTTCGGAATAAGGTCGTCAGCATGCTCTAATATAGCGTCGTAAAGCTCTTCCTTGCTGCCTGCGGAATCGAGCAACTCCTTTAATGCGGCAAAAGAAACCTTTTCGTTAATGCCTAAATCGTCAAGCTTCCCTAATTCTTCGGCAGTAAAGTCGGTGAAATCCGAAAGCTCTACCATACCGTTTGAGAGAACCTTAACCTCCGAAACATTACCCTCATTATCCATTACATTAATGTAGGCCGAGGGTACACCCTTTCTCTCAATTTCCTCTGCCATTTCGCGGGTGACGGTAGTATCTGCATCCGCCAAAATTTCACCGGTCATGGGGTCGATTACAGGGCGCGACAATACAGCGCCTTTAATACGGGCGCCAATGGCTAACTTTTTATTGTATTTATAGCGGCCTACTCTTGAAATATCATAACGGTGGGCATCAAAGAAAAGCTGTTCAAGATAGCTCTTTGCACCGTCTATAGTTACAGGCTCGCTGGGACGGAGCTTCTTATAAACCTCTACAAGTGCGTCCTCTACAGTCTTTGTATCGTCAGCATCAAGGGTCGCCGAAAGACGCTCGTCCTCGCCGAAAAGCTCCCTTATCTGCTCGTTAGAGCCAACGCCTAAAGCGCGGATGAAGGTGGTGACGGGCAGCTTGCGGTTTTTGTCTATACGGACATAAAGCACATCGTTTGCTGAAGTTTCATACTCAAGCCAAGCACCACGGTTAGGAATAAGTGTGGAAGAAAAAAGCCTTTTGCCGGTCTTTTCATCTGCCTTTTCGGCATAATAAACACCGGGAGAACGGACAAGCTGGGATACAACGGCACGCTCAGCACCGTTTATTACAAAGGTTCCCGACTCGGTCATAAGCGGGAAGTCGCCCATTGAGACCTCGCTCTCTTTAATTTCATCCTTTTCGACATTTACCAAACGAGCGGTTACTCTAAGGGGGGCGGCATATGTCGTATCGCGCGCCTTACACTCGGTAACATCTTATTTCGCCGTTTAGTCATGATGATACCCAAAAAAGCTCAAGCGAAGATTACCGCTGTAATCGGTAATATCAGACATATCTCTGAAAACTTCCTTGAGACCCTCCTCAACAAACCATTTGTACGAATCCTTTTGAATCTCGATAAGATTAGGCATATCGATGACTTCATTGATTTTCGAGAAGGTCATTCGAGTGTTTTTACCCAACTTAACAGGTTTAACCATTGAAGTTGACTCCATAGGTTTGCAATCACTCCTCCAAATATTTTACGGCAACGCCGCAAGAGCATAAACAGTCAGGGGAAACAGCGGCTGTAATAAAAGGAAAAATATAGAATAAACTATAATAGGCGCAGATTACCCCATCATTAGTAATTTCTAATTATATACCAATTAAAAAAATTAGTCAAGCATTTTTTTAAAATTTTCCAAAAAAATGAAGCCACCGCTTAGAGACACCTCTCTGCGGCAGCTTCAACATATATCAGCTGCTATTATTTTGCGTAATCTACTACGCGGCTTTCTCTTATAACATTTACCTTTATCTGGCCCGGATATTCAAGCTCGTTTTCAATACGGGAAGAAATATCGTGTGCCATAAGCACCATCTTATCGTCCGAAACTGCTTCGGGCTTTACGATAATGCGTATCTCGCGTCCCGCCTGAATAGCATATGAGCCTTCAACACCTTCAAAGGAATTTGCAATTTCTTCGAGCTTTTCGAGCCTCTTTATGTAGCTCTCAATATTCTCGCGCCTTGCTCCCGGTCTTGCGGCCGAAATCGCGTCCGCCGCCTGAACTATGCAGGCGATAACGGTTTTAGCCTCAACCTCGCCGTGGTGAGCGTGGATAGCGTGGATAACCGTTTCGCTTTCGCGGTATTTTTTCGCCGCCTCAACGCCGAGCTGTATGTGTGTGCCCTCCTGCTCATGGTCGAGCGCCTTGCCTATATCGTGAAGCAGTCCCGCCCGCTTAGCGAGGGTTACATCTTCACCGAGCTCCGCCGCCATAAGTCCCGAAAGGTGGCAAACCTCAAGTGAATGGTTAAGCACATTCTGCCCGTAGCTGGTGCGGTAGCGCAATTTACCTAAAAGCTTTATAAGCTCGGGGTGCAGGTTGTGAACACCTGCTTCAATCATTGCGCGCTCACCCTCCTGCTTGATGGTCGCCTCAACCTCGGCGGTAGCCTTGGCTACGGTTTCCTCAATTCTTGCAGGGTGAATTCGCCCGTCAAGTATAAGCTTTTCAAGGGTCACTCTGGCAATTTCACGCCTTATCGGGTCAAAGCTCGAAAGGGTGATTGCCTCGGGAGTATCGTCAATAATAAGGTCAACGCCTGTCGCGGTTTCAAGGGCGCGGATATTGCGGCCCTCTCGGCCTATTATTCTTCCCTTCATTTCGTCATTCGGCAGAGGAACTACCGAAACGGTCATTTCGGAAGAATGGTCAGCGGCACAGCGCTGAATTGCATGACCTATAATATTTTTGGCAATACGGTCGGAGTCCTCCTTGATTCTCTGCTCGTAATCAAGGATTTTAACCGCCTTTTCGTGGTTGAGTTCCCCGTCAAGAAGCTCAAGCAAATGCGCCTTTGCCTGTTCCTTGCTGTAGCCCGAAATCTTTTCAAGCATTTCCATCTGGCTCTGCTTGATTTTCTCGCATTCCTGCATCTTTTCTTCAATTTCCTTAGAACGGGCGGCAAGCTTTTCTTCCTTAACCTCAAGATTATCGGTTTTGCGGTCGAGGGTTTCCTCCTTCTGCTGTAAGCGGTGTTCCTGCCGCTGTACCTCGTTTCTGCGTTCGCGAATGTCCTTATCCGCGTCCTGTCTCAGTTTAAAAATTTCGTCCTTTGCTTCTACCAAAGCCTCTTTTTTCTTAGCTTCGGCGGTTTTCATAGCGTCGCTTAAAATGCGCTTTGCCTCTTCCTCGGCAGAACCTAAAGTTGCCTCCGAGGTTTTGCGGCGGTATGCAGAGCCTGCAAAAAAGCCTATTACGGCAAGCACAACGGCGACAACAGCTAAAATAATATATATCGCTGTATCACCCATTTTTTATTAACCTCCTATAATTAAGCACGGTTTTTACTTTAAAACAAAAGCGAACGGGAGCCGTGCGTTTCCCCCCGCGATATATCCGACCCTTTCTAAGCTCGGAAAGGGAAAAATGCCTGATATACAGAAAACCGTATAATACAAACAAATGAATTATCTTAATAATTTTACCACCGCGGGGGCAATATGTCAAGAAATACATATTAAGGTTTTGTGTTTTTTGTATCATAGGCCGACAAAAAAGACCTCCCGCGTCTCAACAGCGGAAGGTCCTTTTTAATTTCTCGTTATATATTTTTCCGAGTGTCTTAGCACCGCTATAATCGGGCAGATTAGCGTACCGCAAATAAAATTGCTTACCCCGTGGACAAAATCCCATGGCAGTCCTGCGGCAATCCAGGCTATCATACCCTTAAAATCAAGGCCGAACAAAATCGCCTGGGCGGGGGCGTAAAGGGTGCCGAACAAAAAGCCGTGCAGGGAGCAGACCGTCATATAAACAATGGGCTTTGCCCTTGTCGGGATATTTTTAGGCAGCAGCATTACCGCCCCCCAAAGCAGAGCCCAGATGTAAAGATATGGTATCCACCACATAGCAAAGCCCGAAAACAGGCCGTTTATAAACACATATATATAAATGGGATACAGCGCTTTTTTGCGGTAAACAACCGTTATCGCCACAATAAATACCCCTAAAAGATGCACATTAGGCAGTATTTCCATTACTATTTTAGTAGAGTACATCAGCGCCCCCAAAAGGGCGAAAACGGCGATTTCCTTAATATTAAGCTTCAAGGCTATTTTTCCGCTTTGAAGGCATATTCGGCGCCTGCGGTAACATTGGTGGAATCAACGCCCGTCTGTGCATATTCGCCGTTTACATAGAACGCCCAATACATTCCGTCCTTATCGTAATCGAGGGTAATGCCGTTGACGGTTTTTACATAAAGTCCGTACTCGCTTTCGTCCCCTGCAATAAGGTTTTCCTCAAGCAGAGCTTCGCCGACCGTCTTTTTATCGGTGCTGATTGTAAAATCAGCTTCCTTGCCGCTCGCGTCGGTCACCTTGAAGGTAAACTCCACAGTCTGTGAGGATACCTGTGTATCAGAGGGTACCGAGGTTGTTTTGCTGTCGTTGCAACCGGTTGTAAAGAGTGCTGTTACCGCAATAAGCACGATACAAACGGAGAGCGACAGCGATTTGAATAATCCTGTCTTTTTCATTTTGAATTTCTCCTTAAATTATATTACCCTTAAAACCGGCGCTCGCGGTTAGGCTGACGGGAGTCGAACCCGTTACGGTTCGACTCTCGTCA
>CAZRMP010000057.1:0-6385 GCA_964601235.1 uncultured Ruminococcus sp.
AAGCACCGAGCTTTGGAACAC
Organism: uncultured Ruminococcus sp.; assembly: GCA_964601235.1. GTDB lineage: Bacteria > Bacillota > Clostridia > Oscillospirales > Acutalibacteraceae > UBA737. Next base: position 22 of record CAZRMP010000057.1, read on the forward strand.
AACACCAAGCTTACCTTTTATTCCCTCAAGGTCTGTATCAAGATTAAGGCCGTCAATATTAACACTCCCGCCGTCCTTTTTAAGCGAGCCGCAAATAATATTAATTGTTGTGGACTTTCCCGCCCCGTTTTCGCCGAGAAAGGCAAACAGCTCCCCCTCTTTAACACAGAAGCTTAAATCCGAGACCGCCTTTACTTCCCCGAAGCTTTTATTTAAACCGTTTATTTCTATAATGTTTTTCATATCGTCACTCCCCATATTTTTCACTCATCGCCGTATATACCTCGGACAGCATTCGGCTTATATCCTCCATAGTAAAGAGATATACCCGCTGGGCGTAAAGCGAAGCAAATCCGAAAGCGTAAACCGACATATGATTATACAGCTTTTTTGCCGATTCATTGCTCATACCGTACTTGTTTTCAAGCACATTCAAAACCTCGGGCGAATTATCGTCATAGGCGGGCAAAAAATTATCGGTGAAATTTTTGTTGATTCCCAATATTTTAAAAAGCTCGGGCTCGTCCTTTGCAAACTCGATATACTTCATACCGACCCCCTTAAAGGCGGGAGTCTGCTTTAACCCCTCCTTTATGTATTCGCCGTATAGGGCATTGGCTTTTTTTACAACCTCATCCCGTATTTCATCTACCGAATTAAAAGCGGTAAATATCGGGGCGGTGGAAGTGCCTAATTTTTGGGCTAAATTGCGGGCTTTAAGGCAGTCAAGTCCCTCTTTTCTTACCATTTGAAATGCGGTTTCAATTATTTGCTCCCTTGTGCATTTTGATTTAGGCGGCATAAACTCACTCCTTTTTATTTAAAACATCTGTTTTAAAACACCTGTTATTATACACTGTTTTTTCTTCCCTGTCAAGAAAAAAGAGTATGCTCGGTAAAACACGAACATACTCTGTAGTAATTATTCAGGATAGGTAAATCGCCTATCTTTTATAAGGCTTTCCTTATATTTTTTAATATAGTACTTTGCCATATTAAGGTTTTGCTCGGAATAGTTGCCGCATTCCACGGGTGTAGCGCCCGGTATTTCTCCCTCGTAACTAATGATGAAATCGCACATATCGCAAACCAGCGGAAATATATCTTCCGAACACAAATCTCCGAAGACAACAAGGTAACAGCCTGTTCTGCAGCCCATAGGCCCGAAATAAACGATACTCTCCTTTTCTTCGGTTGAGCGAAGAAAGGTAGCGCCCAAATGCTCAATAGTATGGAGCGCGGGCATATCTATAACAGGCTCTTTATTAGGCGCGGTAATTCTTAAATCAAAGGTTGTAACTGTAACGCCGTCCCTTTTGTCCCTTCTTGAAACATAAAGTCCTGAAAATAGGTTTAAGTGATTTATTCTAAAGCTTTCAATTCTTTCCACCTTAGTCACCTCATTTTATTACAATTCGTTTTACAAGCTTGATTATCTCACACAGCGGGACAATAAGGAATGAAAGCAACAAGGATAGCATAAACTGCCCAAAGGTAAGTGGGGTCATTCCGAAAACATATCCCGCAGGGGTTAGTGCCAAGAAAGCAACTATAAATAGGGTAAGTGCGGCGGAAAAGTTCAAGAATCGGTTAGAGAAAAGCTGTTTATTTATAAGTGACCCCTCAAGCTTACTGTTAAAGCAATGGAAAATTTGCGACATACCAAGTACCGCAAACGCCATTGTCATAGCGGTAGCTGTCCCTATTTTCGCACCTATTCCGTATGCAGTAAGTGTCATAACGGCGATAAATATGCTTTGAATCGCTATTGAGGCCACAGCCCCCAAATCAAAAATTTTACCAAGTGTGGTATACGGCTTGTGTCTCATAGCAGAATCCTCCGCCCTTTCCATACTCAGCGATATAGCGGGCGCACAGTCTGTAAGCAGATTTATCCACAAAAGCTGTACCGCGGCAAGCGGAGTATTGGCAAAAATAATCATACCAAATAGGATAGTAATAATCTCCGCAAAGTTGCAGGAAAGCAGGTAATAAACCGATTTTTTAATATTGTCAAAAAGTCCGCGGCTTTCCTTTACAGCGCAAACAATCGAATCAAAATGGTTGTTTGATATAACAATATCGGCACTGCCCTTTGCAACATCTGCGCCGAATTTTCCTATGGCACAGCCAACATCGGCTGCGGCAAGAGCGTCGGCATCATGCACGCTGTCGCCCGTAGCGGCAACAACATAATCCCTCTGCTTTAAAGCTTTTACAATGCGAAGCTTATCATTAGGTGAAACTCTGGCATAAACGGTATAGTCAGAAACCGAAGCTTCTAATTCCTCATCGCTCATTTCGGCAAGCTCGTCGCCAGTAAGAGCCTTGTCCCCGTCCTTTAAAATACCTATTCTACGGGCAACGGAGGTCGCAGTAATAAGATTATCCCCCGTAATCATAACAGTTTTAATCCCCGCCTGCTCACAGGTTCTTATATCCTCTATCACATTGTCTCGCGGCGGGTCGTAAAGACCTAACAAACCTACAAAGGTAAGGGAGTGTTCGATATCCTCAGGATTGGGATTGGCGGGGATATTATCCAGCGGGCGCATTGCTATGGCTACTATCCTGAGTGCCTCGTCAGCTAAAGTATCGTTAAGCTTTAAAATTTCTTCTTTATTACAGCCAACACAGTTAGGAACAAGGATTTCGGGGGCACCCTTTACAATAGCAAAGGATTTTTCGTTTATCATTGTAATAACAGTCATTGTCTTGCGCTCGGAATCAAAGGGTATGACAGCCAGCTTCGGGAAAAAGCTTTCTATATCCTTTTCAGACATAGAATTATACGCAAGGCAGGCTTTTTTAATTGCGTCCTCTGTAGAATCGTTGTTAAGGGTAGAGCAAGCGGTCGCAAGCCTTAATACAAGCGCTGTTTTTTCGTCTATAGGCTCATTTTCCACATCGGTAAGCTTATCACCGTCAAAAATCTTGGAGAGCTGCATTTTATTGCGGGTGAGCACGCCGGTCTTATCCACACAGATAACATTTGTTTTTCCCAACAATTCTAAAGCATCGGAATCCTTTATAATGATTTTATCCTCAACAATACGCTTTATGCCGATTGCAATTACTATTGTAGCAATCGCGGGAAGTCCCTCGGGAATTGCCGCAACCGCCAACGCTACTGCATTCATAAGCATTTTAAGGGTGGTTGAGGCAAAATTTCCGTTGTTGAAATTCAGCACCATTCCGATTATAAAAACAATCAGACAGATAATAAGAATAATGATGTTTACTATTTTACCGATACCGTCAAGCTCGCCCTCAAGGGGGAGGGATTTTTCGCCGGTCTGCTGTAGAATAGCGGAGGTTCTTCCGATTTCGGTATTAAGTCCGGTAGCGACCACAACCGCCTTTGCACTGCCGTGGACAACGCTTGTACCGGAGAATACCATATTCGAGCGGTTTTCAAGGGGGGTTATGTCCTCATAAATCTCGTCCCCGCTCTTTTCAACAGGAATTTCGTCACCCGTGAGCATAGACTCGTTACATCGAAATTCGTTTGATTCGATTATTCTCGCGTCCGCCGATATAAAATCACCCGTTTCAAGCAATATTATATCGCCGGGGACTAAAAGCGAAGAATCGACCGTGCGGACAATACCGTCTCTAAGCACTGTAACAGACGGATTTGTAATACTCTTCATACTGTCAAGCGCATTATCGCAGTTATGCAAATGATAGGCGCTTACAGCGGCATTTATAAACACAATAGCAATAATAAGCAGGGGCGCGAAAAATCCCTCTTCGTTATACATAAACGAGACGGCAAAGGAAAGCAGAGCGATAACAATAAGTGAGATTACCGTTTTACTCTTAAGCTGAGCCAAAAACCTTTTAAAATAGGTCGGTTCTTCGACGCTTGCTATAACATTTCTGCCGTAATGCTCAAGCCTCATATCTGCAACGCCGTTAGGCAGTCCCTTTTTATCGTCAACCTCTAATTCGCGCAGTATCTCCTCGCAGGCTGTACTGTGCCATATCATAAAAACACCTCTTTTATTTTATCAGTGATGAATAATAGTCCTTCATTTGCTTTGCGTCCTCCGCCTGAGTTCCCGCCGATTCGCAGATAAAGGTCGGGTCACAGCCGTATTTATAGGTAAGCTCCATTACAGGTTCGTAGTCAGGACCGAAGACCGTATCCTCAAAGGTAAGATGACGCTTTTCGCCGCCCGTGGTGTACTCAATTTTGGAAAAATGCGAGTGAAAGCATTTAAGCCTGTCCGTTCCGAGAGCATTTTTTATAGAAATAAATATATTCTCAAAATCGGTCGCTGTTTTTAAAATTCCTAAATCGCGGGCATTGAGGTGGCCGAAATCAATACAGGGAATAAGACGCTCATCAAGCCTGCAAAGCTCTAAAACCTCGTTTAGCGTGCCGAGCTGATTTACCTTGCCCATAGTTTCAGGACAGATGTGAATGTGAGAAAGCCCCTCACTGTCAAGCGCGTCGAGAGCTTTTTTCATTGTGTCTAGGGAAAGCTCTAATGCCTGCTCGCGGGATATTTTACCGCAGGAGCCGGTGTGGACGACAATTCTGTCCCCGCCCATAGCGTTAACCGCCTTAGCAGAGGCTAAAATGTAGTTAATCGAATTGAGCCTTTTTGCCTCCTCTACAGAGGACATTGAGATATAATACGGCGCGTGAAGAGAGAGGGATATACCTGCCTCTTTCGCCTTAAGACCGAGTTCTTTCGCCTTTTCCTCGCCGATATTAACCCCCCTGCCGCATTGGTACTCATAGCAGTCAAGCCCCATTTTCACTATATACTCGGGAACTTGTAGGCTGTTTTTATAACCTAAAGCCGTAAAGCTTTCTGAATTACCCGCAGGACCGAATTTAGGCATCGTCCTCCACCTCCGTGTTTTTAATTCTGTAAATTTTATATACCACGCGCTCAATTTTGCGCTTGAATTTAAAGCTTTTAGAGCTTTCAAGCTTTATCGGGTCAAGAAGTATTGTTGTAACCCCGTAAAGGTTGCCGCCTAAGGTATCGGTGAAAATCTGATCGCCGACTATTGCGGTCTCGTGCCGTTTTGTGCCGAGCACCTTAAGGGCGGATGAAAACTTAAAGGGCAAGGGTTTTAACCCCATACTGATAAAGGGCAAATTAATTTTATTAGCAAACGGCTCCACTCGCGCCTGCTTTGAATTTGATAAAATAACAAGCTTTACGCCGTTTTTTTGCATTTTTTGAAGCCAATCTTCAAGTCCGTCTGTCAAAACCTCGCCGTGGTGGGTTGAAAGTGTATTATCAACATCAAGTATAAGCGCCTTAATTCCGTGCTTTTTAAGTAATTCGACGCTTATATCGGTAACCCTGTTTAATTTTATATTGGGCTTTAAAAGCATAACTACCTCACAATAGAAAAAAGCGGTTTATAAAAACCGCTTTTTTACAATCAATTATTAGCGGAACTTTCTTTTACGAGCAGCTTCCGACTTCTTTTTACGCTTAACAGAGGGCTTTTCGTAATGCTCTCTCTTGCGAACCTCCTGGATAACACCGTCCTTTGCGGTCTGTCTTTTAAAACGACGCAAAGCATTATCGAGAGACTCGTTTTCTTTAATTCTAACCTGACTCATTTATATTCCCTCCCTCCGCAAAATAGCAGGGGTAAATTCAATAGCAAGGCTTATTATACTATATTCCTTTAATTTAGTCAAGAAATACTTTAAGCCCCGCCAAAGGGTTGTTTATCCCCTTAAAGCAATAACATTTGCAACAATCGCCAGTACAAAGAAAAGAATTGCAATGTACTTTGTCATACGAGAAAGACGCGCATCGGCGGTTCTTGCTTTGTTTTTGGAAAGGAATGTATCGGCTCCGCCGGATATAGCGCCGTTAATACCGGCACGGTGACCCTGCTGCAAAAGAACAACCGCAATGATTAGAATAGAAATCAAAATAACAGCGATTCCGAGAATTATTTCAACTGCACTCACAGATTACACCTCCAAAAGACAAATAACACATATTATAATACCATAACAAAATGAAATTTGCAACAAATATTTTGCATAAATCCACAAATTATTTTACTACAATATTAACAAGCTTTTTGGGAACATAAAGCTCCTTGATAACCGTCTTGCCGCTGATAGCTTCAGCAACTGCGGAATCTTCCTTTGCAAGGGCAATCGCATCGGGGGCTGCAATATCGGCAGGGACATTAATTCTCGCCTTAATCTTGCCGTTAACCTGAATTGCAATTTCAACCGCAGAATCGACGCATTTACTCTCATCAAAGGTAGGCCATTTTGCCTCATTAAGCATTCCGCCGAAGCCGCAGTCAACCCACAGCTCCTCGGTCATATGGGGAGCAAAGGGATTTAAGAGAAGCAGATATGTTC
>CAZRMP010000058.1:0-6103 GCA_964601235.1 uncultured Ruminococcus sp.
AGAATTTCACGATTGTCATCGGTCTCACACACAAATTCATAGCACCGCTTCTCGTTTCCGCCCTTTGTGGGAATAAGCGCTAATGCCGTTTCGTGTATATGAAGCTTTGGACTTACGGCTTGTGCCGCTTCTTCCACGGTTACCGCCGCGCTTTCAAAGGCACGCTCGGTGTGGTTTACAATATATCCGCTCGCCTCGTAAAGCATTATTTCACCTGTATCCATAGCAACCCCAACCTTTACAAGGTCGGTATAGCAGACGGTTTTCCCGTCAAGATAGGCGAAATTTATAACACAGACTCCCTCATCAGTAAAATAGTAGGTTTCGGTAAATCCGCTCATACCTATTCTTTCAAGGTATCTTTTCGCCTTGTCCACCGCCTGACGGTATTGGAGGACATAATCCCCTATTTCACGGCTTTTCCGCATATATACACCGTATCCGCCGACACAGCTTACCGTAACGCTTACATTATCCCCCGAAAAACGGTAGGCAGGTATTTTCCCGTCCACCGTACCGTCCGCTGACAGGGTTTCTTCCCCGCACTCTGCTATTGTGGCGGCTTTTTTAAGTGCTTCGGATTCGCTTACATTCTCGGTGTTTTTAAGCATAAGCGGCTCTTTTTCTAAAATATGATCGGAATACGGCCCGTCATACACTAAGGTAGGATAATCTGAAAGACTGCCCTCAAGTATATCAAGCGCATTTCCTAAGGACTCTTTGTCAAGCGTTTCTTCAAGCTTATTATCAATATCGTCCGCCCACGCAGAGGGATTATCGTAAGCAATAGCGGAATTACTCACCGCCTCGGAAATTTTTTTCGCTGTATTTTTAAGCACCTTAATATTTGCGGCATATTCATCATTAAGACTTTCCCCGCCGATTAAGCTTTCCGAAACCGAAACGGCATAGTTGCCAACCTGCGAAAGGAATCGGTTTAAAATATCTAAATTTTCCCCTGCGGGTAGTTGTGAAAGCGCCGCCTTTGCGCTTTCAGCCTCGCTTAAAAGCTGTGCCGACATAAGGCTTAACTGTTTGGCGGTAGTTACATACTCCGCCTTTTCAAGAATAAGGGATATATTGTTTACGCTGGAGTTCAGCGTATCAAGCGTTCCCGCGTAATTATTTTTGATTTCAAGCTTGTATCTGTTTAAATCCTGCCTTGTTCGCACCGCAAACACGGCGGAAACAACCACCGCGGCGGCGCAGAATGATATAATCCTTACAGCATTCCTTTTTTTCATAATTTCCCCTCCGTTTTTACATATTATTGCCTTTTTGGAGGAAATTATTAAAAAACCGCACCCGCTCCGAATTTTACCTCGGAACGGATGCGGGATTTTATAAATGTCTGATATCTGATATCTGATATCTGATGTCTGAATCAGTACATTCCGCCCTGTGCGGCAGCAGCAGCTGCTGCGGCATTAGCCGCCGCCTTGTCTTCCTTCTTCTCGGCTACAAGGCTCTCGGTTGTGAGAACCATTGCGGCTACGGAAGCGGCGTTTTCAAGGGCAGAGCGTGTAACCTTGGTGGGGTCAACGATACCTGCGTCTAACATATCGGTGTATTCCTCTTTGTAGGCGTCAAAGCCGTAGTTGACCTTACCGCTGTTTACAATCTTATCGATAATAACAGAACCCTCAAGACCCGAGTTAAACGCAATCTGTCTGATAGGAGCTTCAAGCGCCTTAAGAACAATGCTGACACCCGTCTTTTCGTCGCCCTCGGCGGTATCCAGCAAAGCCTTAACGGCAGGAATAGCATTAATAAGCGCTACGCCGCCGCCCGCTACGATACCCTCTTCAACGGCCGCCTTTGTAGCCGAAAGAGCGTCCTCAATGCGGAGCTTCTTATCCTTCATTTCAATCTCGGTTGCGGCACCGACCTTAATAACGGCAACACCGCCGGCAAGCTTTGCAAGTCTTTCCTGAAGCTTTTCCTTATCGAAATCGGAGGTTGTGTTGGCAATCTCGTTTCTGATATGGCTGATTCTGTCCTTAATAGTATTAGAATCGCCCGCACCGTCAACTATAATAGTGTTTTCCTTTGTAACCTTAACCTGACGGGCACGGCCTAACTGATCCATAGCGGTATCCTTAAGCTCAAGGCCTAACTCCTCGGAGATAACCTGACCGCCTGTAAGGATAGCGATATCCTGAAGCATTTCCTTGCGTCTGTCACCAAAGCCGGGAGCCTTAACAGCAACGCAGGTAAATGTACCGCGGAGCTTATTTACGATAAGGGTTGAAAGGGCTTCACCCTCAACATCCTCGGCAATGATAAGGAGCTTTTTGCCCGCCTGAACAATCTGCTCTAAAAGCGGGAGAATTTCCTGAATGTTGGAAATCTTCTTATCGGTTATAAGAATGAGGGCGTCATCAAGAACAGCCTCCATCTTGTCGGAATCGGTAGCCATATAAGGAGTGATGTATCCGCGGTCGAACTGCATACCCTCGACAACCTCGGAATATGTCTCGGCAGTCTTTGATTCCTCAACGGTGATAACGCCGTCGGCGGTAACCTTGCTCATAGCCTCGGCTATAAGCTTGCCGATAACCTCGTCACCCGAGGAAATTGTAGCAACACGGGCGATGTCGTCGTTACCGCTTACCTTCTTGGAATTGTCAACAACCGTCTTGATAGCGGTTTGGGCAGCGGTCTTTATTCCCTTTTTAACTACCATCGGGTTAGCGCCCGCGGCAACATTTTTCATGCCCTCTTTAATAAGAGCCTGTGCCAAAACGGTGGCGGTGGTTGTACCGTCGCCAGCGGCGTCGTTGGTCTTAACCGAAACCTCTTTTACAAGTTGAGCACCCATATTCTCAAAGGGGTCGTCAAGCTCGATTTCCTTTGCTATGGTAACACCGTCATTAGTGATAAGGGGTGAGCCGTACTGCTTATCGAGTACTACATTTCTGCCCTTAGGTCCTAAAGTAACCTTAACCGCGTCCGCCAATTTATCAACGCCTGCCTGAAGCGCCTTACGGGCGTCTTCACCGAAAATTACATTCTTTGCCATAATTAAGCCCTCCTATTATTCAACGATTGCCAAAATATCGGACTGATGAAGAATTGTGTATTCCTCATTATCAATCTTAATATCGGTTCCCGAATACTTAGCGGCGATAACCTTATCTCCTACCTTAACGGTCATTTTGACCTCTTTGCCGTCAACCGTTCCTCCCGGTCCTACGGCAACTACAACCGCAATCTGCGGTTTTTCCTTAGCGGCAGATGTAAGAACAATACCGCTCTTTGTGGTTTCCTCTGCTTCTGTCGCCTTGATAACGACATTGTCAGCCAAAGGCTTAATGTTCATAAAAAATTCCTCCCAAATGAATTCTGTTAGCGAGCATAAAACGCTTTAAAATTATGCGTTTTCCCGTTTGCGAGTTTAATTATACACTAAAGTCAGGAAAAGTCAATACCCAAAATTAAAATTCAAATTATGTTAATAAATTAATACGGTTTTTGTTAATAAATCAATTATTTTCCAGCGTTTTATATATTTTATCGAATATATTATTAAGTATAAATCGCTCCTCGGGGGTTAATTCCTTTATTAGGCCCTCATAATATTTTTGCTGAGCCATACTCACAGACTTTGCGATTATTCCGCCCTTGCCCGTAATTTTAATTCGCTGCATACGGCGGTCTTCATCATCACAGCTTATTTCGATAAATCCGTTTTCTAAAAGCTGTTCAATCGCCTTAGAGGCGTATGCCTTCGAAAAGCCGCGCATTTTAACGGCGTCTGAAGCAAGCGTATAATCAGGATTATTAAAAAAGAAGACAAGGACATCCGCCTCCTGCTTTGTAATTCCCGAACGCTTTGCCGCCGACTCAATCGCTGCGGAATAAGAATCGGCAATAGCCTTTTGGGTCTTTAAAAATTTTGTTATTTCCCTGTTGTTCATAAATTGTTTTCACTCCTGCTATTGACAAAAAATTAGTTTCCATGTAAACTATATTCCATACTCTTTATATTTTACCTTTTTTAGGAGTGTTTGTAAATGCTTAATTTCATAATTTATTTAATTGCAGGTTTGGGCGCGGGAATAGGCACAGGTCTTGCGGGGCTTTCCGCCGCGGCGGTTATATCGCCTATGCTTATTACCTTTCTGCATTTTGACGCTTATGAAGCGGTGGGTATTGCTCTTGCTTCTGATGTGCTGGCGTCTGCGGTTTCATCATATACATATGCTAAAAATAAAAATATAGACATTAAAAATGGGCTTGTAATGCTCTTTGCCACCCTTGTTTTTACCGTTATAGGCAGCTTTGCCGCCTCACTTGTGCCTAATTCGACAATGGGCGGCTTTTCGGTTATAATGACCTTTATTTTGGGACTTCGATTTATATTTAAGCCGGTTATGACCGAAAAGGACAATGTGACAAACAAAACCCGCAGACAGGCGGTTATACAGTCGCTTATCTGCGGATGTGTAATAGGAAGTATCTGCGGCTTTATAGGCGCAGGCGGCGGTATGATGATGCTGTTAATTCTAACAAGCGTATTAGGCTACAAGCTTAAAACCGCTGTGGGAACAAGCGTATTCATAATGACCTTCACCGCACTTACAGGAGCTGTTTCCCACTTTGCTATCGGTTCTCTGCCCGATATGACGGCGCTTATCTGCTGTGTTGTCTTCACACTTATCGGCGCACGCATTGCGGCGGTATTTGCAAACAAAGCCTCTGCCCGCAAGCTTAATCTTGTCACGGGAATAGTTTTAGCAACCCTGGGTGCCGCAATGATTATTGTAAAATTTTTTGCAGATTAAATATGTATAATCAGCTTATTTTAAGCCTGAGTCTCAGCTTGTCGCTTATCATAGCGATAAACTCGCTGTTGGTGGGTTTTCCTCTGTCGTTCTGTATCGTATAACCAAAATAGGAATTTAAGACATCTATGTCACCCCTATCCCACGCAACCTCAATAGCGTGGCGAATAGCCCGCTCAACCCGGGAAGAAGTAGTATGATAGGTTTTGGCGACCGTCGGGTACAAAAGCTTTGTTACGGAATTTATTATGTCGCTGTTTTTTACCGAAAGAATTATCGCTTCCCTTAAATAATGATAACCCTTTATATGGGCGGGCACGCCTATCTGGTGGATAATCTCGGTCACCATAAGCTCAAGCTCGGGGTCGGTTACAACATTATCCTTTACAACTACGGGCGAAATCTCGTTCTTCCAGCCCGAAAGCTGAATTATACGCTCTGCCATAGTATTGATATCAAAGGGCTTTAAAAAATAATAGCTCGCACCCGCGTCAAGTGTTTCCTTTTCAAGCCTTGGATTATCAAAGCTTGACATCGCCATAACCATCGGTCTTTCCTTGCTCTCCAACTCGCGTATTCCGTTTAATACTCCGATTATATCAAGGTTGGGCATAAAAACATCCGCCAATACAACATCGGGCTTTTGCAATTTGACGGTGTTAAGTACATTCTGCCCGTCCTTTTGACACAAAACCACTTCCATTCCATATCCTTTGAGCGCTTTCGCACAATTTTGCCCTAATTCCGTAGAATCATCCGCAATTACAATTTTTAATTTTTTTCTCATCAAATTTCTACCTCCGATAATTATTTTTACATATATTACCACGATTTCACGCTAATTGCAAGACTTATTGCAAAAAAAGTGTAATAATTGTCAATTATTGTTTTGTGTGGCATCGTTATTCCCATTTCGACAGCAAAATCAAACAGTATTCTTGTTTTTTACGGATTTTTTTGACACGGTTAATCTTGAATTTAAAAGGCATAAAAAATACCGCAGACACAAGGTCTGCGGTATTTCAGTGAGAAAAATTATTCCTCGTTATTTTCTTCTTCTTTCATTTTAGCAAAGCACTCGCTGCAATATACGGGACGGTCATCACGCGGAACAAAGGGAACCTTAGCAACTCCTCCGCAAGCAGCACAAACAGCCTCATGCATCTCTCGCGGTGCTTTGCCCGCATTCTTGCGCTTATCACGGCAGGGCTTACAGCGCTGCGGTTCGTTTACAAAGCCTTTGGACTCGTAAAACTCCTGTTCTCTTGCAGTGAATACGAACTCCTCGCCGCAATCCTTGCAAACTAACGTCTTGT
>CAZRMP010000059.1:0-6097 GCA_964601235.1 uncultured Ruminococcus sp.
CCTTTCTGTGAGGACCGTCAAGAATCATCTGGTCGCCTGTGTAAGCGTGGATTGTGCTCATAATACCGCTCTGAATAGGAGCATAATCGTTAAGAGCCTTAGCCATAGGAGCTAAGCAGTTGGTTGTGCAGGAAGCAGCAGAAATGATGTTGTCTTCCTTAGTGAGAGTCTTCTCGTTAACGCTGTAAACGATTGTGGGAAGATCGTTGCCTGCAGGAGCAGAAATAACAACCTTCTTAGCACCGGCATCAATGTGAGCCTGTGACTTTTCTTTAGAGCAGTAGAAGCCTGTGCACTCAAGAACAACATCTACGCCGATTTCGCCCCAAGGAAGATCCTTAGCGTCCTTCTCAGCATAAATCTTAAGAGTCTTTCCGTCAACAGTAATGGTGCCTGCCTCATCATCAGCAGAAACAGTGTGAAGATTCTCACCGATGAAACCGCAGTAACCGCCCTGTGCTGTATCATACTTTAAAAGATTAGCAAGCATAGAGGGCTTTGTAAGGTCGTTGATAGCTACTACATCGTAGCCCTCAGCACCAAACATCTGACGAAATGCGAGACGACCGATACGGCCGAATCCGTTAATTGCAACTTTAACCATTGGAATTACCTCCTTTATTTTTACAATACTATTTTAACCTATTTTGTCGATATTTTCAAGTGCTTTGTTTAATCTTTAACAATTTTTTTAATTTTTATATAATTTGGCATAATAACTCCATATGCGGAGGTCACATTATGATATATTTGCCAAAAACCTTTGAACGGTATTTGTCCGCATTGCGGTTGTATGTTCAAATTTCGGTTTTAAAGGGCGGCGGTGTAAAGCAACTGTCCCAGCTTAAAAAGATAGGTCTTGCAGAGGCTTTTTACTATAGAAACGAACTCTCGCCTATAAATATAATAAAGCTTTCAAATTCACTGCTCGGTGCGGCGGTGATTATTCTTATGCAAAGGGGAATTAAGCTTTCCTCTGCTTTCTCCGGCGAAGGAGTATATCTTATAAGCAGACGGCTCTACACCGCGCTTTTGTCGGAGCTTGTTACACTGGTTAAGGATGACGGTATAATTAAAGTGAGCATTAAACAAAAGAATATTATAATAAGAGCCGAGGGAGTGGGCTGTTCAGACATTCTCCCGCGGCTTATTAATGCTTTGAAAGGCTTTTTCCTTTTTGAAAGGGTAACTGATAGCTTGCTTATAATAATTCCTGCCGAAAAAACCGACCTTAAAGCGGAAATAACAGAAAACGAATGGTGCTATATTTTAGACCGATTTTCCCCCGTTAATATATGGCTTTTAAATGAAATAAACGGTAAAAATCAATAGCATCGGCTACAATTTTGCAAGCAAAGCTTCGGCGGTTTTAAGACCGTCCGTCGCGGCGGACATTATTCCGCCGGCATAACCGGCACCCTCGCCGCAGGGGTAAATTCCGCTGTGGGTCAGGCTTTGGCCGTCCTCTCCCCTAACTATCCTTACAGGGGACGAGCTTCTGGTTTCCGGCGCGGTAAGGACCGAGGACGGGTCGGCAAAGCCCTTTATCTTTTTATCAAACAACAAAATTCCCTCTTTTAAGCTCTCGCAAATAAAGGCGGGGAAAATCTTTTCAAAATCGGTATATGCAAAGTCCGGGCTTACGGTAGGCTTAACCCTTGTGATTTCAAAGGTTTTTCCGAAAACAAAGCCTCCTACCGTATTTACAGGTACTGCACCGCCCGAAACAGCATAGGCCGCCTTTTCGGTTTTTCTTTGTAAAGCACAGCCCGCCAGCACATCGTCGCCCTCTAAGTCCTCGGGTTCAACGCTTACAAGCAGGGCGCTGTTTGCGTTTACACCGTCTCTTTTGCTCCTGCTCATACCGTTCACCGCGATACCGCCCCTTTCGCTCGAGGCATTAATCACCTCGCCGCCGGGGCACATACAAAAGGTGTATACTCCCCTGCCGCTTTCAAGGTGCACCGCTAATTTATAGTCGGCGGCACCGAGTGCGGGGTGAGCGGCAAAATCGCCGTACAAAGCCTTATTGATATCGCTTTGCAGGTGTTCTATACGCACGCCCATAGAAAATGGCTTTCTAATCATTTTTATGCCCTTATTTTTAAGCATCAAAAAGGTGTCTCTTGCGGAGTGACCTGTGGCTAAAATAAGGTGTTCGCAGGGAATTTCCTGCGTTTGAGTCACAGCCGAAACAAGCTTTCCGTCCTTAAAGCGCAAATCGCAAAGCTTTGTTTCAAACCGCACCTCGCCGCCCAAGGAAATAATTTCCCTTCTTATGCTTTTTACGACATTTACAAGTATATCCGTTCCGATATGGGGCTTGGCATCTGTCAAAATACTCTCGGGTGCACCGTGTTTGTAAAACTCCTCTAAAACCGCGCGGCAACGAAAATCTTTAATACCCGTGTTTAATTTTCCGTCCGAAAAAGTGCCTGCGCCGCCCTCACCGAATTGGACATTAGATTCGGTGTTAAGCTCACCGCCCGCAAAAAATCGGTTTACATCGGCAGTTCTTGAGTCCGCATCCCGTCCGCGCTCAAGCACCAAAGGTTTTAACCCCGCACGGGCAAGAAAAAGCGCCGCAAACATTCCCGCCGGCCCAAAGCCGACTACAATAGGTCTTATTTGGGGGTGTTTATCACTATTCTGCCACACATATTCCCTTGGAGAATAGAATGAAGCATTTTTTGCCTTTTTCAATACGGAATTTTCATTAATATTAAATTCTGCAAGCAAAGAGCAACAAAAATGCAGCTCGTTTTTCCTTCTCGCATCAACTGATTTTTTGTAAAGCCGTACCGATTTTATAGCAGAAGTATCAATTTTAAGTGCCCGTGCCGCATATGGCTTTAAATCGCTAAAATCAACCTCAAGCGGAAGATTCACATTGTTAATAAGCAGCATTTTTGCACCTCCTCTTAACAGACAAGCAGCCGCCTGACAGCGACTGCTTGTATTATAGTTTTATTGAAAACCGATTATTAGTTTTCCTTGTTGTTGAAGAAGCTGATAACATCGGTATAGCTCTCGTCATCATCGGAAGCGTTTCCGAGAATGGAAGCTAAATCGTCCTTCTTATCGTCCTTTTTATCATCGCCGAGGCCTGTTGCAACAACTGTTACGCGGATAGTATCCTCAAGGGTATCGTCAAGCTGAGCACCCCAGATGATAGTAGCGTCCGGATGAGCCATATCCGTAATGATAGAAGAAGCGAGTTCAACCTCTTCAAGACCGATATCGTCAGAGCCTGTAATGCTGATGATAATGCCGCGGGCATTTTCCATCGAGGTCTCGATAAGCGGACTGCTGATAGCCGCGCGAGCCGCCTGCTCTGCCTTATCACGGCCTGTTGCAACGCCAACACCCATATGAGCGTAGCCCGCATCTGCCATAATGGACTTAACATCGGCAAAGTCGAGGTTTACAAGAGCGGTTACATTGATAAGCTCGGAAATGCTCTGAACACCCTGACGGAGAACATCGTCCGCAATGTAGAAAGCGTTTTTAAATGTGATTTTCTGCTCCGAAACGAACTTAAGACGCTCGTTGGGGATAACAACAAGGCTGTCTACATGCTCACGGAGAGCCGCGATACCCGACTCAGCCTGAGTCATACGCTTTTTACCCTCAAAACCGAAGGGCTTTGTAACGATACCTACGGTAAGGATGCCAAGCTCCTTTGCGATAGAAGCAACAACTGGGGCCGCGCCTGTGCCTGTTCCGCCGCCCATACCTGCGGTAATGAAAATCATATCGGCACTGCGGATAGCCGCGGTGATTTCATCGCGGGATTCCTCAGCAGCCGCACGGCCGTTATCGGGGTTGCCGCCTGCGCCCATACCCGAGGTGGTCTTGTCCCCAATCTGAATTTTCTGATTAGCCTTAGACTGAAGCAAAGCCGCTTTATCGGTATTAATCGCTATAAACTCAACGCCGCGCACACCGGCCTCAACCATACGGTTAACAGCGTTTCCGCCGCCGCCGCCGACACCGACAACCTTAATCTGTACTACATTCTCTTGTTCTTCTGCAACTTCAAATGGCATTTTAATTCCTCCGTATTTATGTAAAATAGATATTATTTGCATAATTATATAATGATATTAACATATCCTATTTTAAATTTCAACACTTTTTATTACATTTTTGTAATTTTTTTTATTTTCCCAAAAAACCATCGGTTTTTTTGCCTTTCAATATGCAATTTTTATACTATTCTATATCTCCTGCAACAAATGTTCCCTCGGTATTTTCGGTTGTCCACATACTCAAATTAATTTTTCCCGTCTTTGTTTCCTCTATATTCTTTATCATAGATGTTAGATGGGCATATTTGTTACTAAGAAAATTTGATGTGCCGAAATTAACAATAAACCTGTTTTCCGCCTTTGCGGTAATGGCAAGCTCGTTCGTTACATCAATATAATCAAGGGACAGGCCGTACTCTTCAGCATAACCGCCTATTTCGTATATTAAGTCCTCGGTTTTTTCCGAAGTAAATGTAACAGCCTTGCCGAGAGAGCATTTAATACCGCTTGCCCGTATTTCAAACAGCGAATCGGGCTTTTCCTCTAAAGCTTCAAGAACATAGCCAGATTTGCTTACGGTATAATACATTCCCTCCGAATAATAACAGGCATAAGGCACAGCGTCCTTTACGGTAATTGTGATGCTGTCGGGCAGGGCGCGATTAACCTTAACGCTTTCAACATAAGGCAATTTTTCCCTTAAATCATCGGTTTTCACAGAAGAGATAAACAGATTATCCCCCGTCTTTATACCGCTTGAAGAAATTATCTGCTCCGCCGTGTATTTTACACTGCCCTTAGCGGTTATATTATTTATAGGAAAAAGCACCGTCAGCGACAGAATTACGCCCACTAATATAAGCAAAACAATAAACAGCATAAAGCCAATAAGCATTCGCCGCCTTCTTATTCTGCGCTGACGCGCCTTTCTTTTTTTCAAAAACTCGTCGTTTTCCGCTGTCCTTTTCAAGCTATCAATCCTTACTGTATTTTATATCAGCGCCAAGTACACTTAAAGCCGACACAATATCGTCATAGCCGCGCTCTATATGGTGAATATCCCCTATTTTAGATTCGCCGCCCGCCGTAAGCGCCGCAATTACAAGCGCCGCGCCGCCCCGCAAATCCGTTGCCCTGCAGTCCGCGGCGGAAAGCTCTTTTACGCCCTCAGTCACCGCAATTTTTCCCTCGGTTTTAATTTTAGCGCCAAACCGCTTAAGCTCATCAACATAACGAAAACGGTTTTCAAATATATTTTCAACAAAGACAGAGGTGCCCTCCGCAAGGGTCAGCATCGCCACTATTATAGGTCCTGCATCGGTAGGAAAGCCGGGGTAAACAAGACTTCTTACCGTAGGCACTCTTTTAAGCCGTTCGGGTGCGGTAAGCGTAATGCTTTTGCCCGAAAGCTCTATTTCACAGCCTGCTTCTCTAAACACCCACAGAGTAGATACCATATGCGAGGGCATAAGATTGCAAAGGGTAATTTTACCGCCCGTAGCCGCGGCGCAGGCCATATATGTCGCCGCTGCTATTCTGTCGGGAATTATTGTATGCTCTGTACCGCCCAGCCTTTCCACGCCGTAAATTCTTATACTGTCCGACCCACAGCCGTATATCCGCGCTCCCGCGCTGTTTAAGAAATCGGCAAGGTCGCTTATCTCAGGCTCTTTAGCCGCGCCGTGGATTACCGTCATACCCTTTGCGGTAGCCGCCGCAAGAATCATATTTTCGGTGGCGCCCACGCTCGGAAAACCAAGACTGATTTCTGCCCCGTGAAGTCCTTTTTCGGCCGTGCATATTAAATAGCCGTGTTCCTCGGTTACAGTAACACCCATTCGTTCAAGAGCGGAAAGGTGCAAATCAATAGGGCGGGGGCCTAATTCACAGCCGCCGGGACTGCTTATAACAGCCCTTTTGCACCTGCCTATAACCGCGCCCAAAAAGACCACGGAGGAGCGCATTTCCCGCATAAGATTATCGGGAATTTTGTATTCGTTTATGCCCTTACTGTCAACCGTTACGGTGTCGCCTTCCATCTCACAGCTACAGCCGAGTGCCCTTAA
>CAZRMP010000060.1:0-6078 GCA_964601235.1 uncultured Ruminococcus sp.
CAAACCCGCATTCCCTTGCAAGCAAAAAGGCCTTTTCGGTCTCCTCGGCTGTGTGCCGTCTGCCTATAGCCTTTAGCACCCCGTCATTCATAGTCTGGGGATTAATGCTGATTCTGGTCGCTCCGAGGCTCTTTATTGTCTCAAGCTTTTCCCTTGTCACCGTATCGGGTCTGCCGGCCTCAACTGTGTATTCCCGCAAAGCGGAAAGTTCAAAACAGCCTTTAACCGCCGTCATAATTTCGCCTATCTGCTCGGCCGTAAGAGCGGTGGGGGTTCCCCCGCCCATATATACGGTTTCAAGCCTTAAATTAAGCTTTTTTGCAATTTCGGCAGTAAGCTTTAATTCCTCTTTTAAAAGGCGTATATATTCGGGTATCAGGCCCTTTGCCTGCTCTATCGAGTGGGACACAAAGGAGCAGTAGGCGCACCTTGTAGGGCAAAAGGGTATGG
This sequence comes from uncultured Ruminococcus sp., assembly GCA_964601235.1. Lineage (GTDB taxonomy): Bacteria > Bacillota > Clostridia > Oscillospirales > Acutalibacteraceae > UBA737. The sequence goes on from CAZRMP010000060.1 coordinate 451, forward strand.
AAATATAAAGGCTAAAAGAATCGGGTGCGGAAAGTGCGGTAATTCTGTCCTCACTCTCTACAGTCTCCCGGCAGAGGGAAATTTTGTTTTCGCTTACCATAAGTCCCTTTTTAAACCATTCCTCCGCCTTGGAAACGCCCTCAAATGCAGAAAGGCGGAAAAAAAGCTTTGCGGGACGAACGCCCGTAAGTATTCCCCACTCGGGAACATAGCCCGATGCCTTAACAAAGCAGTTATAAAGGGCTACCGCCAAAAGCCGCTCACATTCATTACCGTAATCGGGATTTTCGTTCGAAAGGTTCTCGGAAAACTCAAAGCTTTTATTATCAATTAAAAGCTCCGCCGAAAGCCGAGTTTCTTTTTCACTCCTTAAAAGCGAGGTTATCGAAGTGCGGTCTTCCCTTTCTTCCTGTTCGCAAAATTCAATTTTTTCAAAGGGCAAAAATATTCTTATAAGCTTTTCAAGCTCATATTTATATGAATGATTTATAAGACAAAGCTTCATTTTCTCACCGTATGAACATATTGTATTCCTTTTCACGGGCAATGGTAGTGGAATCGCCGTGACCGGGATAAACCTTTGTTTCAAGGGGCAGAGACATCAGCTTTTTTAGCGAGCGCTGAAGCACCTTTAGGTTGCCTCCCGGAAAATCTGTGCGCCCTATGGAATTTTCAAAAAGCGTATCCCCTGAGAAAAGCTTATCTTCGGTAAGATATGAAACCCCACCTACAGTATGCCCCGGTGTGCTTATAACCTTAAACTCAATATCCCCTACAGTGATTATATCACCGTTTTTAAAGGTTAAATCAGGCTTAAAAGGGAGAATTTTGGCGTGAAACATATCAGAGAGGTTAAGCTTAGTATCGGAAAGTCCGTCTGCATCAGGCTCGCCTATTCCTATTCGGGTTCCTGTTTTTTGCCGTAAAGCCTCCGCCCCGCCGATATGGTCAAAATGGGCGTGGGTAAGAAGTATAAGGCACTCTTTGTCGGCATTTTCATTTAAAAAATCAAGCGTGGCCGGTCTGTCAAAGCCGGGGTCTATAACCACAGCCGCCTTTTCGGTTGAAATCAGGTAACAGTTGGTTTTTATAAGTCCTAAATGCAGGGTTTTGATTTTCATTTTTTACTCCATATATCAGTATCAAAAAGTATGGTTACAGGCCCGTCGTTTATAAGCTCAACCTTCATATCCGCCCCGAAAACACCCTTTTCAACCCGCTTCACACCTAATTCTTTTAACTTTTCGCAGTAAAAACCGTAAAGCTCTTCTGCCCTTTGGGGCTCTAACGCACCTGTAAACGAGGGGCGGTTGCCCTTTTTAACATCAGCGCATAGGGTGAACTGGGATATTGCTAAAATTTCCCCGTCAACATCAAGCAACGACTTATTCATTTTATCGTTTTCATCACAAAAAATGCGAAGATTAACGGTTTTTCTTGCAAGCAGCTCGGCTTCGGCCTCGGTGTCGCCCTCGGTTGCGCCGAAAAGAATCATATATCCCTTATCACAAGAGCCTACAATCTTCCCGTCCACCTTAACCGACGCACTCTCCACCCTTTGAATTACAGCCTTCATTACTGGTTTATCCTTTCAATGCTGAACACGCCCTTAAGCTTTTCAAGGCGTGAAATAATACTCCTTAAATGCTCTACACTCTCCACCGAAATTGTAAGCACTACAATGCAGTTGCCGCTCTTTGTAGGCCGTGCGGTAACACTGTGGGCGGTAACCCGCATATTATAAACCGCGTTCATAACATCAAGCAAAATTCCGTCACGGTCAATAGCCGCGATTTGAAGGGTTGATATAAAGGAATCGGTCTTTGTGCCGTCCCAGTGCGCGGGAATCCAACGCTCAGGCTCGGCACAATCGTCAATATTAACCGGAACATTAGGGCAGTCCCGCTTGTGAATGGAAACCCCGTGACCCCTTGTGATAAAGCCTATTATATCGTCCCCCGGAAGCGGAGTACAGCATTTTGAAAGCTTGATAAGGCAGTTGTCGATGCCGTCCACAATAACTCCGTCCGAAGATTTAGTTGATTTGGTTTGCGAAATCGGAACAACCTCTACAGGCTTTGCCGCCGTATGCTTTTTGTTGTATTCCTCTTTTACACGGGGCATTATTTTTGAAAGCAGTACCCCGCCGTAGCCGATAGCGGCAAAAAACTCGTCTGCGTTTGCGAATCTCTGTCTTTTAGCTATTTCGTCAATAAATCCGGCGTACTCCTCCTCGGGCAAATCTATGCCTGCACGGCGGAATTCCTTTTCAATTTCAAGCTTACCTGCGGCAATGTTCTCGGTGCGCCTTTCCTTTTTAAACCAGGAGCGGATTTTTGATTTTGCCTGAGAGGTGACCGCAATATTAAGCCAGTCGCGGCTCGGCCCGTGACCTGCCTGATTGGTGGTTAAAATCTCTATAACCTCGCCCGTTTTGACTACATGGCTTATAGGCACTATCTTGCCGTCCACCTTCGCCCCGACCATTTTTGTTCCCACAGCCGAGTGAATAGCAAAAGCAAAGTCCACAACGGTAGCGCCCATAGGCAGATTTATAACATCGCCCTTCGGAGTGACTGCGAAAACATCCTCCTGAGATAAATCAACCTTTATACTCCTTACAAGGTCGGAAGCGTCGGTTGAAGCCGCCTGTGAATCAAGAATCTGGCGAATCCAGGCGAGTCTATCCTCCATTTTTTTGTCATTATCGGTTATTCCCTCTTTATACTTCCAATGCGCCGCAATACCGAATTCGGCGGTGTGGTGCATATCAAAGGTGCGAATCTGTATTTCAAAGGGTATTCCCGCACGGCTTATAACCGTGGTGTGAAGCGACTGGTACATATTCGGCTTGGGCGTTGAAATATAGTCCTTAAATCTATTCGGAATAGGTCTGAACATATCATGCATAATGCCTAATATATTGTAGCAGTTGGCCACCGTATCGGTTATAATTCTAATAGCATAAATATCGTAAATCTCATCAAAATCCTTGCTTTGAACATACATTTTACGGTATATTCCGTGGATTGACTTTATTCTGCTCTGAAACGCCATCTCCACACCCGGCATAGCCTCTTTAAGGCGTTCTTCAATATTATTCTTAATTTCCTTTAAAATCTGCTCACGGTGTTGCTTGCGAAGTGAGAGCAAATTTTCAATCTCCTTATAAGCAACGGGGTCGAGGTGCTTAATTGCCAGGTCTTCAAGCTCCTCTTTTACGGGACGGATACCTAAGCGGTGGGCAATCGGCGCGTATATTTCCAATGTTTCAAGGGATTTATCCCGTTGCTTCTGCTCGGGCATAGCGTCAAGCGTGCGCATATTGTGGAGTCTGTCCGCAAGCTTGATAATAATAACCCGTATATCCTGACCCATTGCTATGAGCATTTTTCTGAGGCTTTCTGCCTGCTGCTGTTCTTTGGTGGTGAAATTGAGCTTTCCTATTTTCGTAACTCCGTCCACAAGAAGCGCCACATCTTCCCCAAAGCCGCGCTTTATGTCCTCGACCGAGGTGTCGGTATCCTCCACAACATCGTGAAGAAGCGCCGCGGCTATAGATTCACTGTCCATTCCGAGGGTGACGATAATAAGCGCCACATTAAAGGGGTGAATATAATAATCCTCATTGGTACAGCGTTTCTGCCCCTCGTGCTTTAACACGCAAAACTCAAAGGCGCGTCTTACCAAATCATAGTTATAGCTGCCCCCGAAATCCTGCATTTGCTTATATAATTTTTGATAATCTCTTTCCTGTTCGGGCGTCACGGCGTTCCCCTCCTTTCAAGTAAGCTTCTGTAAACCGCCGAGCTTGTAAGCTCGGTTTTTGTTTGTACTCCCGCCGTTTTATAAATGCCTGAGCCGTCCTTAATTACAAGCCCTAATTCCGTTAGGGTCATAAGCGATATTACGGTTTTAGCATAGCCCACCGTATTCAGGTGGACATATTTTATTCTTTCTTCTGTTGCAGGTGTTGCAGATATGTATTTATAAATAACTCCCGTTTCCGCTCTTGAGGGAAGCAACAGGTTAACATCAAAATTTCTGCCGGCCATATAATTGTTTAAGCTGTCAATCTCTTTAAACAGCCGCTCATCGTCCGTTCCGCTCATTCTCAGCGCCTTAACATGTACCGAAAGGCTTAATTCCCCGTTATAAAGGTTGGTATTCACCGTTACGGCGGTATCTAAAATATCACCCTCATTAAAGCAGAAGCGTTCCTTGGTCATTCCGAAAAGCAGTGCCTGAAAGGAATTTTCACCCTTTGAGAACAAGAGCCTCATATGCTTGCCGCCGCCTATCGGAGTAATGCGGGTAAGGGTTACGCCGTAAACCCCGAACAGCGGGGTCGGGTTGCCGTGACCGAAGGGCTCTAACTCCTTTAAAGCCTCGGCTAAATCAAGGCTTAATGCCGAGGGATTAAGTCTGCAGTCAAGCTTTAAAACGGGCGGCACATATTCCTTTTCCGCCGCATATTCGTTAATTTTTTGCCTGAACAGCTCTATATTGTCCGATTTAAGGCTTACTCCTGCGGCAAGCTCGTGACCGCCGAATTTTAAAAGCGAATCGGACGCGTATTTTATCGCGTTATAAAGTGAAAAGCCCTCTATACTCCTGCCGGAACCGCTTGCGGTTTCCCCGTTTTTAGAGATTACAACAGCGGGACAGCCGTACCTCTCGGTTATTCTTGAAGCTACAATTCCCACCACGCCGTTATGCCAGTCTTCCCCGTCCACAACGATAACGCGATGGTATTTATAGCCCTTTTCCTCTATTATTTCCACAGCCTGCGCGAAAATTTCCTTTTCAATTCTCTGGCGTTCTGCATTTGCGTCGTCAATTTCACCCGCTATTTCAAGGGCTTTGAGCATATTGTCGCAAAGGAGCAGTTGGGCGGCACGCTTTGCGCTACCCATTCTCCCCGCAGCGTTAATCCGCGGCGCGATTCCGAAAGCGATTTTACCCGCGTTTACGGAGTCCGCGGAAATTCCCGCGACATTAAGAATAGCGGAAAGCCCTGTTGCGGGCGCGGTTTTAAGCTTTTCCACCCCGTATTTTACAATCGCGCGGTTTTCAAGGGTAAGCGGCATAACATCGGCCAAAACCGCCACGCTTAAGAGGTCGGCGAAATAAGGCAGCAGCTCCTCCGGCTCCTTTTGCTCCATAACACAGATAAGCTTAAAAGCCACCTCTGCCCCGCATATTTCCTTAAATTCCGAGCCGCAGTCGGCTCTGTGCGGGTCAACCACCGCGTCGGCATCGGGCAGAGTGTCAGACGGCAGATGGTGGTCTGTCACCACAACCGACATATGGAGCTCCTTTGCAAGCTTTATTTCACTATGGCAGGCTATACCGTTATCCACGGTAATTAATAGAGTGACATTCTCTTCCTTAAGCTTTCTTACGGCATCACAGTTCAGACCGTAGCCCTCGTCGAAGCGGTCGGGTATATAGTAAACACAGTCCGCTCCCCTACCCGAAAGATAGCTGAACATAATGGCGGTCGCGGTTACGCCGTCGCAATCATAATCCCCGAAAACCGCGATTTTACCGCCGCCTTCAATTTCGGAGTTTATTATTTCCGCCGCTTTTTCAATATCGGCTAAAGCGCGAGGGTCTTCAAAATAC
>CAZRMP010000061.1:0-1544 GCA_964601235.1 uncultured Ruminococcus sp.
TAGGGGTAATCCATTACGCTTGCTAATATTATGTTAGATTTGAATTTTGTGTACGCCTTTAGGAATTTTCTTATTTGCAAAATACCCTTTATGTTACCATCGCGGTCAACAACGGGTATTCTTGAATGTACCGAGTTTTCCACAATTTCCAGTATCTGCGGGGTTTTAAGGCTGGTGCGAATGGTAAGCACCTGCTCCCACGGCACCATAACCTCTCTGGCAGAAGAGTTTGAAAACTTCATCGCGGATTTTACGAGGCGGCCTGTGTCCTCGTCAAAGCCGTCCTCCTCGGATATGTTTTCCACAATGTCCTGAAGCTCGTCTTCGGTCATTGTGACCTGATTTTCGGCGTGCTTTTTAAAGGGCTTTGATACAGCGGCGGACAGCGCGGTGAAAAGCGCGGACAGCGGCTTTAAAAGCTTCATTAAGCAGATGAGCGGCAGGGAAGAAAACTCCGCAAACCGTTCGTTGCAGGAGCGCGCAAAACATTTGGGCAGCATTTCCCCAAACATAAAGAGCACCACGGTGGTAACAATCGCCGAGACCGAGACCGCGGCGGCACCCCAAATCTCAGCGGCAATTACCGCGGAAAGGGTGGCGCAGCCGATATTGACTATGTTGTTGCCGATAAGCAGTACCGAAAGCGCCTCGTCAAAATTATCGAGAATGTAAAGCACCCGTTTCGCGCCCTTGTTGTCTTTTGAGGCGCGGCTCATCATATGAATTCTGTTTACCGAAGCCAGAGAAATCTCCGTCCCCGAAAAATACGCGCTGGCAATAATCAGAAGTGCAAAGAATATAATACTCCCCGCAGGACTGTCGTCCACAAAACCATCTCCTATAAACTGAATTTTCCTTTATATTACATTATAAAACACATTTTGTCAATTTATTTTAAGCGATTTTTGCCGTTCTTTATAATCAGGCATATATTTTTCGATAAGCTTATAAAATTTTGTGCTGTGATTATGGTGTTTGATGTGGGCTAATTCGTGCACTACAACATATTCTATAGCCTCTGTAGGATATGCCATAAGCCGCCAGGAAAAGCAAAGTCCGTTTTTACTGCTGCAGGAGCCGAAGCGCTTTTTAGCGGAGGTTATTTTAATTGAGGTGGGTCGAAGTTCCATTATTTTTGAATACCTTTCGACAATGGCGGGTATTGTTTCCCGCGCGGCGCGGCGCAGGTTTTCTTCGTTATTATCAATATTTCGGATTTTTTCGGCTCTTTTTTTTGCTTCGGGGAGCTTTTTATCAATCCAACTGCGGTATTTGTTTACAAATTCTGCAATTTCCCTGTCACCCATTCTTTTTGGCGCGCGGACGATTATTTCACAATCGCTTGTTATTTCAAGCCCTACAGTTTTTCTGTTTGAACGTTTTACGGTATAATTCAAGGCGGTATCTCCCTTAAAAAAGGCACTCAAAAGCGAGTGCCGATAAATTGATTTTGTTGGTATTTGTATTATTTTTTAACCTTAACGTTAAACTCTTTTCCGCATTTATGGCATACAGTGGTATGAACGCCTACACGCCTCGGCAAA
>CAZRMP010000061.1:1554-5977 GCA_964601235.1 uncultured Ruminococcus sp.
TTTCTTATATACATGCATAATATCGGCTTTCTTTTGGTCGTGAAAGTCCTTTTTGCGCTTTAAAAATCCGAGCTTTTCCTTTACCCGATAGTTTTCGTTGCGTCTTTTTTCCACATTCCTTGATAAAACCCTAAAAATTGCAAAAATAATCAGAGCATAAACAATAAGCTGAATTACTGCATAAAGTCCGATAGAGATAAATCTTATAAATATGTTAGCAACCGAAAGAATAACGGCGATGATAAAAATTACAAAAAAGGTTTCATCAGTTCCGTACCGCCCCGACATAAACTGCATAAGCCTGTATCTGAAATTCATATACCCAACCCTTCTTTTCTGTTTACATATCTATTATATTGCCTTTTTGGGCTGATTTTGTTAAGAAAAGATAAATAATATTTTAAAATAGGTTTACATTTTCCCTTTTAATGACTTTATATATACGAAAGGGGAAATGATTAATGTATTATTGTTCTGACTGCGGCTGTGAATTTGAAACCGCCGCCGTATTAACAGAAACCCACGGGTTTACTTCTCCGCCCTTTGAGGAGCGCAGGTGCTGTCCTCTTTGCGGGAGCGGCAATATTAAAGAAAAAGCTGTTTCTTACTGCCGCTGTTGCGGTGCGCGGCTTGGCAACATAGAAAAGGAGTATTGCAGTCCTTCTTGCCGCAAAAGGGGAGAGGAAATGCACAGGCGGGAAATGAAAAAACAAAAGCTTGTTTTTTCCTCGCCGCTTTTCAGGATTGTAAGAGAGGTTGACGAATATAACCGAACTAACGGCACCGATTACAGCTACGGACAGTATGTAACGCTGATTAAGCCCCACTTAAAGCGAGGCCGCAGAAAATGAATAAGCAAAAAAAGGAATATCTTTCACTTTATTTACTGCAAAATGAAAAAATACGCAGACTAAGTGAAACGGCGCTTCAAAATCCTGAGGATAAAGAGAAGTATATTTCGCAAATCGAAGCGGCCCAGACTTTAAGGCGAGAGATTGAAGAAAAAATCGAGTCGGTGGACGGCGGAGTTTTAAGCGAGCTTTTATACTTAAAATATGTATGCGGTAAAACTCTTATGGAAATCAGCTATGAGCTTAATTACAGCGTAAGGCAGATTGAACGGCTGCATATAAAGGCGCTCGATAAATTTGAAATATAAAAAAGATTTAATATGTTTAATTTTCCCGCTTTACAAAAGCTCGGTTAGGTGTTACAATCTAATAGAACGGATGTTCTAAGGAGGGCTTGAAAATGAAGGACAGGATAATATTGCATTGCGACCTTAATAATTTTTTCGCATCGGTATCCCTGCTTTTTAACCCTACGCTTGTGTCAATGCCGGTCGCTGTGTGCGGGGATAAGGAAAACCGCCACGGAATTGTGCTTGCTAAAAACGAAATCGCAAAGAGCTTTGGTGTAAAAACCGCCGAGCCGATTTTTGAGGCAAAACGCAAATGCAGTGAACTTGTAATTCTTCCTCCGCTTATGGATAAATACAGTGAGTATTCAGCTCGTGCGCGTGAAATTTACGCGCGGTATACCGATATGATAGAGCCCTTTGGAATAGATGAGTGTTGGCTTGATGTTACCGGAAGCACTATGCTTTTCGGGGGCGGTGAAGAAATAGCGAATAAAATAAGATGTGATATAAAAAAGGAGCTGGGTGTTACTATTTCGGTGGGAGTCAGCTTTAATAAGGTTTTTGCGAAATTAGGCTCGGATATGAAAAAGCCCGATGCTGTCACCGTTATCACGAAGGATAATTTTAAGGAAAAGGTGTGGCCGCTTCCTGCGTCCGACCTGCTTTTTGCAGGCAGAAAAACCGCCGAAAAGCTCCGCTCCTGCGGGGTTTATACCGTTGGTGACCTTGCAGTATGCTCAGAAAAAATCCTTACAAGGCTTTTGGGGAAGAACGGAGTGGCACTTAAAAGCTGTGCATTGGGTCTTGATAATTCGCCTGTTGTTACCCCTACTAAAAGCGATAAACCGAAAAGCGTCGGCCGTTCTGTTACCTGTTCCCGCGATTTTACCGATTTTGATTCGGTTTGGTCAACCTTTTTAACCCTCGCGCAGTCGGTGGCGGATACCCTGCGTGGCCACGGTTTATATGCTACGGGAGTTCAGGTGCATATCCGTACAGCCTCGCTTACAGTAAAGGAATTCAGCCGCACCTATCCCGATTCCACCAACAGCGCCTACACTATAGCCAGCCGCGGAATAGAGCTTTTAAAGGAAAATTACAACTTTTCAGAGCCCCTGCGCTCTGTGGGGATAAGGGCAATAGGACTTAAAGGTTATGAAACCGCCCTTCAGCAGGATATTTTCGGAGACTTTAAAAAGAAGGAAACCGAAGAAAAAATAGAAAATTCCATCTACGAGCTTAGAAAAAAGTTCGGCAATTCAAGCATATCCCGCGCTTCGGCGGAAAAGGAGTAGAAATATTTAGGCTTTATAACAGTAGGGGACGATGCCCACATCGTCCCGCTTGGCTTTCCTGAACGACAAAAGGGGAAAACCCTTTTTGAAACCCCTTGTTTCAATACAACCGTATGTCAACACCGTAGGGACGGGCGTCCCGACCGTCCGTTGTTTAATGTATATACAACACACAGCGTCCGGTTGAATCATTTAATATATAAATTAATTATGTTCTTTCCTTGCCGTTCAGCTAATTCCTTAAACTTTGCCGCGCCTGAAGCAAGATGTTCTGTAACATAGGTTATAACATAGTCAGATTGCTTAATCATCCACTTATTACGGAATATGATTGCAAATCGTTTTGGAACTGTTTCAATATTATTTGGTAAAATTGTTTCATCATTGTCATATGGGCTGTATTCACTCTTTTTGCTTGGAATATAAGCGAGAACAACATGATAGGTTATAGGGTATGTTTGTGCCAAATCTTTTAATGTTCGGTAAACCATACTGTCAAATTCACCGTGATTGCCAACATAAAATAATTTCACATTATGATTTTCAATCAGGTTAATCAGAGTCGATCGTAAAATAGGCTATATTTCTTTTGGAACACTTCTGTGTCCGAAAAAGGTACAGGTCATATCATCATTCCTCATAAATTTTAGTATACTTAAATTAAGTATACATCAAGCATTATAACACAAATTAATCTTAAAATATACTTAAATTAAGATTATTTGCGGGGTTTTTTATGAGAAATAAAGAAAATAAGCATTTAGGCATTGAAGTCGATCCTACACTTCATAGAAAAATCAAGTATATTTCCGAATATGAGGGCCGTTCGATTAACGGTCAAATTCTTTATCTGATAAGGCAATGTATCAAGAACTACGAAGCTGAAAACGGCGAAATTCCCGAAGAAACAGAAAAATAATATAACGACAGACAAAATATCATTTTATTTTCCTTGACAAAGCGGGTTTGGTATGATAGAATATGTAAGCCGCATATTGTGGGCTTATTAAGTTGTGCCTTTTGGCGCACGCCCGCCGTAGCGAGACTGTATAAATGGCAGGTGTAATAAAAATGTACGCAATTATCGAAACAGGCGGAAAGCAGTACCGTGTTCAGAGCGGTGACGTTATCTATGTTGAAAAGCTTAACGCCGAGGTTGACGAAGAGGTTACCTTCGACAAGGTTGTTGCCGTAAACAACAGAACCTTGAAGGTTGGCAAGCCCTATGTTAAGGACGCTTTCGTTAAGGGCACCGTTTTAAAGAACGGCAAGGGTAAGAAGATTACCGTCTTCACCTACAAGCCCAAGAAGAGCAGCTCCCGCAAAATGGGTCACAGACAGCCTTACACTAAGGTACAGATTACCGAAATCGGCTAATCTATGACAAGGGTAAAATTTTCGGCTGATGAAAAAGGGCTTTACGGCTTTGAAATCAGCGGTCATTCGTCTAAGGACGGTGACGACGAGGTTGGAAAGATTGTCTGCGCGGCGGTTTCATCCGCGGCGTATATGGCGGCTAACACCGTAACCGATATAATAGGCGATAAGGCGGAAGTCTTTGTAGACGACGCTGTGATGCGCTTTTATGTAAAAGAACCGTCTTATTGTGCGGTAATGGTTTTAGAGGGGTTAAGGCTGCATTTGACCGAGCTTTCCGAACAGTACGGCAGTAACATCACAATTCACGGAGGTGCAAGAAATGCTTAAGATTAACATTCAGTTATTCGCTCATAAAAAAGGTATGGGCTCTACCAAGACCGGCCGCGACAGCGAATCCAAGCGTTTAGGCGTTAAGCGCGCCGACGGTCAGTTCGTTTTGGCGGGCAACATTTTGGTTCGCCAGAGAGGAACCCACATTCACGCGGGCAACAATGTCGGACGTGGTTCTGACGATACCCTGTTCGCTCTTATCGACGGCAAGGTAAAATTCGAGCGCGTAGGCAGAGACCGTAAACAGGTAAGTATTTACGCTGTTGAGCAGTAAGTT
>CAZRMP010000062.1:0-5920 GCA_964601235.1 uncultured Ruminococcus sp.
TTACTTCTTCACTTTTCACTCTTCACTCTTCACTAAATCCCGCCTTTGGGGCTTTTGAAGTAATAAGTAATAGTGAATAGTGAAAAAGTGTTTTTTTAATTCCTGTCAAAAAATCCGCTCTCTTACGAAAGCGGATTTTCTTCTTTTTTCGGCGTCCGTTTTGCGATAGCCTCTTTTAAGAGCACATACAGCACCGCGCAGACGGGAACGCTTGTAAGCGCGCCCAATATCCCGCCGATATTGCCGCCCACAAGCACCGCGCAAACGACTATAACCCCGGGCAGTCCCACGGATTTTCCGACCACTCTCGGGTAAATAAATGTCCCCTCGATTTGCTGAATCACAACAAAGAAAAGGATAAACAAAATCGCCTTTATGGGGCTTGTTATGAGTATAAGTAAAAAGCCCACAATCACGCCCACCGTAGCGCCAACGATAGGCACAAGCGAGGTCACGCAGATAAATATGGATATTACCGCGGCGTTGGGGAAGCGGAATATCGTCATACCTATATAAAACAGCGTGCCTAAAATCACCGATTCGGTAAGCTGACCGCCGATGAACTTTGAAAAATATTCGTAGGCAGTGGAGGAAATGTGATAGACCGCCTTTGCCGCTTTTTTAGGTGCAAACGCATCTATCAGACGCGTCATAAACCTACCTATGCGCTCCTTGCAGGCGAGAATATAGGCGGAAATCATAATGCTGAATACCGTTTTGTAAACCCCCGAGGCAAAGGAGGTTGTGAGATTCACCGCACTGCCGAAAATGGTCTGCGAATAGCTCAAAGCATATTCCTTTATTCCGTTTGCCACCGCCGTCCAGTCAATCTTTATATTCGGAATAAGATTTTGTGAAAGGTTGAATTTTTCGAGGACATCCTCAATCCAGACCCGCGCCTCGGTCATAAAGGAGGGCAGTCTTTCGGCAAGGTAGATAAAGGTGTCCGCAATATCGGGGATTATAAAGGCTATCAGCAGGACGATTAAGCCGAAGGCCAAAAGAAAAGTAAGCACCAGACACAGCGGGCGTTTCAGCCTCCTGACAAAGCCCTTTTTGCTGTTGTCCATAAACCTAAAGGCCTTGGTTTCAAGCGCGGTTAAGAGAACATTCAGCACAAAGGCGATACAAAGGGCGGTTATAACGGGGCTGAAAATCCCCAAAATATGCCTTAAAAAGGAAAACAGTCGGTCATAATTCTGCACGGCGGTAAACACTACCGAACCCAGCAGAATTATAAGCAGAATTTTTTTAACGGTTTTAGAATTTAATTCCATACACTTCACCGACTTAATTATATAGCATTTTTAAACTGCTGTAAATTATTTCTTTGTAAATATTTTGTTAAGCAGTACGGTGACAAGGATGATTACCCCTATCACGATAAAAATGCTTATCATTCCCACCGCCAAATAGCGGAGATTTGTTATAAAATTCATAGGATTAAAGGTCATTTTCACTTACCTCACATAAAGAAATTGAGTATCAGTCCGCCCGCTATCACCGAGGCTATCTGACCCGATACATTAACGCCTATCGACTGCATCAAAATAAAGTTCTGCGGGTCTTCCTTAAGCGCCATCTTGTGAACAACCCTGCCCGACATCGGGAATGCCGAAATACCCGCCGCGCCTATCATCGGGTTGATTTTGTTTTTAAGGAAGATATTTAAAAATTTAGCAAACAGCACGCCGCCCGCCGTGTCGAAAATAAAGGCGAATAGACCTAAGCCTAAGATTAGGAGCGTGTCGGGTCTTAGGAATTTTTCCGCCTGCATCTGGGTGGCTATGGTTAGCCCTAAGAAGATTGTGATGAGGTTTGCAAGCACCTTTTGCGCCGTTTCCGAAAGGGAATTAAGCACTCCGCACTCCCTTATCAGGTTGCCGAACATCAGGAAGCCTATAAGGGAGACCGATTCGGGGGCGACAATGCCCGCTATTACTGTAATTACAATCGGGAAAAGGATTTTAGTAAGCTTGGAGACCTGCTTTTCGGTATAAGGCATACGGATAAGCCGTTCCTTTTTGGTGGTGAGCGCCTTTATAACCGGCGGCTGGATAATGGGGACAAGCGCCATATAGGAGTATGCCGCCACCATTATCGCACCCTGATAAGAAGAATTAAGCTTTTGGGAAACAACGATTGCCGTGGGTCCGTCCGCCGCGCCGATAATGCCTATCGAAGCCGCGTCGTTAAGGTCAAAGAACATTGACGCCGCGCAGAAGGTAAAGAAAATGCCGAACTGCGCCGCCGCCCCGAAAATCATAAGCTTGGGGTTTGAAAGCAGGGGGCCGAAATCAATCATCGCGCCGATACCGATAAAGAGTATCAGCGGGAACAGCTCGTTAGCGATACCCGCCGAGAAAAGGGTGGAAAGCGCCCCCTCCTGCACTTCGCCGTTTTGGAGGGTTCTGTCCAACGCGCCCGAAAAGGGAATGTTTACAAGTATCGTGCCGAAGCCCAGCGGCAAAAGGAGGGTGGGCTCCATTTCGTACTTAATCGCAAGGAATATAAGCAGTCCGCCGATAATCCACATCGTAACATATCGCCAGTCGGCGAGACCTGCTATGTTACTTACAAGGAAACTAAAATCGCTTAGTGACATTTTTTTGACCTCTCTTTTTTAATAATAATCAATATTCATTTAATTTTTTTGCGGAACGGCACTAAGGCCGTTCCCTACAAAACCAAATAAAACCCCGTAGGGGACGACCTGTGTGTCGTCCCGTTACAAAAAATCAAAAATAAAAAAAGACCTTTACTGCACAAAATAAGTACAGTAAAAGTCTTGCCGTTTAATGCAGAAGCGGGATAAAAATCCGTATTGACGCAAACTACTGCGGCGGAAACCGCCGTCGGCTACTCCCTAATACAGGAAAAATTATATCATATAAATTTCCTTTTTGCAACCCATTATATGTGAAAAATATTTATTTGTTAAAGGTAACTGTAATTTCCGTACCCTCGCCGAGGGTGCTTTTAAGGGTTATTTTCCCGCCGAAGGAGGCGGCGATGTGCTTTACAATCGAAAGCCCCAGCCCCGTGCCGCCGCTTTGCTTTGAGCGGCTTTTGTCAACCCTGTAGAACCGCTCGAAAATCCGCTCGGTATGCTCGGGGGCGATGCCGATACCCGTATCCTTTACGCTCACAAAGGGCGCGCCGTCCTTATTACCGACGGTGAGGGTCACAGCGCCGTTTTCCTTATTATATTTTACCGCGTTGTCGCAAAGATTATAAAGCATCTCAAAAATAAGGGATTCGCCCGCAAGTATTTCGGCGCTCTCCCCCGTGACAGTAAGGGTGACTCCGCTTTTTTTCGCTATCGGGGCAAGGCTTAGTGCGACCTTGTTTGCGGTTTTATAAAGGTCTACGGTCTCGGTCTCGCGAGCCTCCCCCTCGTCAAGCTCGGAAAGCTTGATTATATCGTTTACAAGACTTATAAGCCTTTGGGCCTCTCTGTTTATATCCGCGCCGAAATCCTTTATATCATCGGGTTTTACAATGCCGTTTTTAAGCATATCCGAAATGCCTAAAATCGAGGTCAGGGGAGTTTTAAGCTCGTGGGAAACATTCGCGGTGAACTCGCGCCTTAGCTTTTCACGCTTTTCCTTTTCGGTCACATCTATAACCAGTATCACCGCGCCGCATGGAGCGCCCGTTTCGTCAAAAACAGGGTTTGCGGAGACCTCGTAACACATACCGTCTAAGGTTATGGTGTTTTCGTAATGTCGGCTTTCCCTTATTTTATCGAAAACCTCTCTGAACACCTCGCTTCGGTTAACGGTAAGAATATTTTGCCCGTTTATATCCTCCTGTACCCCAAAAAAGCGCCTGATACTGGAATTATGGGATAAAATGTGCCCCTTGGTATCGGTGAGCAAAAGCCCCTCGCTCATATTCTCGGCAATCGTCTCAAACTCGCGGCGGCGGCTAAGAAGCTCGGCTATCTGGTGATTAATCCTTCTTTGCTGGGCGTTTATTTTTGAGATAAAGGGGGAGAGCTCCTCATATGCGGTATCCTCCAAAGGACTGTCAAGGTCGATTTCATTTATCGGTTTCAGTATCCTTTTAGAGATAACCGAGGCTAAAACAAGCGCTAAAACAAAGGCGAGCAGAGCCACTGCGGCGATAGGGGGCAAAAGCTCTATAACAACCGCTCCCACGGAAAGGGATTCATCCGCAACCCTTAAAATATTGCCGTTTGGGAGCTTTATCGCATAGTAGCAGGAGTTTATCCCAAGGGTCTGAGAACGCCTTACGGCATAACCCGTGCCGCTGTTTATCGCCTCTTTAATTTCCTCCCGTTCTAAGTGGTTTTCCATTCCCGCGGCGGCGGCCTTATTGTCGTAAAGCACCTCGCCGTTTTCCTTTACAAGGGTTATCCGCTCCGGCGCAGAGGAATATTTTTGAAGCTCCCCTTCGTCCGCCGAAAGGCTTATTAAATAAGCCTTGCTTTGAAGAGCGGAATACCTGCTGTCCCTATAAATCTGATACTGAACGCCTATTATAAAAACAAGGCTTAAAAGCAAAGTGATAATTGAGGAAAGCAAAATTCCCCTGAATATTTTTTTAGTCATACTGTTTCACCGCTTAACTGATTTTGTAGCCTACGCCTCGAACGGTCTCTATAAGCGAACCGCTGTCGCCGAGCTTTGTCCTGAGGGTCTTTATATGAACATCTACCGTGCGGTTTTCGCCGTCGTAATCGTAGCCCCAGATTTCCTCTAGCAGGCGGTCGCGGGAAAATACCGTCCCACGGTTTTTAAGCATAAGCAGGAGCATTTCAAACTCCTTTAATGTAAGGGAGACCTCTTTGCCGTCGGCGGTCACGGTGTGGGATTTCGGATTGAGTGTAACCGTACCTGCGGTATAAACCTTATCGGCGGTTTTTGTACGGCGCAAAAGCGCCTTTATGCGGGAGATAAGCTCCATTGTGCCGAAGGGCTTTGCGATATAATCGTCCGCCCCCGAGTCAAGCCCCGTCACCTTGTCGTATTCGCTCGCCTTTGCGGTAAGCATAATTATGGGCAATTCCGCCGTATCGGCACGGCTTCTAAGCCACCTTAGCACCGAAATACCGTCCTCCTCGGGCAGCATAATGTCAAGTAAGGCAAGCTCGGGCTTTTTGTCCTCAACTGCCCGTTTAAATTCGGAGGGCAGACAGAAGCCCTTAGCCTCAAACCCTGTCTGGTGGAGGGCGTAAATCACAAATTTTACAATGCTTTCATCGTCTTCAAGAAGATATATCATTGATTTTCTCCTTTATAAAAGCGGTCATCCCGCCATTTTTGCGGATTGCCGTCTATGTATTCCCAAATTTCCTTAAAATCCTCTTCCCCGCGGATTATGTGGTCGTAGAAAGAAGTTTGAAAAATTTTATTTCCCTTATGTACCTTGTTGCACAATCGAGTTGTTATAGATTTGAATGTGCAAATCATATCGGACAGCGTAGGGCGGGGGCTTGCTCCCGCCGTTAAATCATTATTTATAGAAATGATTGCGTGTATATGATTAGGCATTATAACATATTTGTCGATTTTAACACCCGTATATCTCTTTTCTAAATTCAATAACTCCTGCTCTGCAATTTTACCGTATTCGGACAATTTGCATTCGGCGGGAGCAAGCCCCCGCCCTACGGTTATCTCTGACAATATTTCCTTGCGGTTTTGGGTGCAGATTGTTATAAAATACGCGCCGTTCACAGTGTAATCGTATTGTTTAAGGCGGGTTGGTTTTCTTTTTGGTAATTCCATATTAATTTTACAATAACGGCTGACCGTTGATTTCAAGCTTAAAGGTAAGGCCCAATTTTTCCGCCGCCTTACGGCAAAGGAGCATTCGGTTCATAAAAATCTCGAAATACTCCATAATACTGCCGTAGGCGGTGTCAATAGAGAGAATAAGGGTGATTTTTGTC
>CAZRMP010000063.1:0-5826 GCA_964601235.1 uncultured Ruminococcus sp.
GAAAAAGGCTTCAATTTCCTTATCGGTAAGACCTTTTCTCAATTTTTTCTCCCTTTTTTCAATATCCTCGGATATACATTGATGGACTTTTATTGCCTTTTCGGTTAAAACAATCTTTTTAAGCCTCGCGTCACAGTCAACGCTTTCCCTTATTATAAGACCGTTTTTCTCCATCAACTTCAAAATATTGCTCGCGGTCGAACGGCGGATTGAAAACTTTTCCTCAAAATCCTTTTGAAAAATATCCCTGTCCCGATTTTCGTAAAAGTAGTCGATAGCCCAACCCCTAACGCCCTTGTTAGGTTTACATTCAAGCTCGTCGGCGTGCTTTTCAACATCGCGCCTTATAAGATTTGAAAGATTCCGTATTTCAAGGCCGATATGCTTTTCGGGCGGCATAGTATCACCTCTTATATAAATGTTAGCTTGCTAACTATTATATCCGTTTATATTTTAATTGTCAACATATATATAATGAATTTTTTGTGAATATCATTGTATTTTAAAAGGACGGCTGTCGCGACCGTCCTTCTAAAAGCTTACTCCTTAATAAGCACCTTTTCGATTTTTCCGATTATCATATAGTGAAAATCGTCATTATACCAACGAAGCGGCTCTTTATCGGTAAAGCAATCCGCCTTCATCTGCCCTACATACTGTTTTTTACAGATAACAACCATTCTCGCCTGTTCAAAATAGACCGTATTATCCGAAAACACGGGAGTAAGTCCGGTAAGGGCGGTTTTATCGGTATCCCGTCCCGATTTTGAACCGCAGACTTTATGAATATCCTTGTTATCACCGTAAAAGCTTAAGGTAAAATAATCGCTGTTGTTAATAAATTCCATAGTATACCGCTGAGGACGGACAACCGTCATCATACAGTCGTTGCCCCACATCTCGCCCGCAAAGCCCCAGGAAGCCGTCATCATATTATACTTTTCCCTGTCCCCCGCGGCAACAAGCATCCATTCCTCGGCAATTGCCTTAATAAGGTTATCCTTAATTTCCTTTGCAGATATTTCTTTAAACAAAGCTTATCCCTCCGTTAATTGCGCCGTTGCGCTTTTAAAATAATCGACCGCGCTTTCGTACTGTGCGTCAATTTTTTGCTTTTTATTTTCAAAATCGTCTTCAGACGAAACGATAGCTAATATTTCCGACTTTGCGACCTCGGTTCTGCCGAGGATAAGGTTTACAAGCTCTTTTGAAAGCTCGGGATTACCGTTCAACGTAACCGAATTACAGCTCTTTGCAGCCTCAACCACCGTTTTTCCTATCACAGACGCACCGTAATCCACCGCCGGAGATACCTCTGCCCTCTTTACCAATTTTGCTTCAAGTATTTTAAGGGGCTCGGTGGCGTTAATTTTAGCATTTAATCGCTCAATTTCTCTTTTTAGTTCTTCCATTTCGCCGTCCCGATTTTCGATTTCCTTTTTAAGGCTTGAAATTTGCAGTTGAGCCTCAGTATTTTTATCAAAAAGCTGAGTATTTTGTGCGAGTAAATCCTTTTTTCTCATTTATAACACACCCTTTTTCAAAAATTTTAATCGGCTTCAGGCGCGTCGCCAAGGGGTATTTCAACCCTTAAATCATCCTGCCCCTTTATCTTATCGGAAACAGTAGAATCGTAATAATCGCTTTGGCAGGGAAGATTTTTTCGTTTAAGTCTGAAGTTAACAAAGGCGGTTATAATGTAGTAAATTACGGCGAAGAGCGGAACACCGATAAGCATACCGATTACACCGAAGAGACCTCCGCCTACCACAATCGCAAACACAACCCAAAAAGCCGAAAGTCCCGTAGAGTTTCCGAGTATTTTAGGACCTATAAAGTTCCCGTCAAGTGCCTGAAGCAGAATTATGAAGATTATGAAATAAAGCCCTTTCATAGGATCGGTCAAAAGTATAAGTAACGCGCAGGGAATTGCGCCCAAATACGGGCCGAAAACAGGAATAACATTAGTAACGCCGATCACAACCGCTACAAGCATAGTATACGGAATTTTCAGAATTGATATTCCTATAAAGCAAAGGACGCCGATTATAAAGGAGTCCAGCAGCTTACCGTATATAAATCCGCTGAAAATACTGTTTGCCTTCCTGCCGGTTTTTAAGATGTGGTCAAGAACAGTATTATTTAAGCAAGCATACAGCAGTTTTCTGAACTGCCGCATAAGCAACGCCTTATTAAAGAGTATATAAAGCGCAAAAATAAGTCCGATTGCAAAGTTTTTAAGAAAGCTTACAACGCTCCAAACACCGGTCGCAAAGTAAGTAGCCAAAGAATTAACATACCCCGTAAGGTCGTTTTGCAGCCAATTTTTTTCATATTCGTAAACCGCATTTATCAAATTTTGCAAATCTTTATTGCGTTCAAATTCCGATGAAGCCTTTTTAATAAAAGCGTCAAGCTGACCCGGTAAAACCTTTATCATACTTGAAATACTGTCGATAAACTGCGGAACTATCATATAAATAATCAAAACTAATATAATCAAAAAGACGGCTAACGCCCCGAAAACGCTCACAGCATTTGATACTTTACGGGAAATTTCAGGTCTTTTATTAAAATGTTTTTTAGAAAGCTTCAGTAAACCGCCGTTAATCGAATTGGCAATGGGGTTTACAAGATACGCAATTATAAGACCGATTATAACCGGCTGAGTAACCGTCAGTATTTTACCAAAGACAGATAATATACCGGGCAATCGGTAAATCAAAAAGAAAAAGAGAACGCACGCCGCAACCGTTAAAAATGCCGTAAGACCTATGTAAAAATACTTAAGCTTAAAATTTTTATTCCTCATTTAGCTCACCGTCCTTATTATTTTGTAAATTTTTTTAATACGTCTTGATAAAATGGCTAAAACCGTAATGGCAATAAATGAACCGCAAAAGTCAATTAAAACATCGCGGGCTTCACAGCTCCGACCCGCCACAAACAACTGATGAAATTCATCACTTACCGCATATAAAAGGCATAATCCCAAGCTTATCAGCAAACGATAACGGTATTGCAAATTTCGGTAGCCAACCACAGTTAAAAACGATAATGCACCCAAAATAGCATAAAGTGAAAAATGCGCGGCTTTTCTTACTATAAACTGAAAGTCACCTATTATCTCTTTTTGCTCTGCATCAGTCATGGCAGAAAAATCAGGATAAAAAATACCTGCTACCGACTCAATTACGCTTCCGCTGGTTTTAGATGAGACATCAGCATTTTGCGAAGAAAGGCAGAAAATCAACGCCATCCATAAACAAAGCAAAATCGCAGTAACAGCTTTAAAAGTTTTAATAGCTTACACCCCTTGCAAAAAAGCCGTCACCGAACGAAGACCTTTGGTGACGGCTATTATTATTTTGTTGCAGTATAATATTTCATAGGATTAACCCATGAGCCGTTTACAATGAGACCGAAATGTAGATGAGGTCCTGTTGAATAACCGGTGCAGCCGACATAGCCTATGGTCTGTCCCTTCTTGACAGTCTGACCTGCCGAAACCGCAACCGATGACATATGCGCGTAATATGCGGCATATGTATTTCCGTCGGAACCGCGACCGTGGTCAATTACAACATGGTTTCCGTATCCCTTACCTTGGCCCGAAACACCGCAGCAGTCGCTTGATTTGGGATAGTTATGAGAGCAGTTGTTTATCGAGCGGGTTACAACCCCGTCCGCAATGGCAACGATTTTCGCGCCGTATCCGCCGTTTGAAATATCAATACCGTTATGGCTTGTGCCCCAGCGCGGTCCGAAATATGATGAAATTTTAGTAATAGAGGGAACCGGCCACAAGAACTGCCCTCCGTCATATACTACATTAGTGCCGGAATTAGCGCTGTTAAGTATGGCAGTAAGTTCTTTTTGCATTTCTGCAAGTTCTTTAGAATTTCTATTCATTTCAGCCTGAGCCGCGTTCTGCTCGCTGTTCAGCTGAGAAATAACCGACTGAATCTCATTACTTTGAGCCTTAAGGTCATTTTGCTTCGCGGTAATAGTAGCCTTAACGCTTTTTTGCTCCTCTAAAAGCTTGTTATTTTCAACCTGTTTAGCCTCAAGCGCTTCAACCGCCTCAACTATTTTTTCAATCATAAGCTTATCCCGTGCGGAAACCGACGCGGTGAGCTGTGACAACTGTAAAAACTGTGAAAAATCGTCAGCCCCCATAAGTATCTGAACGCTGCTGTTAGAGCTGCTCATATAAATAGCGCGCAAACGCTTTTTAAAAGCTAATTTGTCCGCCTCAATCTCGGCGTTTTTCTTTTCAATTTCCGCCTTGTTTGCGGCGATTTTGCTGTTGATTGAATTTATTTCCTGATTGCAAAGGTCAATTTCCTTTTGAGCAAGCGACATCTGCTTTTCAAGCGCATTTTTCAGCTCCTGCTGCTTTGCCTTATCGCTTTTAAGGGCACTAATTTGAGACTGAAGCTGTTTTTGTTCATTTTGTATTTTCGCAATCTCGCTTCTAAGCTCCGATTCGGATGCAGCCAAAGCTGGTACGCAGAAATAGGCACCCATAAATACAGAAAGCGACATTACTGCACAAATAAGCTTAATAAACCTTTTTTTCATTGTTTTCCTCCAAAAACACGGGTCAAATAGCGGCAAACTCACTGCCCTCGCGGCGAAGATATTTGCTTATCATAATAACACTACCTAGTATGCCTGCAAAAACACCTATACCTATAAATATAAGCAAGAGCGTTATTGCAACATCGCCGTAGCGCACGATATCGTTAGTACCGAGGGTGGTAATAATAGTTTCGGTTGCAACACGGTAGCAGAAGTACAAAAGCCCCTCCGCTATAAGGGCGGAAATAACACCTATTAAGACGCCCTCTACAATAAACGGTATTCTTACAAAGGAATCGGTAGCGCCCACCGCCTTCATAATGCTGATTTCGAGCTTGCGGTTATACATTGTAACCCTTATTGTATTAGAAACTATAACAAGGGCAATTACCATAAGTATAGCGATAATCCAAAATCCCGCAATACCTATTCCCCGCTTAATGGCGGTTATTTTGTCCGCTAAATCACCTTGAGACTGTATCGCACTGATACCGTCCATCTGCTTTATCTGCTCCAGCGTGTTGTCAAACTGCGACATATCCTTCATCGTAACCTTAGCCGCCCCCGGCAAAGGATTTCCGTACTCCTCGTCAAGGAAGGTGAAATAGCTTTCCTGACCCTCAAGCATAGATTTCTTTACGCTTTCAAGTCCTTCATCGCCTGTAACATATGTTACCGAGGCTACATTTGGGAGCTCTGCAATCCTATCGCAGAGAGCCTTTGCCTCGTCATCGTTATGAATGACATAATCGCTCGGCTTAATTCCGTTTACATCTGCCTCTTCAACTGCGGCGGTATCCGAGGTTGTCTCGGGGGTTTGGGCTTCGGAAGCTGTGTCCTGCTCCCCGTAAAGCGCCCAGCTATAATCCTTCATATACGCCATAACGACATTCTGCTGTTCAAGATTACCGATTGCCTTATTAACATTCTCGGAAATCAGAATTGCAAGACCGATTATAACCATACACGCAACAAGCACGCCGATTGAAGCCAAGGTCATAAGCCTGTTTACCCAAGCGTTTTTTACACCCTCACCGGTTAGGTATTTAATACTGCTGATTTTCATTAAAAGCTACCTCCGGCATTATCTGCTACAATTTTTCCGCGTTCAAGCATTATAACCCTGTGCTGGAAATCCCTTACAAGGTTATGGTCGTGGGTTACCATAAGCACGGTAGTGCCGCGCTTATTTATTTCGGTAAGCAAGGATACGATTTCATAGGACATATTCGGGTCAACATT
>CAZRMP010000064.1:0-5691 GCA_964601235.1 uncultured Ruminococcus sp.
GATAGACGGTAAGGAAGGCTTTTCCGAGCAGGACTCAAAGGTTTCGGGGCTTGCGGTAGAGCAGGGTAAGGCCTTCATTATAGACGTTAACAAATGGGACGCGGTGGATAAGGACGGCAAGACAATGGACAGCACCAGAAAAAGTCTTATGAATGACTTTTCCTTTATGCCCTATGCCCCGATAATCTTTATTTCCGCAAAAACAGGGCAGAGAATAGACCGCCTTTTCGAGCTTATTAAGTATGTAAACGAGCAGAACACGATGCGTATATCAACGGGTATGCTTAACGATATTTTAGCCGACGCGACCGCCCGTGTTCAGCCCCCTACAGATAAGGGTAAGCGGCTTAAAATCTACTATATGACCCAAGCATCCACAAAGCCGCCCACCTTCGTTTGTTTCTGCAACAAGGCGGAGCTGTTTCATTTTTCCTACCAGCGTTATCTTGAAAATCAGATTCGCTCGACCTTCGGGCTTGAGGGTACGCCGGTTCGTTTCGTAATCCGTGAAAGGGGAGACAAGTAATGATTTATTTAGGTGTTGTAGCGGCGGTGATTATCGCCTATCTTTTGGGAAGTATAAATTTTGCGGTGATTTTCGCGAATGCTTTTCTTAAAAAGGATGTAAGAGAGCTTGGGAGCGGAAACGCAGGCACAACCAATGTTATGCGTACCGCAGGCTTTTTACCGGGGGCGCTTACCTTTATTTGCGACGCATTAAAGGGCTTTGCCGCCTGCTTTATCGGTAAGGCGATTTTCATATATATTCTGCCCGATACCGTACCGTGGATATATGTTGCGTATTTGTGCGGTGTTGCCTGTATGCTCGGTCATGTTTTCCCGATTTTCTTCCGCTTTAAGGGCGGCAAGGGGGTTGCCACAAGCGTGGGTATTTTCGCTGTCTGCTGTCCTATCGCCATTATTATAGGGCTTACAGTATTTGCGATTATGACCCTTATCACAAAGATTGTATCTTTAAGCTCCCTTATCGCAACGGTTACGGTTATTTCTCTTTCGATAGTATTTTATAACTCCGATGCTGATATAATACTCCCCGCTGTTTTAAGCATCACAATGGGCGTAATAGTCTTTTTAAAGCACAAGGATAACATAAAGCGTTTAGTAAAGGGCGAGGAGAAGAAAATAACGGTACGGAGGAAAAAGTAATGGCTAAAATTACGGTTCTGGGAGCCGGCGGCTGGGGAATGGCGCTGGCGATTTCCGCTTACGGCGGCGGTAACGAGGTTAATATCTGGTCGCCCTTTCCTGAGGAGGTCGCCGCACTTCAAAAAAACCGCGGCAATGAGCGGCTTTTAAGCGGAATAAGGCTTCCCGATGATATAGGCATTACCACGGATTTATCCGCCGTTAAGGGCTCGGCGATTACAATTATCGCAACCCCATCGATAGCCGTAAGGCAGACGGCAAAAAGGCTTGCCGCTATGGAGAATTTCGGAATAGTCGTAAATGTGGCTAAGGGCTTTGAAAAGGATTCGCTGATAAGACTTTCGGAGGTTATTTCCGAGGAGCTGCCCTCGGCTAAGGTAGCTGTGCTTTCAGGCCCCTCCCACGCTGAGGAGGTCGCGCGCGGAATACCCACCTCTGTGGTTGTAGCGTCAAGCTCTGCTATTACGGCGCAGATTGTTCAAAGCATAATGTCGGGTGATAATTTAAGAATATACACCTCCGATGACCTTGTGGGCATTGAGCTTGGCGGAGCGCTTAAAAATGTTATCGCAATAGCCGCGGGCTTTTGCGACGGCTTAGGACTCGGGGACAATTCAAAGGCGGCGCTTATAACAAGAGGTCTTGCGGAAATGGCACGCTTGGGCGTTTGTATGGGCGCTAAGGAATACACCTTTTCGGGGCTTGCTGGAATAGGCGACCTTGTGGTCACCTGTACTTCACAGCATAGCCGCAACCACCGCTTCGGTGAAAAGGTAGGCTCGGGAACGCCTATAAAACAGGCGCTTGAGGAGGTAGGCACGGTCGAGGGCTACTACGCCGCAGACCTTGCATATAAGCTTGCTAAAAAGTATAAAATTGAAATGCCCATAATCGAGGAGTGTTATGCCATACTGTATGAAGATAAGGATGTAAAGGATGTGCTTACCGACCTTATGAGCCGCCCTAAACGCAGTGAGCATTAATAATTAATAAAAAATACTGTCCCACTGCGCAAAGTGAGACAGTATTTTTTATAATATATAATTTAGTTTAACACTCTTGCTTTTTTCGTGAAGCTATCATCTCGGGCAGTTGAGCCACGATAATCGCGGCGAAGACTAATGCGCAGCCGCCAAACTCTTTGAGGGACAATGCATTGCCCGAGATAACCCAACCGCCCAATGCCGCGAAAACGCTTTCAAGGCTCATTGAAAGGGAGGCGACAGAGGGCTCGGCGTATTTCTGACCCACAATTTGCAATGTGTATGCCACGCCGCTCGACATTATGCCAAGGTAGAGTATCTGCGGGGCGGCGGCTAATATGTTTGAAAGCTCGGGGCGCTCGAAAATAAGCGCCAATACAGAGGACAGAACCCCCACTACCGTAAACTGCATTATCGAAAGCTTAATTCCGCCCGTGATGCCGACAAATTTATCAATAGACAGAATATGAAGACTAAACGCAATCGCGCAAATAAATATAAGCAGGTCGCCTAAGTAAATACCATTTATTCCGCCCGAAAGGCAGAGCAGATAAAATCCGAAAAGTGCCACAAGAACACTGAGCCATATAACGGGACTTGTTTTTTTGCCCATAAAGAACGATATTACAGGCACTAACACCACATAAAGCGCGGTTATAAAGCCGCCGCGCGCCTCAGCTGCCGCTCCGTCAGGATATGCCGCAAGCCCAAACTGCTGTAGATTAACAGAGATTGCAAGCATCAGTCCGCAGACCGCCGCCGCTAAGAAATACTGCTTTTTAAGCGCCTTATCGGCGGGGAAAAAGCTTTCTTTGTTTTTTCTGTTAGTGAATTTATAAAATAGGAAGAGCGCCGCCGCACCGATAAAGGAGCGCAGGGCGTTGAAGGTAAAGGACGGAACTAAATCCGCCGCGTCGCTCTGCGCCACAAAGGCAAGCCCCCATATAAGCGAGGCGGTGCAGAGAATAAGACTGCCCTTTAAATTATTTTGCTTCATTTAACTTATCTTTCCTCATTGTAAGTGAAATTCTTTTTTTAGCGGTATCTACGCCGAGCACCCAGACCTTTACAATATCTCCGACCTTTAAAACCTCACTGGGGTGCTTTATAAAGCGGTTTGTAATCTGGGAGATATGCACAAGCCCGTCCTGATGAACGCCTATATCCACAAACGCGCCGAAATCTATAACATTTCTGACCGTGCCCGTAAGCTCCATGCCCGTCTTTAGGTCTTCAATAGACATAATATCACTGCGCAAAAGCGGGGCGGGCAACTCGTCACGGGGGTCTCTGCCGGGGCGTTCGAGCTCCTTAATTATATCCTTTAGGGTGGGCACGCCGATTTGGAGGTCTTCTGCGAGACTGTCAAGCCCTCTTTGCTCGGCGTTTTCGGCAATACCCAATGCCTTGCCGTTCTTAACATCGGAATCGGTATAACCGCAAAGCTTTAAAAGGCTCTCAGCCGCCTTGTAGCTTTCGGGGTGAACAGAAGTGTTGTCAAGGGGCTGTTTTCCGTCGGCAATCCTCAAAAAGCCCGCGCATTGCTCGAAGGCTTTAGGGCCTAATTTCGATACCTTTTTAAGCTGTGTGCGGCAGGTGAATTTTCCGTTTTCCTCACGGTAGGCTACAATGTTTTTTGCCACGGCAGAGGACAGTCCCGACACGCGGGATAAAAGCTGAACCGACGCGGTGTTAAGGTCAACGCCGACTGTGTTAACGCAGTCCTCGACAACGCCGTCAAGGGCGGTGTTGAGCTTTGCCTGCGGCATATCGTGCTGGTACTGACCGACACCTATCGCCTTAGGGTCGATTTTAACAAGCTCGGCAAGGGGGTCTTGAAGTCTTCTCGCTATTGAAACCGCGCTCCGAAGGGAAACATCGTAATCGGGGAACTCCTCGGCGGCAAGCTTAGATGCAGAGTAAACACTCGCCCCCGCTTCGGATACCACCATATAGGAAAGCCTGCCATCAAGCTCCTTTATAACCTCTGCGGCGAAAACCTCGGTCTCGTGGCTCGCCGTGCCGTTGCCTATGGCGAAAACCCGTACCGAATACTTTTTAACAAGGCTCTTTATAATCTGTTTTGCCTCTTCAACCTTGTTTTTCGGCGGAACGGGGTAGATAACACCCGTATCAAGCACCTTGCCCGTGCCGTCAACAACCGCCACCTTACAGCCTGTCCTGTAGCCCGGGTCAAGCCCTAAAGTGACCTTATCCTTAACCGGCGGCTGCATTAAAAGCTGGCGCAGATTGGTGGAAAAAACCTTAATTGCCGAAACGCTCGCCCGTTCGGTAAGCTCAGAGCGAATTTCCCGCTCTACCGAGGGGAAAATAAGCCGCGTATAAGCGTCCTCCGCCGCCGCTTTTACGGTGTCGGTTGCGGGAGAGCCCTCTTTAATATGATTTTTTGCGATTATGAACATCGCCTTATCGCGGTCGAAATCAATAGAGACCTTCAAAAAGTCCTCCTTTTCGCCGCGGTTAATTGCGAGTATACGGTGGTCGGGGATTTTTGCGATAGGCTCGGAATAGTCCTTATACATTTCATACACGCCTAATTCCTCGCCCGCCGCCTTGACTGTAAGAACGCCGTGAGCCGAGCAGACAAAGCGCATACGCTTTCTTATGTCCGCGTCGTCCGAGATTTTCTCGGCTATAATATCCATTGCGCCCTGCAATGCGTCCTCGGCGGTTTCCACACCCTTTTCGGGGTCTATATAGCTTACAGCAAGCTTTATCGGCTCTTCGCAGTCGGGGGACTGCTCGTAAATTGTTTCCGCTAAGGGCTCTAAGCCCTTTTCCTTTGCGACGGACGCCCTTGTTTTACGCTTTTTCTTGAAAGGCCTGTAAATATCGTCAAGCTCGGTAAGGGTTTTAGCCGCCTCTATCGCCGTGATAAGCTCCTCTGTAAGGGCACCCTGCTCCTCAATTGCCGCCTTAATCTTCTGGGCTGTTTCCTCCATATTCCGTAAATATGAAAGTCTGTCGGACAGCTCGCGGAGTATCTGATCGTCAAGGGAGCCTGTGGCTTCCTTGCGGTACCGCGCAATAAAGGGTACGGTGTTGCCCTCGTCAATAAGCTTTACGGTGTTTTCCACCTGAAAGGGCTTAAGAGAAAATTCCTCTGTAAGTATCTTAATTATTTCCATTAAATCACCTATTAAAGCTTAAGTTCAAGCCTTTTGCCTGAAGTATTGTACTCTCTGAATTTAACTCCGGCTGTTGTAAACATACGCTTTGAGGCTAAAACCGAGTCGGAATCGGCATATTTATCCGACATATAGACTACCTCCGCAATTCCCGACTGAATAATCGCCTTGGCACACTCGTTGCAGGGGAAAAGGGTAGTGTAAACGGTACAGCCGCGGACATTTCCGCTGGCGCAGTTGAGTATGGCATTAAGCTCAGCGTGGCATACATAAAGGTATTTTGAGTCGAGGGGGTTTTCGTTCTTATCCCACGGGAACTCGTCATCGCTGCAGCACCGCGGCATACCGTTGTAGCCCATAGACAAAATGCGCTTTTCGGAGTTTACTATGCA
>CAZRMP010000065.1:0-5622 GCA_964601235.1 uncultured Ruminococcus sp.
ACCGCCGTTCGGCGGTCCCCCTCCCGTAAGGCTTGGGAGGCTTTTTTATCAAAGCATTTAAGTTTTACTTAAGCCCGTTTTTAGCCTTCATCTTTGCGTAAACCGTGGTGGGCAGACCGTAAAGGTTGATAAAGCCTGCGGAATCAGCCTGATTGTAGACCTCGTCCTCGTCAATGGTCGCGATTTCGGGATCGTAGAGGGAATAGGGCGAAGAAACGCTCGCGTTAATCATATTGCCCTTGTAAAGCTTCAGGGTGACATCGCCCGTAACGGTCTTCTGTGTGGTCTTTACAAAGGAGAGGATAGCCTCGGTAAGGGGGGTGAACCACTGTGCGTTGTAAACAAGCTCGGCTAACTTCTGGGCTACAAGGGACTTGTAATGCGCGGTCTCCTTATCAAGGCAGATGCTTTCAAGCACGCTGTGGGCTTTGTAAAGGATAGCGCCGCCCGGGGTCTCGTAAACGCCGCGGCATTTCATACCTACAAGACGGTTTTCCACAATGTCAAGCAGTCCTATGCCGTTCTCGCCGCCTAATTTGTTAAGGGTCTCTACAAGCTCGACCGCACCCATTTCCTTGCCGTCAACCGCCGTCGGAACGCCCTTTTCAAAATGAAGGGTCACATAGGTGGGCTTATCGGGCGCCATTTCGGGGGAAACGCCCATTTCAAGGAAGCCTTCCTTATTATATTGGGGCTCGTTCTTGGGGTCTTCAAGGTCAAGACCCTCGTGGGATAAATGCCAGATATTCTTATCCTTGGAATAGTTGGTTTCGCGGTTAATCTTAAGCGGAACATTGTGCGCCTCGGCGTACTCGATTTCTTCCTCGCGGGACTTAATATCCCACTCACGCCAGGGGGCGATTATCGGCATATCGGGAGCGAAAGCCTTTATTGCAAGCTCAAAACGCACCTGATCGTTGCCCTTGCCCGTACAGCCGTGGCAGATAGCGTCCGCGCCCTCGGCGATGGCGATTTCGGCTATACGCTTTGCAATGGGGGGACGGGCAAACGCCGTACCTAACATATAATCCTCGTATAAAGCGCCCGCCTGAACGCAGGGGAAAACATAATCCTCAAGAAATTCCTTTGTAAGGTCCTCTATGTAAAGCTTGGAAGCACCCGTCTTAAGCGCCTTTTCCTCAAGCCCCTCAAGCTCGCTTGCCTGACCCACATTGCCCGAAACCGCGATAATTTCGGGATTATTGTAGTTTTCCTTAAGCCAGGGAATGATAATCGATGTATCAAGACCGCCTGAATATGCAAGAACAACCTTCTTTATTTCCTTTTTATTCATTTTTATTCCTCCGATTTGCATATTTATTAATTTCTATGCATAAATTATACCATACCTTGAATAAATATGCAACCCATTTTTAAATTTTTTTGCGATTTTAACACACCTACATATACAACGGTGCAATTTGCTTAAATTTTGTATATTTTTCACTAAAGAATAAAAAAATGCTTTAATATCCTAAAGTTATCTTGACAAGTATTTTTTCTTGTGATAAAATTATCGGTATTAAGGAAGTGTGAACAATGTGTAAAGTTTTAGCCAAAGCTTCATATTGCCGCTGTTCGGATGCGTCATACGCACCCTTTTGTTTTTGCGCTTCCAAGGAACTCACCCTTTCGGACACTGCCTTTGTCGCAGTGTCCTTTTTCATAATTAACGCCGCAATTTTTCTAAAGATAATTATTAACCGAATTACAGGTAAAATACTAAAACAATATTGAAAAGCAATGAAGCCGGGGCTTTAAAGGCGGGAAAAAATTTACTTGACCTTGCTTTTCATATAAAAAGCGGGGTCGTTTTTAATTTCATTACATATATTAATTACAGTGTTTTTCAGCCCAAAAGGGCTGTAAAATATAAAATTATTTTGAAAGAGGTTGTTCAAAATGAAAAAATTGGCAAGATTTTTGAGTGCGGCTTTATCTTCTGCTCTCATTCTTGGCGCAATGGCAGGCTGCGGCGGCAGCGAAAAGGGCGATGTATTCCTCATCGGCGCTACAGGTCCGCTTACGGGAGACGCTTCGTCTTACGGTATCTCGGTTAAGCAGGGCGCTTCCCTTGCGGTTGAGGAAATCAACGCAAACGGCGGTCTCGAGGGTGTAAAATTTGAGTTCGATATGAAGGACGACAAGGCTACCGCCGAGGACGCAAACACAGGCTATGACGCACTTTACGACGCAGGTATGAAGATTTCTATCGGCGGCACAACATCAGGCTCCTGCGCAGCATTTGCTGAGAAGGCTGCTAAGGATAACATCTTTGTTATGACTCCTTCCGCTTCTGCGGCTGATGTAATCGCTAAGGGCGACAACACCTTCCGCGTATGCTTCGGCGACCCCGACCAGGGCGTTCTCGCCGCAGAGGAGCTTTCAAAGAACTTTACTAAGATCGGCTGTATCTATGATACTTCTGACCCCTATTCTTCGGGCATTTATGACGCCTTCAAGGATAAGATGGCTGAGCTTGGCAAAGAATTCACCACCAAGACCTTTGATAAGGAAAACAACAAGGACTTCTCCACTCAGGTAGAGGCTCTTAAGGACTGCGATGTTATCTTCGTTCCCTTCTATTACACCGAGGCAGGCCTCGTTGCTAAGGCTTGCGTTCAGAAGGGCGTTACTGCTGAACTCTTCGGCTGTGACGGTCTTGACGGTATCGCTTCTCAGATAGACAGCACCGTTACAAACAAAATCCGTTACATCACTCCCTTCGATGTTGCAAGCACCGATGAAAAGGTTGCAAAGTTTGTAAGCGACTATAAGACCAAATACGGCTCAGAGCCCGACCAGTTCGCGGCTGACGGTTACGACGCTATTTATGCAATCTACAACGCTATGAAGTCTGCGGGCGTAAAGGATGTTTCCATTTCCGCAAGCGACCTTTGCGACAAGATGGTTGAAGCAATCACCGCTTCCGATTTCTCATATGACGGCGTTACAGGTAAGATGACCTGGGATAAGACAGGCGCGGCTACCAAGGTTCCCGTAATTGTTGAACTCGGTAAATAATTATCGCTTTGTGCTTTCGCTCAGCCTGAAAACAGGCTGGGCGAAGCATAGCTTTAAAAACGGGTTATTTCGGATAAAGAATAAGAAGCCTATTCTTATTTTTTATTCGGCATAAGCCGAAAAATACATAATTTAGGGAGATTCCTATGAACATTATACTGGACGGATTAGGCCTCGGCGCAATATACGCACTGATTGCTCTGGGCTATACGATGGTATACGGTATCGCAAAGCTCTTAAACTTCGCGCACGGCGATATTATTATGGTGGGCGCGTACGCAATTTTAACAATGCTTAATGTGAGCGGCAATCCGTGGATAGCGATTATAGTTTCGGTTGTTGTATGCACCGCTGCGGGCATAATTATTGAACGCTTTGCTTACAGACCCCTTCGCAGCGCGTCACCCTTGGCGGTACTTATAACCGCAATCGGCGTAAGCTACTTTTTACAGAGCTTAGCCCAGCTGATATTCGGGGCGAAATCCCGCCCTGTTACTCTGCCGGCGCTTGGCAATATAACAATATTCGGTGCTTCTGTCAGCGTAGCGACCGTTGTCACCCTTGTTGTAGGCGCTATTATAATGGCGGGTCTTACCCTGTTTGTCAACTTCACCCGTACTGGACGGGCTATGCAGGCGGTTTCGGAGGATAAGGGCGCGGCTCAGCTTATGGGCATAAATGTAAACCGCATTATTATGATAACCTTTGCGATAGGCTCGGCCCTTGCCGCATTTGCAAGCCTCTTTTATCTTATGCAGATACCCGCCACCAGCCCGACCCTCGGCTCAATGCCGGGTATCAAGGCGTTTACTGCGGCTTTCGGCGGAATCGGTTCTATTCCCGGTGCTATGATAGGCGGAGTGCTTTTGGGACTTATTGAAAAAATATGCTTAAGCATCCCGTTTTTAAGCGCTTATACTACCGCTATCGAATTCGGACTTCTTATTGTGATACTTTTGGTTAAACCCATCGGTCTTTTAGGTAAGAAGAGAAGGGTAAAGGTGTAAGCATTGGAATATATTAAAAATATAAAAAAATCATACAAGCTCAAATACAATATTACTTATTATATCATTATCGCGGTAGTGGCGGTTATGGCTGTTATGGCGGCGACAGGCGACCTCAAGCGCTCCACAATGGGACTTCTCGCGAGAATCGCCTACAGCATTATAATGGCGCTGTCATTAAACCTTGTAGTCGGCTTTTTGGGTGAACTTAGCCTCGGTCACGGCGGCTTTATGTGCGTCGGCGCGTATATCGGCTGTTTCTGCGCTAATTACTTGCATAATGTAATAGGCAGTCCGCTGTTGGTTTTAATCCTTTCAATGATTATAGGCGGACTATCCGCGGCGTTTTTCGGACTCATTATAGGACTTCCCGCTTTAAGGCTTAAGGGAGACTATTTGGCGATAGTCACCTTGGCTTTCGGCGAAATAGTGCGTAATATCTTCAAAAACCTGCCCTGGTTCGGCGGCGCGATGGGTCTTTCCACAACTACATACAGCGCGAACAGCCTTTTTGTAGTCGGCTTTGTAGTTGTTATACTTGTGCTTTTCTTAAGCCAGAACCTTATTCGCAGTAAGCACGGAAGAGCCGTAACGGCTATTCGTGATAACGAGATTGCCGCAAAGGCAATGGGTATTAATGTTACCTTTTACAAGCTGCTTATTTTCGTGATTTCCGCCGCGTTTGCGGGCGTTGCAGGGGTTATTTACGGCCACTTCACAACCCCCGTTATGTATTCCTTCTTCTCCTACAACTACTCCATAGAGGTTTTGGTAATGGTAGTTTTGGGCGGTATGGCAAGCCTTAACGGCTCAATAATCGCCGCTACGCTTATCACCCTTGTAAACTTCTTCCTGCAGGATAAGCTTTCGGGAGACCTTGCGGCGCTCAGACTCTTGATATACGCTTTAATCCTTATTTTCATTGTTCTGTTTAACAACTCCCCCGCCTTTAAGCCGATAAGGGAAAAATACGGGCTTCACAAGGTTATCGAGAAAATTTCATTCCGCAAAAAGGCGAGCACCGTTACCGACGATAAGGCGGACTGGAATAAAATCGAAACCAAGATTCCTATGGACGAGGTTTTAAGCGTGGATTTCCGCACAGAGGAAGCGACTCCTGCGATGGACGCCGAGGAAAAGGAGGAAAAGGACAATGGCTGATGTAGTTTTAAAGATTGAAGACCTCGGCATCGCCTTCGGCGGCTTGCACGCCGTTGAACACCTTAACCTCGAGGTTAAGGAAAGGCAGATTTACGGTCTTGTAGGTCCTAACGGCGCGGGTAAAACCACCGTTTTCAATATGCTCACGGGCGTTTATCAGCCGACCACAGGCACCTTTTCCCTTTGCGGGGAGACCTTAAACGGCAAAACACAGGAGGCAATTAACCGCAAGGGCATTGCCCGTACTTTTCAAAATATCCGCCTTTTCACCAATATGAGCGTTATCCGCAATGTAATGGTAGGACTGCACAACCAGCCCGAGTTTAAGTGCGACCCCTTTTCAAGTATGCTTCATTTGCCGAAGCACTATAAAACCGAAATCGCAATGCGCGCGAGTGCTAAGGCAATTCTCCAAATTTTCGGCCTGTTA
>CAZRMP010000066.1:0-5440 GCA_964601235.1 uncultured Ruminococcus sp.
CTGATCTCTTTAGCCGCAAGGCTTTGAATTTTATATTTAAGGAGGCTTTTAAAATGGATAACGAGAGAAACGATAGACCCATGCACAAAAAAGCTCGCAAAAAGGTTTGCCATTTCTGCGTTGATCGTGTTGAAGCTATCGATTATAAGGATGTAGCCCGTCTTCGCAAGTTCATTACCGAGCGTGCAAAGATTTTACCCCGCAGAGCTACAGGCACCTGCGCTGCTCATCAGCGCGAGCTGACCACCGCTATTAAGCGCGCCCGTCAGATTGCTCTTCTTCCTTATGTAAACGATTAATTATTAACTTTTTGAGCGGCTTAATGCCGCTCTTTTTTATTTGAATAAAATTACCGAAAAGAATTTTTAAGTTTTTTATTTACAATATAAAAATAATGTGCTACACTATGTATGCAACACAAATTTAATTTGGCAAACTGTAAGAGAAGTGTTTTTATTTTGGTAAAAACGCATTCTCTATTTTGGCTTTCTCTTATGGTTTGCTAAAGTTGTGTTGCAGCAATGTGGAGCTATGCGTTTTTCGGTGTGTATAGCCTCGCGTTATACACACTTTTTTGTTTTTGCGGAAATTTAAAGCATAAGAAAACCGCCCTTGTGTCTCGGGCGGCATATATATTATACCATAAAATCCGCAAAAACACAAGACTTGTAACTCCAAATACATTGTAATATAATTTACTTTGAGGAGGGAAAAAATGAAAGAAAAGAAAAAGAAGATATCGGTTGTAAAAAACAATCTTTATTTTTTGGGGCTGATTTGGAAAATCGACCCTATGGGTGTTGTATTGTGCTTTTTGGAAAACTTTATTCAGTACGCTTTTTGGGTTTTCTATTCGGTTATTTTTATGCAGTACTTGTTCGGGACTAAAGAGGGGCTCAGAGGCTTTC
Source organism: uncultured Ruminococcus sp. (assembly GCA_964601235.1). GTDB lineage: Bacteria > Bacillota > Clostridia > Oscillospirales > Acutalibacteraceae > UBA737. The sequence goes on from CAZRMP010000066.1 coordinate 909, forward strand.
CCGAAATCGCAATATTTATTATAGCGGCGCTGTTGATTAATCTTGCTTTTCGTGCCTTTTCGCAGTGGTATTGGCAAATATACACTGCAAAATTTGATATAAGGGTGCATTTTGGTCTTAATATGAAGCTTTTTAGCAAGGCTCAGTCGGTGGATGTTTCCTGCTTTGAAACCCCTGAATTTTATAATACATACACCAAAGCCGCCACCGAGGCAAGCGGCCGTGCCCGAGAGGTATTAAATCAGTGCTCAGAGGCGGTGAGCTCGTTTTTTTCCTCTGTCTATGTGATTGTAGCTATGGCGCTTATAACCCCCTGGTCATTGGTTTTTATAGCCCTTCCGCTTTTCGGAAATATGTATTTAGGAAAAAAGCTCGCAAAATTAGGCTTCAAGGAAAACGAGGAAACTACAGGGGACAGACGGAGACTTGACTATGTTGACCGCATAATCTATTTCAGGAAATATGCAGGTGAGCTGCGCCTTACCAACATATATAAAGTGCTTGAAAGGATGTTTAAAAAATCCGCTGATGATGTTACTGATGTTAAATTAAAATACGCTCCTAAACGAGCTGTTATGGGTGCACTTAAAAGTATTTTAATGTTTCTTTTGGGGTATGAGGGTATGTGGCTTTGCGCCGCTGTTTTTGCCCTGAACGGCACAATATCAATCAGTCAGGCGATAGTGTTAATAAACGCCATCAACGGTGTTTCTTGGATGATTAATTATTTTCAAGAATCCACTACTAAATGCTCTGAAAATGCCTATTTTATTGAAAATCTAAAAACATTTTTAGATTTTGTACCGCTGATTGATGAAACAAAGGGCGGCAAGGAACCCCCGAAAGAAGCGGAGACCTTGGAATTTAAAAATGTTTCCTTTGGCTATAAGGGACAAAGGGGCTTGGCGCTTAAAAATGTAAGTCTTACAATGCACAGGGGCGTCCGTCACGCGCTTGTGGGAATTAACGGAAGCGGAAAATCCACCTTAATTAAGCTTATTATGAGGTTTTATGACCCTACAGAGGGGGAAATCCTACTTAACGGAATTAATATTAAGGAATTTGATATAAAGAAGTACCGTGAGCTTATAGGTGCGGCTTTTCAAGATTTCGCGCTTTTTTCCGCTACGGTGGGGGAAAATGTTTTAATGCGTGAGCTTCGGGACGATGAGGATCGCGAGCGTGTAATTTCCGCCCTTAAAGACAGCGATGTTTACGACAAGATTTCCTCCTTGGAAAAGGGAATTGATACTATTCTGACAAGGGAATTTGACGATAACGGAGCCGAGCTTTCGGGCGGCGAAAAGCAAAAAATCGCCATAGCCCGTGCTTTTGCCAAAAAAAGTCCCATTGTTATTTTGGACGAGCCCTCAAGCGCACTTGACCCCATTGCGGAATACAAAATGTTCAAAACCGTAAACCGCCTTTGTGAGGGGGAAAATACCCTATCGGTAATCGTCTCCCACCGTCTTTCCTCCGCCGCTATGTGCGACCGCCTCTTTGTTTTTGAAAAGGGAGAGCTAAAGGAAGAGGGTACACATAAGGAGCTGCTTGAACAGGGTGGAATTTACGCCGATATGTTCTTAAAACAGGCGCGAAACTACACCGCAGGGGAGGTGAGTGCTATATGAAGGAAAAAAAGAAACTGAAATACAGCACGCTGTCCAACACCTTATTTGCTTTGAAATGGCACTTTGAAATCGCTCCGGGTTATACGGTTTATCAAATTTTAAATACGGTTATCGGTGATGTTATAACAACCTTTGAACACACATTTTTAACAGCATATATTATTTACTGTATTGAAAAGCAAAAGCCCATAACCTCGGTTTTGGCGTTTTTGATTCCGGTGGCTGTTGCGGTTGCCGCAAAGGTTACGGTAGGTCCCTTTGTATCGGCTTATATCGGGCCTAAATTTGATGCTAAGTTCAAAAAGGCGGTTAATTTAACCCTTTACGAAAAGGCCGTCAAAATGGAAATTTCAAAGTACGATAATTCCGAGTTTTACAACGATTTTGTTTGGGCAATGCGGCAGGCTCCCGGTCATATAACAAGCACTCTGCAGGATTTTTCCCGGTTATTAAGCTATGTTGTCAATATTGTAATTACAGGCTCGTTTATTATTGTGACCGATAAAATAACCCTTTTGATTGCGGCGGTAATCGTGCCGGTAGCACTCTTTGTGCCTCGCATCATTAACAAACTCTTTGTTAAGCGTGAAGAGGAAATAGTCCCCATAAGGCGCAAGCGTGACTATGTAAACCGTGTTTTTTATCTTCCTGATTTTATTAAGGATATTAAAACGGGGAATATGGCAGAAAAGCTTAAAAAAGATTTCAAAGACTCCAGCGACGGTATGGAAAAGCCCATAGTCAAATTCGGTAAAAAAATCGTTCCCTTGCAGATTTTTAACATTTCGATTTCGGATATAATGGGCGACGGTGTATTCTTGGTGTATCTTTTCTATCAGGCAATAGTCAAGGGAAAATACGGTTTGGGAATTTTATTGGGACTTTATAATTCAAGTAACAGATTCATAAATTCTCTTTACAACTTCTCTTTCCGCTTTCCGAATTTCCAAAATCACAGCCTTTATATCGACAAGCTCCGCACCTTTTTGGAAACGCAAAATGAAATGCCCGATGACGGTACTCTGGAAGTGCCGAACAGCGGAGACATTGAGCTTAAAGATGTAAAATTTACCTATAAGGGTAACGAAAAGCCTACAATTAACGGCATTTCAATGAGTATTAAAAAGGGCGAAAAAATAGCGCTTGTGGGCTATAACGGCGCAGGAAAAACCACCCTTATTAAGCTGATTTTAAGGCTGTATGACCCCACATACGGCGATATTTTCTTCGATAACAATAACCTAAAGGAATACCCCATAAAGAAATACCGTGAAAAGTATGGCGTGCTTTTCCAGGATTTTGAAATTGTGGCGGCAAGCATTGCTCAAAATATCAGTATGTCGGACGGAGAATTTGATAAGGAAAAAGCCGATGCCGTGCTTAAAAAGGTGGCTTTTGCGGAAAAATTGCAGTCCCTGCCCGACGGATACGAAACCCAGCTCACAAAGGAATTTTCCGATAACGGAGTTAACCTTTCGGGGGGCGAAGCACAGAAGCTTGCTTTAGCAAGGGTTCTTTATTCATCGGCGAATGTTATAATTCTTGACGAGCCCTCAAGCGCCCTTGACCCCATTGCCGAATATGAGCTTAACAAGGCGGTGACCGAATTAAGCGGCGAAAAAACGGTTATTATTATTTCCCACCGTCTTTCTACAACCCGTTTTGTTGATAAGATTTATATGCTTGAAAAGGGCAGAATTATTGAACAGGGCGACCACAATACCCTGCTTGCGCAAAAGGGCAAATACGCCGAGATGTTCAGCGCACAGGCGGAAAAGTATGTTTCATAATCAGACATCAGACATCAAACATTAGACTATATCCCCCGGTCTCGCTGTGCTCGACAGCCACAGTGAGGCTGGGGCCTTTTTAACAAATATAACCGCCATTTTTTCGGCACTTGTAATGATTTTGTAACTTTTTTATGTATTTTGATTAATATCACTTGCAAAATTCTCTTGGATTGTGTAAAATAGGAATGTATGATGTTATATTATTTTTTAAGGGATGTGTATGTAAATGGCTAACCGTCTTTTTCAGGGCATTATTCATCAAATGAAGGATGCGATTGATCGCACCTTCGGAGTTATTGATGAGAATTTTACAATCATTGCCTGCAGCGAGCTTGGGCGCATAGGGGAGACTGTCGGAGGATTTACAGCCGCAACGAACGATACTGTTGTAATAAGCGGTTATACTTATAAGAGTATCGGTGCTTCTCAGGGTGCTGATTATATCGTTTTCGTTGAGGGAGCTGATGTGATCGCTTCAAAATATGCGGCTGTTTTGGCTGTGTCATTTTCCAATATTAAATTTTATTATGACGAAAAATATGACCGCAGTAACTTTATTAAAAACATAATACTGGATAATATTTTACCTGGTGATATTTACTTAAAGGCGCGGGAGCTTTATTTTAATTCGGATGTTTCCCGTACTGTTTTGCTTATCCGTGCTGTCGAAAAGCATGATGTTTCGGTTTACGATATTGTTCAGAACCTTTTCCCGGACAAGGCTAAGGATTTTGTTATTAACATAAACGAAACGGATATTGCACTTGTAAAAGAGACTAAGATCGGTATTGAATCAAAGACCATTGAAAAGTTGGCTTCTACTATTGCCGATACGATTTCGGGTGAGTTTTATGTCCATGTGGTTATCGGTATAGGCACTACGGTTGACAATCTTAAGGACCTTGCCCGTTCCTTTAAGGAAGCACAGCAGGCACTTGAGGTAGGAAAGGTTTTTGATACCGAAAAGACAATCGTATCCTACGATAACCTTGGTATAGCAAGGCTTATTTATCAGCTTCCCACTACGCTTTGCGAAACCTACTTGAAGGAAGTTTTCAAGCGTGGCTCTATTGAAAGCCTCGATCAGGAAACCTTGTTCACAATTCAG
>CAZRMP010000067.1:0-5301 GCA_964601235.1 uncultured Ruminococcus sp.
CGTACATATTCTGCCGAAACACCTATGCCGACCCACAGCGAGGCTTTCTAGGCGGTAGTTTACGCCCTTACAAATAGCGAGGCTAATGTTATCGACTCATTTGATGAGATTTCGGCAATAGGACACCGTATAGTTCAGGGCGGCAGCATTTTCCCCGAATCCTGCCTTATCACACCGGATAGACTTAATAAAATTGAGGAGCTCGGCGCTTTAGCCCCGCTTCACAATCCCGCCCATGTGCTGGCAATCCGCGCCTGCATTAAAACCTTCGGCGAGGAAATCCCGCAGGTTGCGGTTTTTGATACCTCCTTCCATCAGACAATGCCCGCAAAGGCTTATATGTACCCAATCCCTTATGAGTATTACGAGAAATACGGCGTTCGCAGATACGGCGCTCACGGCACCTCCCACCGCTTTGTAAGCGACAGGGTAGCCGTTCTTGAGGGTAAGGATAAGGGGCAGGTTAAAATCATTACCTGCCATTTAGGAAACGGTTGCTCGATTACCGCCATTAAAGACGGCGTGTGCGTTGATACTTCAATGGGCTTTACCCCGCTTGACGGCTTTATGATGGGCACCCGCTCGGGAACTGTAGACCCCTCGGCCCTTACATTTATTGCCGAGAAGGAAAATCTTTCACCCGCTGATGTAAACCGCATCTGCAACAAGGAGTCGGGTATGCTGGGAATTTCGGGCGTATCCAACGACAACCGCGATATTACCGCCGCGGCAGAAGCCGGTAACAAGCGCGCTCAGCTTGCGGTTGATATGCAGAGGTATGAAATCCTTAAGTTTGTCGGCTCCTATATTGCCGCTATGAACGGTGTGGACGCTATTGCATTTACCGGCGGTATCGGCGAGAATGACCCCGGTCTTCGTAAGTATGTATGCGAAAACTTGGGATTTGTCGGTGTTAAGCTTGATGAGGAGAAAAATCAGCTTCGCGGCAAAGAAATTAAGATTTCTACTGAAGACAGCCGTGTTAATGTATATGTAATCCCCACAAACGAGGAGCTTGCTATAGCAAGAGATACTTTGGCAATAATTTCAAAATAATTTTTCGGAGGTTTAGTTATGACCCTTACCGAGGTTAAAAACAAAATACAAAACGGCGGCTTTGATGAAAGCTTTTCCATGCTTTACGGAGATGCCGAGCAGGCAAAATTCCGCTACTTAGCGGCTTGTGACAGCTTCAAGGAGCTTTATAAGGAAGAGGAGGGTATTCGTCTTTTCTCCGCCCCCGGAAGAACCGAAATAGGCGGCAACCACACCGACCATCAGCACGGCTGTGTTTTGGCAGGCGGTGTAAATCTTGATGTTATAGCCGTTGTAGCTCCTAATAATGACGGTAAAATCCGTATTAAGTCCGAGGGCTACGATATGGATGTTATCGATATTGACGATACCGACATTAAACCCTCCGAAAACGGAAAGGCCATTGCGCTTATCCGCGGCGTATGCGCCCGTTTTAAGGCTTTAGGCGCTCCTGTTTCGGGCTTTAACGCCTACACTACCTCTAATGTGTTAAAGGGTTCGGGACTTTCTTCTTCCGCAGCGTTTGAGGTGCTTGTGGGCACAATTATTAACGGTATGTTCTTTGATAATAAGGCGGACGAAATTACGGTCGCTAAAATCGGACAGTACGCCGAGCGCGAATATTTCGGCAAGCCCTGCGGCTTGCTTGACCAGATGGCAAGCTCCTTAGGCGGCTTTACCTATGCTGATTTCAACAATCCCGAGAGCCCGATTACCGAAAAGATTAATCTTGATATTAAGTCTTACGGCTACACCCTCTGCGTTGTAGATACGGGCGGCAACCACGCCGATTTAACACAGGATTACGCGGATATTACCGTAGAGTGTAAAAAAACGAGCAACGCGTTAGGCGTAGACTTCCTGCGCGACGCGGACGAGGATAAATTTTATTCAAGCCTTGCGGCGCTTCGCAAGGAGTGCGGCGACCGCGCAATCTTACGCGCTTTCCACTTCTTTAACGAGCAGAAGAGGGTAGAGGGACAGAAGGCTGCCCTCAAAGCCGGAGATTTTGAAGCTTTCTTAAAGCTTGTAAATGAATCAGGCGAGTCCTCCTACGATTATCTGCAAAACCTTTATTCAAATTCCAATGTTGCCGAGCAGGGTCTGCCCTTAGCTCTTGCGCTTACAAAGCAGTTCTTGAGGGGAACGGGTGCCTGTAGGGTTCACGGCGGCGGCTTTGCTGGAACTATCCAGTGCTACATACCCACAGAACAGCTTGACAGCTACAAGCAAATGATTGAAAAGGTATTCGGCGTTGGTTCTTGCTGTGTACTTAACATCCGTCCTGTCGGCGGTTTTGAAATTAAATAGTTATTAAAAATGATAACGGACGGTCGACCTCGACCGTCCGTTGTTTCGTGTGTGCAATTAAGTATGATTAATCTAATTTTTCAAGCTCTTTAAGCCAGCTTTCAGCCGACGCGTCGGAGGGCATACGCCAGTCGCCTCGGGGGGAGAGGGTAACAGAACCCACCTTAGGGCCGTCCGGCAGGCAGGAACGCTTGAACTGCTGTGAGAAAAAGCGCCTTATGAAGACGGTGAGCCAATGCTTAATAGTTTCCTTATCATAGTCGCCGCAAAAAGCGATGAGCGCCAAACGGTAGATTTTTTTAGGCGACTCGCCGTTACGCAGTATGTGATAAAGGAAGAAATCGTGTAGCTCGTAAGGGCCTACCAAATCCTCGGTTTTTTGGGAAATCTCACCCTTTTCGTCTGCGGGGAGAAGCTCAGGGGAAACGGGGGTGTCAAGTATATCTAAAAGTACCTCTTTAAGTGCGTTATCGGCATTTTCCGCCTCATGACGGATAATGTAACGCACAAGTGTCTTAGGAACAGAGGAATTAACCGCGTACATAGACATATGGTCGCCGTTGTAGGTCGCCCAACCCAGAGCCAACTCGGACAAATCGCCCGTGCCTATAACCATACCGCCCGACTTGTTCGCAATATCCATAAGCACCTGTGTGCGCTCCCGCGCCTGGGAGTTTTCATAGGTTACATCAAGGCAGTCGGGGTCTTGACCTATATCCGAAAAATGCTGATTTACGGCCTTGGTTATATTAACCTCTTTAAAGGTAACCCCTAAAAGACGGCAAAGCTTTTCGGAGTTGGAGCGGGTGCGGGTTGTTGTGCCGAAGCAGGGCATAGTGACCGCAACAATATCGCTTAAAGGGCGGTCTAAAAGCTTCATCGCACGCACGGCGACAAGCAGAGCTAAGGTACTGTCAAGTCCGCCCGAAATTCCGATAACAGCGGTTTTTGAACGGGTGTGGGCAAGCCGCTTTTTAAGCCCGTAGGACTGAATCCTCAGTATCGCCTCGGCACGGTTGTTAATGTCCGCGCTGTCGGTGGGGACAAAGGGATTTTTGGCTATATTTCTTGTTATTTCGGTTGTGATTTGCTTCTGCTCGAATGTGACGGTTCTAAGACCCGTTAAAGGCTCAAAGCTTGTGTTCTTGTGCCGTTCGCCCGCAAGCTTTTTAATGTCGATTTCGGTGACGGGAAGCTCCTTTTCTTCAAAGGGGGCGCTTTCGGCAAGGGCAGTACCGTTTTCACAGATAAGGCAATGCCCCGAATACACTAAGTCCTGAGTAGACTCGCCGCTGCCTGACGAGGTGTAAATATATCCGCACAAAAGCCTTGCGGAGGTTGAGGAAATAAGGGAGGCTCTGTACTCCGCCTTGCCGATAACCTCGTTGGAGGCGGATGGATTTAAAATAATGTTAGCACCGCCGCGGCAGAGCCTTTCGGACGGGGAAGCCGCCGCCCACAAATCCTCGCATATTTCTATGCCGAAGGTGTAGTCACTCATTTCGTTATGGGCGAAAATAAGCTCCGTCCCAAAGGGTGCTATCATACCGCATATATTAAGGGACGCGTCCTTGCCGGCAAGCATACCCGAGGAAAACTGCCTTTGCTCGTAAAATTCATTGTAATTCGGCATATAGGTTTTAGGAACAATACCTAAGATTTTTCCGTTCGACAGCACCGCCGCACAGTTAAAAAGCTTTGAAGAATATATGAGCGGCACGCCGACAATTATAACAGGGTATTTGTTTACAGTGTATTCGGCGATTTCCTTAAGGGCGTTTTTCGCCGCCGAAAGCAGGGTTTCGGAGAAAAACAAATCCCCGCAGGTATAGCCCGTAATGCAAAGCTCGGGAAGGCATAGAAGATTTATTTTTAATTCGTTCGCTTTGCGTATAAGCTCTTTAATCTCTTTTGTGTTAGCCGCAACATCAGCCACGGTACATTTAGGCACACCTGCTGCAACCTTTATAAAACCGTCTTTCATATATTTCCGTCCTTATTCCTTAATATTTACAGTTTATAACTTTTTTCTCTTTATGTCAATATTATTATAAGTCGGCATTTTCGGTTAATACTTAATTTTAAAAGGTAAATTGCGAAAAGTTTAAGATATTGTTAATTTTTTTACAATCTTCTTGCATTTCTTTTTTTAATGAGTTATAATGTATAAGGCAAAAATTTGAACTTTCGAAAAGGGGATACTAAAATGACCAACAATAAAACGGTTTTAAAGTGGCTTGACGAGGTCAAGGAGCTTGTAAATCCTGATAAGGTTGTCTGGATTGACGGCAGCGAGGAACAGCTTGAGGCTCTTCGCAAGGAAGCGGTCGAGACAGGCGAAATGATTAAGCTTAATGAAGAAAAGCTTCCTGGCTGCTATCTGCACAGAACACTGCCTAACGATGTAGCCCGCGTTGAGGACAGAACCTTTATCTGCACAGATACAAAGGAAGAAGCAGGTCCTACCAACAACTGGTGCGACCCGAAGGAAATGTATGAGAAGCTTTACAACATCGCCCGCGGAACCTATAAGGGCCGTACAATGTATGTAATTCCTTATTCTATGGGACCCATAGGCTCTCCGATTGCTAAAATCGGTATTGAGGTAACCGATTCTATCTATGTTGTACTCAATATGGCTATTATGACCCGTATTGGTGTTAAGGTTCTGGAAGTACTCGGCGACAGCAATGACTGGGTTCGCGGTCTCCACGCTAAGTGCAATGTCGACCCCGAGAACAGGTACATCTGCCACTTCCCGCAGGATAATACCATTATTTCCGTAAACTCCGCTTACGGCGGTAATGTACTTTTAGGTAAAAAGTGCTTTGCTCTGCGTATAGCTTCTTACCAGGGCTGGAAAGAGGGCTGGATGGCAGAACATATGCTTATCTTAGGTCTTGAAAATCCGCAGGGCGAGGTTAAATACATTGCTGCTGCTTTCCCGTCTGCTTG
>CAZRMP010000068.1:0-5282 GCA_964601235.1 uncultured Ruminococcus sp.
CAGGATAAGTAGATTGTAAAAACAAAGGCCCCCCTCCCGTGAGGCTTGGGAGGCTTTTTGTTTTTATTCCATAATATAAGAAAAACAGAGGTTATCCGGCGGGACGGGAAAGTTTACGCACATTGCGGTGTAGCTGAACGTCCCGTATTCCTTTTCGGTAACCGAAAGCGCCGCAAAACCCTCCTTGGGCTTTGCGGTTATTTTTGTTTCTCCCCCTGTTACGGCGGTGAATTTTTTAAACCCTAACTTTTCATAAAAGCTTATAAGTCCCTGGTTTTCGGGCTTTAAAAAAATCGGTCTACCCTCTTTTATAAGGTTGTTTATAAGCCCCGACATATACCCCTTTTTGCGGTATGCCTTTTTAGTCGCCGCGGCGAAGAGGTAATAAGCATCAAAGCATTTTTCTTCCGTACTGATTTCACAGGGGAGCGCGAAAAGCAGGGCGACGGGGTTGCCGTCTTTCTCGGCGGTTCTTAAATACTCTCCGCAAAGGGAAAACAAACGGTCTTCAAACTCCCCGTCATTACCGAACGCTTGGCGGTATATTTCGTGTAAAGCTTGCTCATTCATAGTTTTATTTTTTCCTGCAGGCATATTTTTTAAGGAGTATTGCGGGCTTGTAGGAAAGCTTGGCTTTTCTTAGCCCCTCAAGCCCCATATCGTCCTCGCGGTTGATGTATTTGTACTCGGTAAGGGTTCGGGCAAACTCGCGGTTTATTACGGTGTAGGCCTCGGCATAGTCTGAAAGCGCCTTTTCTATGTGAATATCGAAAATCTCATCGCTGATTTTTGAGCCCAATGTAAAGGCGACAACCTTTCCCTCCACATAAATTGCACCGCCGCGAACGCCTAACAGCTCCATATTATCGAGTATCGTTTCTATACCCCGCTTTTCACAGCGGAGATATTTGTCTTCCCTTTCGGCATTTTCTTTGTACCATTTTTCGGCGCAGAGCTTAACATCACCGATATTTTCAGCGGTTATAGCCTTGAAAACCCAATCCTGCTTTTTTGAAAAGGCGCTTATATGGTTGCGCTTTGAGTGGTATTTTTTGCCCGAAAGGTTGGCTAAATCCTCTCTTAAATAGATATAATCGAATGCGTCCCGATTTTCCTCAAAATTATATCTATCCCCGAAATGCGCCTTGAAATTATCAAGCCGCGCCCCCTCCTGCGTCCAGAAGTCGGGGTATTTTTCGCCGCTGTATTCCCGTATCAGCTCTATTCCCCTTAGAAAATTGTCCCCAAAGGGCAGGCGGTAGGAGCTGTCCTCCCCTTTGCCCGATTTAATTATTAATTGTCCGTCTTCCTCTCCCCACATATTATTGTAGGCGCTCTGCCAGACAAGCAGGTTTACAAAGGCGCTCTCGCAGGAAAGCTCCCCCGAAAAGCCGATATATTTTTTAAATACCGAAATATCCCCTATTTCGACTTTCTTGAATTTTAACATTCTATCACCGTTTTACATATTAAACGGGACGACACACAGGTCGTCCCCTACGAATTTAGACATTAGACTTATATTAAATTGGCTTGTGTAGGGGACGATGCCCACATCGTCCCAAATTACGAATTACGAATTACGCATTCCGAATTATAATTCATTCTTGGTTCGATGAAGCGTCAGCTTCGCTTGAAGCCTGTGCCTGTGCCTGTGCCTCTGCCTTTTGTACCTCTTCAACCGTGCCGAGGGCTGAGCCGCCGTGTTCGGTGCAGGGGCTTGGGGTATTGCTCTTCTTGTACCAGCCTATAGCCTTTGAGGGGCAGGCGGATGTGGCAAGATTGCCGGTTGAGGTGCAGTAATAGCGCTGTGTAGCGTAGGGGCTGTCGGAAAACTCCTTTGGCTCTAAGCCCGAATGAATCTTTGACATAACCGCGCCCCACATTTTAAGGGCTATTGCGCTGTTGGGAATAGCCTGCTGTTGGTCATAGCCGCACCAGCAGGAGCCCACATAATAGGGTGAGCCCCCCACAAACCACAGGTCGTTGGAGTTGTTTGAAGTACCCGTTTTGGCATAAACCTTCATATTGTTGATATATCCTGCGGCGCCCTTACCTGTTCCTTGACCGCCGTAAACAACCGTCTGTAAAAGGTGATTCATAACGGTGGCGGTGTCCTCGCTTATAGCCACTGTGGGCGCACTGTCATATTCCAGTACGGTTTCGCCGTGCTGGTCGGTTACCTTGGTGTAAAGGGTGGGCGCGTGGTACTGCCCGGAATTTCCGAAAATAGCGTATGCCGCCGCCGACTCAAGGGTGGTAATACCGCCGTTTGTTCCGCCCATTCCCAAGGGGGCTAAGTTTACATCCTCTGCTGTAAGGGTGGTGATACCAAGCTTCTTAGTCAGAAAATCAAAGGAAGCCTGGGGAGTTAACTTGTTTACAAGGTAAACGGGGATTGTATTGACCGAGCGTTCAAGGGCGTACTGCACCGTAATATTTCCCCAGTAGGAGCTATACCAGTTTACGGGGGTCCAGCCGTTGTAGTTGGTTTTGGTATCGTTAACAATGCTCGAATAGTGGATTAAATCCTGCTCTAAGGCGGGGGCATATGCCGCGATAGGCTTCATTGTGGAGCCGGGCTGGCGCTTAGCGTCGGTGGCGCGGTTTAATATAAGGTTGCCCGTTTTTTCGCCTATTCCGCCCACAAGACCCTTAACATGGCCGTTATAGTCGATTACCGTCATAGAGCCCTGCAGGGTCTGCCCGTCCTTACCCTTTAAGCCGTAGGTGTTGATATCGGAAAAGACCTCCTCCATTGCGGACTGAATACCCGTGTCCATAGTGGCGTAAATCCTGTAACCGCCGCTGTAGAACATATTTTTTGCGCGCTGCGGCTCATAGCCGTACCTTTCGGAAAGGTCTTCCACCACCTGATTGATAAGCGCGTCCACAAAGTAGGAGTTTATTTCGGTTTCGTTAAGCTGTTCCTTAGTGGCAATGAGGTTAAGCTCCTCATTTTTAGCCGCCTCGTACTCTTCCTTGGTGATGTATCCTTGGTCATACATCTCATAAAGCACGCTGTTACGGCGCTTAAGGTTTGCCTCGGGGTTATCGTCGGGGGAGTAGTAGGTGGGGCTTTTGGTAATGGCGGCAAGGCAGGCACACTCTGTAAGGGTTAAATCCTTAACGCTCTTGCCGAAATAGTAGTTTGCCGCAACCTCCACGCCGTAGGTGCCGTGACCCATAGCTATCGTGTTTAAATAACACTCGATAATGGTGTCCTTAGCGTAGCGGGTTTCAAGATAGCGGGCGCGCATAATCTCGCGGATTTTACGGCTGGGTCTTTGGGAGGTGTCCCCCGTCAGGTTTTTAACCAGCTGTTGGGTAATGGTGGAGCCGCCCTGATTAGTATCGTAAAAATGCAAAAACATATTTGCAAAGGCGGCAAAGGTGCGCTTCCAGTCCACCCCTGTATGGGCGTAAAAGCGCTTGTCCTCAATAGCGACAAAGGCGTTGACAAGGTTTTGCGGTATGCCTTCGTAGCTTTCGTCATTTTTCTTTGCCGCTATGGGGTCGTAGGATACCCAGATACGGTTGAACTCCCCGTGCAGGCGTTGGTATTCGGTGTAATTACCGCTCCCGTCATCAAGATAAATTGTTGTGGTGAAATTAAGCTTAAGGTCGTCAAGGTCCTCCTCCATAGTGCCGTCAACCATTGTAAAGGCATAAAGCAAAAAGGCAGAAATAACTATGCTTACGGTTATAAGCCCCACCAAAAAGAGGGTTAAAACGGTTCTTAAAACCCTTTCCTTGCGGCTGCCTTTGTCTTTGCGGCCACCCTTTTTACCCCTTTTTTCCTCTGCGGGCTCTTCGGTGTGGGAAGCAAAGCTGTTAAGGTCAAAGCTGGTCTCCCCCGTATCCTCTAAATTGCCCGAATTATCGTAGCTGAATAAATCCTTATTATCGTCCATTTAGCACCTCCGCCGTATACGGCAAACGCTGAAATTTACTTTTTCAAAAAAGCTATACATAGCTATTATAACACATAAAAAGCACAAAATCAACTTTTACCTGTTTTGAGGGCTTGGGAGGCAAAACGCTAATTTAAATGCCGATTATTCGGCAGTATAACGGATTATTTTGGGTTTAAAATAATGATATATTTAACCTCGATTTAACAAACTTAAGATTACAGACTTAACAATCCCCCTGTATAATATGGGCATACAACAAAAAAGGAGTTAAAGAAAATGAAAAAAATACTTAGTTTGATTTTGGCGGCGGGTATGTTTGTTACAGCGCTCGCAGGCTGCGGAGCAAAGACCTCTAACGACAGCATTTCGGTACTTACCCGCGAGGAAGGCTCGGGTACAAGAGGCGCGTTCATTGAGCTGTTCGGCATCGAGCAGAAGGACGCGGACGGCAAAAAGGTAGATAAAACCATAACAAGCGCCGAAAGCACAAATTCCACCTCGGTTATGCTTACCACCGTACAGGGCAATAAGGCGGCTATCGGCTATGTTTCCTTAGGCTCCCTTGACGAGACAAAGGTTAAGGCGCTTAAGGTTGACGGCAACGCCGCAACGGCTGAGAATGTAAAGAGCGGCGACTATAAAATAGCCCGTCCCTTTAATGTGGCGACCAAGGGCGACCCCACAGGCGTTGCAAGCGACTTCCTTAAGTTTATCCTAAGCGAACAGGGTCAAAAGGTAGTAGAAGACAACGGATATATCAGCGAGGGCAACAACGGGGCTTATGCCGCGTCAGGCCAGTCGGGCAAAATCACGGTTGGCGGTTCTTCCTCCGTAACCCCCGTTATGGAAAAGCTTAAAGAGGCTTATGTAAAATTAAACCCCGATGTAACAATCGATGTTCAGCAGCAGGACTCCACCTCGGGTATGACCGGAACCATAGACGGCGTTTACGATATCGGAATGGCATCCCGCGAGCTTAAGGACAGCGAAAAGGAAGCGGGACTTGTACCCACCGTTATCGCCTTGGACGGTATCGCGGTAATCGTTAACAAGGATAACGCGATTGATAACATCACAAGCGAGCAGATTTTAAAAATCTACACAGGCGAAATCACCCTCTGGAGCGAGGTTAAATAATAATTCGGAATTCGGAATTCGTAATGCGGAATTATATTGTGCAAGGCAAACAAATCATCGTAGGGCGGGGGCTTGCTCCCGCCGTCTAATATCTGAATTCGAATCCCTCCTCCTCGTTCCTCTGCACCTCCCTTTAGACAAGGGAGGATTATGGTTACCTAACATATAAAACAGGAGAAAAATATGAATCTAAAGCTCCAAAAAATAAAAGAAGTCTCAATGAAAACG
>CAZRMP010000069.1:0-5126 GCA_964601235.1 uncultured Ruminococcus sp.
TTAATAAGCTTTACAAAAATACCGCTTTGCAGACCACAATCGGCGCGATACTGCTTGCAATCGTCAACGGCAAGCCCCAGATACTTACCCTTAAGGAAATGCTGCAGAACAGCATTGACTTCCAGTGCGAAATTATCCGCCGCCGCACCTTGTTTGACAAGCGCAAGGCAGAGGAGCGCGCCCACATTTTAGAGGGCTTAAAGGTAGCCCTTGACTTTATTGACGAGGTTATTAAGATAATCCGCGCCAGCAAGACAATACCCGAAAGTAAGGCGGCTTTGACCGAGCGCTTCGGGCTTGACGATATTCAGACCACCGCTATCGTACAGATGCAGTTGGGTAAATTATCGGGTCTTGAAAAGCAGAAAATCCTTGACGAATTGCAGGAAAAGCTGGATTTTATCAAGGAATGTGAGGAAATTCTTGCAAGTCACGAAAGAATA
This sequence comes from uncultured Ruminococcus sp., assembly GCA_964601235.1. Classification (GTDB taxonomy): domain Bacteria; phylum Bacillota; class Clostridia; order Oscillospirales; family Acutalibacteraceae; genus UBA737. Next base: position 444 of record CAZRMP010000069.1, read on the forward strand.
CTCGATATAATTAAGACAGAGGCGTTAAATTTAAGGGATAAATTCTCGGACGACCGCCGCACAGAGATTACCGATGTTGCGGGCGAGGTTGATATTGAAGACCTTATCCCCGAGGAGCAATGCGTGCTTACCAAGACCTATAACGGCTTTATAAAGAGACTTCCCGCAGATACCTACAGTGTTCAGCACCGCGGCGGCAGGGGCATTACGGGTATGACCACAAGAGAGGACGACGCGGTGGAGAATATGTTTGTCTGCTCCTCCCACGATTATATAATGCTCTTCTCGAACCTGGGCAGAATGTACCGCATTAAGGCATACGAAATTCCCGAGGGCAGCAGAACCGCAAAGGGTATGAATATAGTTAACATTTTGCCCCTGATGCCCGAGGAGAAAATCACTATCATACTGCCCGCCTCCGAGCTTGACGAGGAACGCTTTATCACAATGGTGACCAAGAAGGGCATTATCAAGCGCACAAGGCTTTCGGAGTTCAGGAATACCAGAAAGAGCGGTATTATCGCGATTACCATTGATGAGGATGACGAGCTGACCTTTGTTAAGCTGACAGACGGGGACGATAATCTGCTTATCGCCACAAAGAAGGGTATGGCGATTCAGTTTAACGAAAGCGGCGTCCGCGCCGTGGGCAGAAGCGCAAGGGGCGTTAAGGCGATTACTATGCGTTCGGACGATGAGGTTGTGGCAATGGAGGTAACCGATGAGAATACAAGACTTCTCACCATTACCGAAACGGGCTACGGCAGAGTAAGCCCCATAAGCGACTACAGACTCCAGTCAAGAGGCGGTAAGGGACTTATTAATTACCGCGTTGACAAATACGGCGATGTTGCGGCGGTGCTTGAGGTTACGGATAATGACGATATTATAATGATAGCCTCAAACGGCATTTTAATCCGCATTTTCAGCGGCGATATTTCCACCTTTGCCCGTCCCTCAAAGGGCGTTCGGGTAATGCGCGTGGGCGAGAGTGAAAAGGTGCTTTCCGTAGCGGTGACCGAGCACAGCGAGGAGGAGGAAACCTCACTTCCCGACGCTCCCGAGGCGGACGCGGGGCTTGCGGAGGATAACTCCCCCGAGGAAGAAGCACCGACCGAGGAATAAAAAGGCAAGCGGAGAGAAAAACCACTTGAAAGGGCAGAAGCTTATTTATGAATGATGAAAATATGAATAACGAGACCTTCGCGGGCTCTCCGCAGCAGGAAACACCCGGTGTCAGCAGCACGCCGACCTATGTAACCTATATTCCCTACGGCTACACCCCTAAAACCTACGAGGAAAAGCAAGGTATTAAAAAATGCGCCCTTATGATAGGTATTTCCCTGCTTTTACTTACGGGAATAACCCTTTTTTGGGGAGTTTTGTATTACTTTGTTATGTCTGCATTGGGAATTTCCAGCGCGAAAGCAAACATAATTATAAGCGACCCCGCCGCTATGCAGGTGTTGCAGATATTGCTGTCAAGCTTTATGTTTACAGTGCCCTTTATATTGGTATTTAAGGCGAATAATCAGCGCATAAGCGATTTAGTTCCGCTTAAAAAGCCTTTGGGCAATAAAACCGCGATATTTTTTATCGGGCTTTCGGTCTGCGCGTTCGCTAATATCGCAAATTCCCTTTGCGGGCAGTTATTCGAGAGCTTTGGAATTAATTATAATGTGGATTACGGGGATAATCCCAGGGGCTTTTTCGGCTTTTTGCTTTCCCTTATTGCAACGGCGGTGGTGCCGCCCCTTGTTGAAGAATTCGCCTGCAGGGGAATAATTTTAGGGTGTCTTCGCAGATTCGGTGACGGCTTCGGGGTGCTTGTTTCGGCAATACTTTTCGGGCTTATGCACGGCAATTTCGACCAAATGCCCTTTGCCTTTATGGTGGGTCTGGTGCTGGGATACATCGTTGTTAAAACCGAATCGCTTTGGATAGCGGTGGCGGTACACGCGGCGAACAATTTAATTTCGGTGGTGTTTGAATATTTGTTGGCGGGACTATCTCAAAACTCCCAGAATTTAATCTATTCCCTCTATTTAATGGCGGCATTAATCGGGGGGATAATCGGCGCGGCTCTGCTTTTCGATAAGGACAGCTTTAACTTTAAAAAAAGCGACACCGAAAGCACCTTTAAGCAAAAGGTCAAGTGGTTTTTCACCTCTCCCGTGATAATAATTTTCACGGTATTGTGTGTTTTGGAATCTTTACTTTATTTTTAAAAAATTAATAAAGGGGTTGTAATTATGATAAATTCAGGTATCTTAGCACAGATTTTAGAGGAATCGGGGATAACCGAGGGCGACCTTATGGTATTTGCGGGGATTATGCTTGTCTATTTTGCCTTTTTTGGCATAATCGCTCTTGTGATGTATATTTTGCAGGCCTTCGGTCTTTACGGTATGGCAAAGGGCTCAGGAATTTCCGCTCCGTGGCGCGGTTTTATTCCTTTTGCAAATACCTTCCTTTTCGGAAAAATCGCCGAAAGGTATGTAAAAAAGGACGGCAAAAAAAGTGCAAAGTTTGGCGGACTGCTGCTTGCGTTTGAAATTTTAACACTGGTTTTAGCTTTTGCAACAATGGCTTTTGCAATCAATGTATTTTCCGTACTTTTTGCTTATCTCGCTTATGATACCGGCGATACTGCAATTATCAGCGCAACGGTTTCTATGATTTTTTCATCTATTGTGCTTGTGGGCGTATCGATTGCTTATGTGGTAATCTATTATGTCGCCCTTTGGAGGATTTTCACCGCCTTCGACTATAAGAACGCCACAGTTTATTTTGTACTTTCAATATTCTTCAGCTTCTTAGGGCCGATTTTCCTCTTTGTATTAAGAAACAAACAGCCGGTTTTTGATACAAGAGAACACTTTAATTACTTATACAATAATAAAGAATAAAATCTGACATCTGACATCTGACATCTGATGTCTGAAACGACGGGCGTCCCGACCGTCCTAAAATAAATTCAGGAGAGATATAATGGACAGAAAATTTATGAGAGAGGCAATTATAGAGGGACAAAAAGCGGGCGAACGGGGTGAAGTGCCTGTGGGTGCGGTGATTGTAAAGGACGGCGAGATAATCGCCAGAGCCTCTAATCACAGAGAGGAAAAGCAAGACCCGCTTTCCCATGCCGAGATTGAGGCGATAAATATTGCCTGTAAAAAGCTTGGTACTTGGCGGCTTGACGGCTGTGAGCTTTATGTCACCCTTGAGCCCTGCCCTATGTGCGCCGGTGCGATAATGAACGCAAGAATCAAAACTTTGATTTTCGGCGCGTATGACAGCGTTTGGGGCAGTATCGACAGCGTGATCAATCTTTGCGACCAGCCCTTCCCCCACCACCCCAGAATATACGGCGGTATTTATGAGGACGATTGCTCGAGACTTTTGAAGGAATTTTTCTCAAATCTCAGAGATTGGCACGAAAAACACCGCCCTGAAATCAAATAACAGAACGCCCCGTAAATCAGAGGATTACGGGGCGTTTTTTTGAAAGGATTACAGGCAAAAAAATTAACACCCTTTCGGGTGCTTGACAAATTTAAAAGATGTGATATAATATAAGTGAAATAAGGCAAACCCATAGATAAACGGTTAGCCTTGGTTTTTACGGAAATAACCGCACTATTAGGCTGGGGCGGTTATTTTTTTATGCTTAATATGTAGCCTGTGGCTACAATAAGGACTAATACTATTAAATAATAATACTCCATAGCATCACCCCCTAAACTAAATTAGAGGGCAAATGCCCTCTGAAAGTCAAAGGGCTAACCGCCTACCATTATATAGGCCTACCTTATTTCAGTAAAAGTATATCATATTACATCTGCATTTTTAACAAAAAAATGCAATCTGCAATCGAATAGCAAAACACCCCGTAAATAGAGTTTACGGGGCGTTTTTTTGAAAGGATTACACAGGGCAAAATTTGTTTATATTTGTAGGGACAGGCGTCCTCGACTGTCCGCGTCTAGCGTCTAATGTCTAACATCTAAAACGGCTGGCATCCTTGACCGCCCATCTACTTGCAAACGGGATGATGTGGGCATCATCCCCTACATAAGTCAATTTAGTATGAGTAGGGGACAGCCCCAAATCGTCCCAATTACGCATTACGCATTACGAATTCCGCATTATAATTTACAGCATCATTTCCCGTCTGTTTTTTATCTCTTAAGAAAATCCTTCACATCATCTGCCGTCACCGTGCCGAAAAGGAAGATAAACAGTAGGTAGAGCGGCAGAGAAATAAGGCAGATAAGGATTAAATATAAAAGGTTGTTTATCCTCGGAATAAGGCGCAAAAGCATATCGGCAAGCAGTGTTATTGTGAATGCCGCACCCAGGGGCAAGAGCACCTCATTTAAAATGTGAAGTCTCGCCTTACTTACCCGTATTAGTCTGCCCACATTAAGGGCGCAGGTTAAGAGGTTGGAAAAATACATTATCCTTATAAAACCCTGAAGTCCCGAAACGGGCAAAATGATGAGGATTAAAATTATTCGTAAGGTTGAGTCGGTAATAGCGGTGCGAAAGCTGAACGCCTGCTGGTCAAGCCCCTTTAAAATGCCGTCCGACACGCTGTCTAAGTACATCAGCGGCACAATCGGGGAAAGGGCGCGCAAAAGGTATCCCACATCCTCGCTTTTATAGATAAGAAGACCTATT
>CAZRMP010000070.1:0-4334 GCA_964601235.1 uncultured Ruminococcus sp.
AAAACGGGGTCGGGCACATTATCCCATCTTAAAGACCTGTCGTCATTTACTAAAATTGCTTTCATATATTTTTCCCTTTCTGCTTTAAAAGCCTATATTCTCAAGTTCAATTTTAATACCCTCTTCAATGGAAGTCAAGTCTTTTTTTCCAAGTCCCGTTGCCTTTAGGATTTTACTGCAGTCCACCGCACGGTCATAGAGCCTGTCATAGAAAAGGCCGTTGCCGCCGTGGCCGGTGCTTACATACTCCTCAGTATCAGTCCATCTGAATTTTACGCCCGTAAGCCGTGTATAAATATCGGCGACCTCCCCCCAAGTCAGGTTCTGTCCGCTTGAAACGGTGTAAGCCTCTCCGAAACATTCCTTCTTAAAGAGCAGGCTTGCAATAAGCTTGCCTGAATTGCCCGCCCAGTCAAGACCCGCGGTGAGATTTTTTGCGGCTTCAGGTAAAATTACGGTTTTTCCCGACCTTGCGGCATCAATAATCTCGTGTCCCGAAACGGTAACTAAATCGAACCTTTTATCGGAAAAGGAAATCACGGGGCGTACAACCGTCCAGTTTTCAGTGCCCGACTCTTCCCTGATAAATTTTTCACACTTTGCTTTAGGTACTGCGTAATCCTCGCTTTTCAAAAACTCCTCGTCCTCAACAACATCCGCAAGGAAGGGTGCTTCCTCGGTAAGCGGCTGCTTTGATTCTGCATAAACACGGTAGGAGGAAAGGAAAATAAGCTGGTCGGTTTTTGAAGTGAGAAGCTTATGGACGGGCTTATACATCTCGGGAACATAATAATGTATAAAGTTTACTATGCCGTCATAGTACTTGTCCCTTAAAAATTCAGTAAGATAATTCAAGTCTGCTTTTGCTTTATAATAGCAAAGATTTGGGTTATTTGATGTATAATCCTCAAGGCAAATTACATCTACGGCACAGCCCTTATTTAAAAGCTCCTTTGCAGTATATCTTCCGAGGGTACCTCCACCTGCTATAAGCAATACTTTTTTCGTTTTTATTCACCACACGCTTTAAGTAACACCTTATGTAAATTTTTATGTTTTTATTATACACACGGTTGACTTTAAAAAGCAATAGCATATAATATAATAAAAGGGTATGATTCTATAATATTTGAAGGAGCATTACAATGAGCGGCGTCTTTTCGTCTAATGATTATTATTTTTGCAGAATATGGTTTGAAAAGTACCATTATACCGATAACAGCAAAAACGAACTGTCGCATTGACAGTCCGAAAAACATAGACTCCGTGTAATTTCGTATTTCACGGTTGATTTTAATGTCCAATAAAACTCCTTTTTGTTTTTAGGCAAAAGAAAAACGCCATCTTATGGAATGACGCTTTCATAGTATGTTTATTCAATTAACAGCTTGTTTGTGCAAGACTTTCCAGAAATTCTATTGCTTCATAAACAGTTGAAAAAGTCATGCATTTAGTACAGAGCCATTTATTTCTCTCGTCAGTGTCTTCCACACCCGGAAGTCCGTCCTGCAAGAGATTCGATACAGTTTTCCGCGTATTTACAACCGCCGTTGAATAATGCTCAGCAATTCTTGCGGTGGAAGGCAAATCCCCTTTCTGACAAGTCGGCTCTTTCCGCAGAACTCTCGCAAGCATTTCCTTTTTTTCGGATTCTGTTTGAACTGAGGGCGCCAACATTTCATAATGAAGCATGAGCCAGTATTCCATACAACCGGTTGTCATTAATAAACGAACCTTGATATTTGGATTTCTGCGAAGTTTTCGCAGACGTTTTATTATTTCAACCCGTCTGTCCCATTTGGTAATATCCTTTGTCTCAACATCAAAGAAAAACCATATTTCGTTTGTTTCCTCTGCGTCTGATCTATAGCGTCCATCCTTTTTGTATTTGCTGTCAGCCTCTTCAAAAAGTCCGGTAGACCTCGGTCGTTTTATAACCGCTACTTCTTTAAATTCTTCTTTTAAGAAATCGGTATAAGCCTGCTCACTTTATCCTTCACATAAAACCATAATATACGGTTTTGCTTTTTTAAATTGACGAGGCATTACTCCATCTCCTCAATTTCAACATTAGGAGTTGCTCCGTACTTTCCAAGAAGATAACCTTTGCGAATGTTATCCGTTGTCCTTGTGGAAAATTCACTGATACTGTAAAGCTCCGATGCCCCATCCTTATCTCGCTTATCAACAAAATAAAACTGATCTTTTCGCAAAAATTTCATATTCATAAGCTCAGTATTATGCGTAGTAAATATTATCTGCGCACCATTAGGATTTGTGTTATTGCTTTGAAATTTTGAAACAATAAAATCAACAAGCAAAGGATGCAATTCACATTCCAATTCATCCACGAGCAAAACACCGCCTATTTGCAGAGCCGATTCAATAGCCGGAGCCAGAGACATCAGTTTTCTTGTACCGTCGGACTCGTCGGAAAGTTCCAAAGGATAAAGCGTTTTACTGCCATCTTTGTTTTGACCCTGATGCATTGCCTTAGCAGTTACTTCTCCCATCTTCAATCGCACCTCGGAATTATTTGAGGTTTCCGACAAAGCGTGCATAAATTGTATGAGAGCTGCTTTTATACCCTCCGGTACATCACTCGGAAAAGAATTATCATACTTTATTTCCTTGCTATTAAACTCAAACTGCATATCGGTTATACCCAAATCCGCAGTTTTAGCATAGTCCGAAATCGCCTTAAGCATATTTTTATCTTCCGAATACTCAAGAAGCTGTTTCGGAATATCCGAATAATCCCGCGAAAAGAAAAGGCACTCTCTAAACCATTTCATAGCGCTGATACATGCTGAATCGTTCATTGTGCAGGCTACGGAAAAAAACAACTGGTTACTTGCAACCATTTCCCCGATCATATTTCGTTTAACCTTATCCTCGGTGAAATTGAACTTTTGAGTTTCCCTTGAAAATACCAAAGCCTTTTGCCCTTTAGGTGCATGATATAGATACTCGCTTACAATTTTTTCCCTTGTAGCAGAAAAGCCATACCAGTATTTTATACCGTTAAGGATATAAATAAAATCAAAGGATGTCGGTTCGGTTTTAGAATAATCGTTTAAACCAAACGGTATAACCGGAATTTGTGCCTTCTCGTGCTGAGTTCTCTGTGCGTTCTTTATAAACTGCACTGCTAACCAAAAGGCACGAATAACGTTGCTTTTGCCTCCTCCGTTTTTTCCATATATGGCTACACATGGTAAAAGCTTAATACCTTTTTCCTGAATCAAGCATTTTTTGAATGTCCCAATCCCGGTGGCTTCCATAGACAATACCGTTTCATCACGAAACGATCTGTAATTACTGAATCTGAATTCAATAAGCATAAATACTCCTCCATATTTTTCATTCATAGTATATCACATACTTGACAGAAATTCAACCATAAAAATCAATATTTTTGATTTTTATCAATCAATTTACGCAGAAGAGCTTTAATAGATATATAACACAGTCATTTAATTCCGATTCATCGGAGAGATTTGCGGTAAATTATATTACAGTCCCATCATTTCACGCACAATGCGGTCTGCCATTTTAACGCTGCCTACAAGTACAAACAGACATAAATCTGATTCTTTAAAAGGAGAATGATTTTAAACCGGTTTAGAGTAAAAAGCTATCACAGACCTCTGTTTATACCTGTTAATATGTAATAGGCGTTCTGAAAAGGAAGCTCATAATACAATCTATGAAAAGCAGTACAATAAGCAGAGCGCACACCGCTTTAATTATATTAAAGGGGGTTTTTTGATACATCTTTTCCCCTATGGGTTCTAAAAAATAATGAAATGCAAGCCCCATAATTCCAAAGCTTATAACACTTCGCAAGCATATAATTCCGCTGATATTAAGAAACAATCCGCGGTAGTCCCACAATCTCATTCCGAAAAGACGTATACCCGCAAAACCGATTATGTACTCCACCACACCCGTAATGACAATACATAAGGCAAACAGCAATACGGGATGCTTTTTTATCGGCTTTAACGCATAGATTCCAATCGCTCCGACACCGTAAATGGGCAGCCACGGGCCGTACAGAAGACCTCGGTTGCGGAGCATTCCTTCGGTAAACCAATAAAATATTTCCTCATAGATCCAACCCACAAAACAGCCCAACATAAATATCAAAAAAAGATAGCAAAGTTTTTCCGATGTAATTCTTTTCCCTAATGATATTTCGGGAATCTCCGTCCCTATAGCCGTCTCGTTTTTATATTCCAACATATTTTTCACATCCTTTTAAATCCCGTTTATACTTTTTTACCCCGAACCACATTCATAGCTATATAAATGCCAATCAAAGCTATTAC
>CAZRMP010000070.1:4344-5095 GCA_964601235.1 uncultured Ruminococcus sp.
GTCCCACCTTGTTGCCGAAGAAATACAGATTGCAGTCAACGCTGTCCTTGATTGCTTTGATGACCTCGCTCGGAAAGCCTATGCTCTCCATTTCCTCAAATACTCCGCGCAAAGCGTGATTTCTTATAAGCGAAGTTCCGTATGTGCCCGGCAAAAAGGATAAAACCCTTTGAAGCCCCATGCCGAACTGAGAAATCGGCATATATGCGCCGCAGATAAAGCCGTAGGCAGAGCTTACAATAGTTCCCACAGCGGAAATCTGACCCTGCGTTGACAAAAAGAAATTGATTATACTCGAAAGCGCCGTACCGAAGAGTACAAGCAAAATCACATCGGCAAAAAGCAGTATAACATCTAAAGGGCTCATATACCAGCCGACCGCGGCTATATACAAAAGGCATATACCCGTAGCGACAAAGCAGATTATCAAGGTTGAAGCAAGGGTTGCAAGATAATAGCTTACCGCAAGGGCGGAGGGCTTTACGGGGGAGGTTTTAAAATCCCTTGCCGCACCCGTGACCTTATCCTGCACCATAAGCATATTAGAGCAAAAGGCAACCGTAACGCAGGAAACGGCAAGTATGGAAGAAATAAGCTGACCGCCGACGCAGCCGTTTATCAGACTTTCGGACACCTCAATTGCACCCGCTAAGGAATCGTGAAAAATATCGGTATACAAATTTGAAAGAAAGGTCGCGTAAATAAACAAAAGGATAACAGGAGTAATACGCGTGTTAAAAAACATCGCTTT
>CAZRMP010000071.1:0-5060 GCA_964601235.1 uncultured Ruminococcus sp.
AGGCGGGAATTTCGGGAGTTATCGGCCCGTAAAAGGCTTTTTCAAGTATATCGCGCTTTTCCTTTCCGCTCGCTATTAACAAAATCTTCTTAGCCTGCATTATGGAGACCATGCCCATTGTGATTGCTTTTTTAGGAACCTCGTCAATATTGGCAAAAAAGCGTGAGTTTGCTTTTATGGTGCTTTCATGCAAATCTACAACATGGGTGCTTTTTACGAAATATTTATCAGGCTCATTAAAGCCGATATGCCCGTCAAGACCAATGCCCAAGAGCTGTAAATCAATTCCGCCAAGCTCGGCTATATGCTCATCATATTTTCTGCCCTCGCCCGCCAAATCAACCGCACAGCCGTTTGGAACATAGGTGTTATTAATATCAATATTGATATGCTCAAAAAAATTCTTGTTCATAAAATAACGGTAGCTCTGGTCATTTTTAGGGTCAAGCCCCACATATTCGTCAAGATTAACGGAAATCACATTGCTAAAGTCAATATCCCCTTTTTCGTACCATTCGATAAGCTGTTTGTATGTTCCGAGCGGTGAAGAGCCCGTAGCAAGACCCAGCACGCTGTCAGGCTTTAATATAACCTGTGCCGAAATAATATTCGCCGCCTGACGGCTTAATTTTTCATAGGTATCGACTGTAATAAATTTCATAACAGTACCCCCTGTTTATTCGTTAACCGTTATGGTCTTAAACCTGCGGTTTATTATAGCACACCTTAAAATCGCATGCAACTGTTTTAATTCATTTTTCTATATTTACGATAGCTTTTAACCGTATCCATTCACCCGTACAAATCGATAAGATATGAGCTAAAATGTTATTGCACACCTTAAAATTAAGGTGTGCAATCTTTAAGTACTACTGTTTCAGAAAAGTTTTTACCGCCGAAATCGTTGTTTTCAATGTGGAATCCCTTTACAGAGGACATATATATCGCTTTGTTCCGCACATCCTCAAACACATTGTTTCTTACGGTGATATTACTGTGAATTGGCTGAGCGGTCTGCTGTGAGCCGTCATGAGAGGTTTTTACCGAAATCACGGCATTGGCTTCGTTATTGCCGACAAAGCCGCATTTTCGGAATGTGCAGTTTTCTATAAGCACATTTTTAACAGGGCTCATTTCGTGCCACACAACTATATCGGGAGCCATCAGTATAGCAGGGAGAGACATTCCGAAAAATTTGCAGTTTCTGACCGTAATGTTTTCGGTCTGGAACAAAAGCGCTCTGGCGCGGCTGTTCCTAATTTCACAGTTTTCCACAAGTATTTCGGCATTGAATGCGGTATTAGCAAGAACATCTCCAACCTCTGCTTTTCCTTCATAGGCTGAATAATAAACCCTGCTGTCCTCATACTTTTCGACCGTAAGACTGCCCTTTCTTACAAAATCGGAGTCATACACGGCGATAACATCACCTTTTTGACACCAATTATCATCCATTGGAATATCAAATCTTTTATTGATAACCTTAATGCTGTTACCGTCCGCCTCTGTAATAAAGCCGGCGGTGGAATGTATATTCAGTGCGTCGTCGCCGAGGCCGTCAAAATAACAATCCTTAATTGTAACTGTGCCGGCAACTCCTAAAAGATGTATTCCGTCTCTATCCGATGCCATCAATCGGTTACTGCCTTTGGGACACTCAACACGGTATCTTTCTATGCGGAAATTCTCACACCTTGGAAAGGCGACAAACATAAATCCTGCGGCGGAATGTACCGTAATATCAATCAATGAAACATCCTTGCAGTTTTCAAATGTAACAGCGGAATTTTTAAGCTGCTTATAATTACCTGCCCCTCCGTATAAGAAGCAGATACGCTCGCCTACAGGAAGTTTTTTTATGCTTTCGTGCAGATATTCTTTGCCGAAAACCCTGACCTCGCCGTTCTCTAAAACCTCGTACGGGGTTATCTCATAGCTTGCAAGCAGATAATCGGGTGAACCGTCTTTATCCATACTGAACATCCAGAAGATTGTTTGTCCCCCGTCCAAAACGCATCCGTCAAGCATTTTTACAACAAAGGAATTACCGTCGCTTGCGACAGAGGTTACAGTGCCTGTGGAATTAACCGGCTTATCGGTATCGAAAATCAGATTTTTAAGGGTTAGGTTTTCACAGCCATCAAAATCGAAAGCGCCGCTGTATTTATAGAAGCCCTCCATCGGGTCAAACGCCGTAATTATTTTTGCATCCTCTCCGACTATGGCAAGGCCTTTTTTATTCCTTACCCGAACCTTTCGGGAAAAATAACACTCGCCCTTTAAAACAACTGTTGTATTATCGGAAAGACCGTTTATAAAGCTTTCCAGGCTTTCTGCACAATCACCTTTAGAAGAAATAAAATCAACTATTGCCATAATCAGTATGCTCCTTTAATTATTTAGTTATCTGTCTGTAAGTATAAACCGCAAAGTCATTCGGGTCAAGCTCTGCCGCGCGGCGTATGCAAAGCTCCGACTCGCTGTACAAGCCCAGTCCGTAAAGCGCAAATGCTTTAAGAGTATAGCCTGCAAGCAGATTGTTCTTTTCAATATTAAGCTCGAAGGGCATGGGACTGGGCGAGCCTACACCGTAATAGGTACGCATATCCTTGTTATCGATGAGGTTCTGTGCAGAAGCTAACATTTCGTCAAGGACAGCCTTTGCCTCGTCATTTCTTCCGAGTTCCTTAAGCGCCAAGGCACGGAAGAGAGATATTTCCGAAACCGCCGCCTTGTACTCTGCCGCCTTTTCGAGAGCCGCAATACGCTTATCGCCCGTATAAAGCTTGCTTAAATAGTAGTAAATATGTGCCTCCTGATTGAAGAAGGTCTTTGCCTCGCCGTAGGACTTAGGCATATTTATACCCTTCATATAAATCTGCTCTGCCTTTTCGGTATTGCCCGCTTTAGCCAGCTCGTTGCCGTAAAGTACATGCATCCAGGCGTGCTGTTTGGTAAGCTTGCCCTCGCCGCCCTCATAGATATGGAAGTGTTTTGCCGCCGCCATATTGATAGCTTCCTCGTATTTGCCCTGTTGAGACAGCAGAGTAAGCTTGTCAAGATAGCAGTCGTCCCGCTCCTTTAAAAGCTCGGGATATTTGTCGTAAACCGCGAGTCTTTCTTCTAAGCTTGCATTGGTGTTTTTAAGTAACTGCTCATATTCAAGCAAGAGTCTCGGGTCTTCGGGGCGGTATTTAAGGGCGTTTTCCATACAGCAAAGTGCCTTTTTGCCGTTATGCGCCTTGTCGAACCAGTAAAGCGAGAGGTTGCGCCATGCTCTGCCGTGCTCGGGATTTTTGCGTACACAGCTTTCAAAGCATTCCGCCGCCTCGGTATAACGGAAACGGTCATAATAGAGACAGCCGAGATAATAATCGGCGTTAGCCGTATTTGTAGCTGTTTCGGAAGCGTATTTCAGCACCGCAATATCCTCAACATTTGAGGGGAAGCAATAGCCCATCTCTGCCTTTTCAGCCTTTTCAATATAAGAATTATCCTTTGTGATAAAAGCTAAATAGTAATTTACAAGGGGAGAATTGCTGTCGGCAAGCTTCAATGTGTAAAGCGCGTCCTCATAAAGTCCCGCCTTCATATAGTCGCGGGCAACATCAAGCATATTTTCGGGCTTTTCTGCAAACTGCGCGATTTTTTCCGCTACATTCTCAAAATGAGAATACTCTATAAGTGCGAACAGGTCAAGCTTATCATCGTTAATGCCGTCTATAGCACTCTGTTTAGCACATTCGCAACCGATTTTGCGCGCAATAGCGGTTTTAAGGTTATGCGCCTTGGTGTGACCCTTGTTAAGACCGATAGACTCGTCAAGATGCTCAAGCGCTAAGCAAAAATCTCCTCTGCGGCAGTCGATGCAGGCAAGCTCATACATAGCGGCACTTCTGTGAGGATAGTTCCAGGCGGCACGGTACAGAATATCGTAAGCCTTGTCATACTCGCCGAGGTATTCGAGCGCTACGCCCTTAAGATAAAACGCCTCGGTATCAGCAGGATGCTCGTTTCGGTCGGTCAATCTCTCTATCGCCTTATCGCAGTATTTTACGCAGTCCTCAAATTTTCCGTTCTTAAGGGAGAGTCTACCCATAGAGGTGTTACAGCGAATGTCGCCCGGGTCGCGGCGCAATCCCTCAAGGTAATAATCCTCAGGCTTGTAGTTGTGCTGCTTGTACTGCTCTAAGTGGAGACCGTTTATGTAAAGCTCCTCAACAGTATTGTACTCCGAGGGGCGCTTTACCGGCTTTCTTACCTTAATCGGCTGTTTCTGACCGCGTCTGTAGGGTATATAGGAAACTAATTCCTTGCCGTTTTCATCTGTAAGGGAAACCTTAACATTATGTATATCCGATATTTCAGCATCAAGGATTTTGTGATATACCTTATCGGGGGACATATCGGTTTTTTCGCTGTATATTTCCTTGCCGTTATCGGTTACGGTTATAGTGCAGTTATTAAACACACCCGTAACATTAAATCCGAAATAAAGTCCCTCTTTGCGGTTTTCAACATTTACTGCCGCGTCTATTGTAGCATTCTTTATCTCGCCTATCTCGCGGACTGGATACCAGTACTGCTCAAACTCCCTTGTTTCGTAGGGGGCAATCCAGGTGAAGTCAGGCTGGTTATCGGTATAAACGCCCGTCATAAGCTCAATATACGGGCCGTTTTTATCGGTAAGGTTAGAGCACCACATATCGCCGAAATCGCCGATTCCCCAGTGCCACATCTTCTTACCCGGTGAAATATGATGGTTAGCAACAGTAGCAATACCCTTATTTATTCCTGTATCATAGCCCGCTATAAAGTCCATATCCGACTGACCCTGAGAAATAAGGTAGGAAGACGGAACCTTTACTGCGCTGTAGTGGGAAAGGTCTGTACCTTCGCCGAAATTGTAGGGACGGGCGGTTTTGTAAATGCCCTTTGCAATCGGCCATTCAAGCACGGCGCGGCGGTCATGGTCGTTTACCCACTCGCAGTCGGGCGGGAATATAGTGCGGTAATCGTCATTTACGGGTACTGCAAGGTTTGCCCACCACATAAACACC
>CAZRMP010000072.1:0-5046 GCA_964601235.1 uncultured Ruminococcus sp.
GAGATAGTTTACAAAAAGGACGGCGAACAGCAGTAAATTCACTGCGGGGCCGCAAAGGGCGATAAAAATTTCATATTTTCCGCCGCTCCCGATTTTTGTGGTAATCTCCACTGCGGCGGGTACGAGCCTTATCCGCTTCGGCGCGCAGTCCAAAACCCACATTGCGGTAAGGTGCCCCAATTCGTGTATTAAAACCGCGAAAAGCAGGGGCAGAATAAAGCCCGTCCTGTCGAATGCAAGCATAGCTGTGATAACCGCCGCAAACAGAAAGGATACATAAAATTCCGTGCCGAAAGCTTTAAATCTCATTATCTAAAACCTCGTTTATATCGGTCTCGGCGCAGATATTAACGCTGTACCAATCTTTAAGGGACAAATATGTACCCTTAAAAAAATATTTTACGGCAAGCACCGATAAAAGGATTATAAGCGTGACGGTCATTTGGGTAATTATTATCCCGAAAAAGCCGCCTTTAGGTTTAAAATTTTCCTGTTCGTCCATTTTGGTTGCTCCTTGTAGAAATTAATCGAATATGTTATACTATATTATATTTTTCAAGCGGAGGACATTATGCCTTTTTTACCTATAACCGCAAAGGAAATGCGGGAGTACGGCTGGGAGCAGCCTGATTTTGTAATTGTGACGGGGGACGCGTATGTTGACCACCCCAGCTTCGGCACGGCTATTATCTCCCGTGTGCTCGAACACGCGGGGTATAAGGTTTGCATTATCCCCCAGCCGCAGAAGGATAACGATTATAAACGCTTCGGAAAGCCGAAATATGCCTTTTTGGTAAACAGCGGTAATATAGATTCAATGGTCGCCCACTACACCGCCGCCAAAAAGCGCAGAAGCGACGACGCATATACAGCGGGCGGCAAATCGGGGGCAAGACCCGACAGGGCGGTTATTGTATACACCAAAAAGCTTAAATATCTGTATCCCGAAATACCTGTATGCATAGGCGGGCTTGAGGCTTCCCTTAGGCGTTTTGCCCATTACGATTATTGGGACGACAGGGTGCGCCCCTCGGTGCTTATGGACTCGGGAGCGGATCTGCTTATGTACGGTATGGGGGAAAAGCATATTGTCGAGATTGCCGATAGATTGGCGGCGGGGGAGGATATTTCCTCCATTACCGATATTTTGGGCACCTGTTATGCCGTAAACGCCGCCGACTATACACCTATTTCAGGCGCACAGGAGTGCGCCGCCTATGAGCTTGTAAGCCTTCCCGATGAAAAGGGAAAACGCCTTTATGCTAAGGCCTGCAAAATTCAGCAGACCGAGCACGACGCGGTGCGGGGCAGAACGGTGATACAGCGGCACGGACAAAAAATAGTGGTGCAAAATCCCCCGATGCCGCCCCTTACTACAGAGGAAATGGACGAGGTTTACGGACTTCCCTTTATGCGGGACTACCACCCGAGCTATGAGGCGTTAGGGGGAGTCCCCGGTATAAAAGAGGTCAAGTTTTCCCTTATTCACAACCGAGGGTGCTTCGGAGCCTGTAATTTCTGCTCTATTGCCTTTCATCAGGGCAGACAGGTTTCGGTGCGCAGTCACGAATCGGTTATAAACGAGGCAAAGCTGTTAACCCAAATGCCCGATTTTAAGGGCTATATTCACGATGTCGGCGGACCTACCGCCAACTTCCGCCGTCCCTCCTGTGACGGTCAGCTTAAAAAAGGGCTTTGCCCCGACAAAAAGTGCTTAGCCCCCACGGTTTGCCCCGCGGTAAAGGTCACCCACGAGGATTATCTGTCCCTTTTGCGGGAGCTTAGGGCTCTGCCTAAAATTAAAAAGGTCTTTATCCGCTCGGGGATAAGGTTTGATTACCTTATAGCCGACGAAAACGAGGAGTTCTTCAAGGAGCTTGTAAACCACCACATAAGCGGTCAGCTTAAGGTCGCCCCCGAGCATTGCTCAAACCGCGTGCTTAAGAAAATGGGCAAGCCGCCTATCGAGGTATACAACAAATTTGAAAAGCGGTTTTACGAGCTTACCGAAAGCGCGGGCAAAAAGCAGTACTTAGTGCCCTATCTTATGTCCTCCCACCCGGGAAGCACCAAAAAGGACGCAATCGAGCTTGCGGTATTCCTTAAAAAGCACGGGCTTCACCCCGAGCAGGTGCAGGACTTTTACCCGACGCCCGGCACGGTCTCTACCTGTATGTTTTACACAGGTCTTGACCCTGAGACCTTAGAGCCCGTCTATGTACCCCGCACCGAGCGGGAAAAGGCGGAGCAAAGGGCGCTTTTGCAGTACTTCAAGCCCGAAAACCGCGCGCTTGTGCTTTCCGCCCTTAAAAAAGAGGGCAGGCTTGACCTTATCGGCACAGGGCCTAACTGCCTTGTCGCTCCCGATAGGCGCGAGGGCTACGCAAAACCCCAAAAACCCAAGAAAACCATAAGAAATATCCACAAACCAAAGAAAAAATAGTAGGGAACGACCTATGTGTCGTTCCGTCAATTTCGCAAAACCTCGGGAGGGCACTTAAGCCCCTCCTCTACGAAATGTCAATTAAGCGGAGAGTAAATTATGAAAGAAAAGGACTTTGAAAGACTGCTGTTATCAGTCCAAAAACCCGGACGGGATTCGGGGGGCGAAATAAACAGCGTGATTAAGGATAAGGAAAAGGTTGATGTGCGGTTTGCCTTCTGCTTTCCCGATACATACGAGATAGGTATGTCCCACCTTGGAATGAAGATACTCTATTCGCAGTTCAACAGCCGTGAGGATATCTGGTGCGAGCGGGTTTTTGCCCCCTGGGTGGACTTTGAGGAAAAAATGCGGGAGAATAATATTCCCCTTTTCGCCCTCGAGAGCCGCGACAGCATAAAGGATTTCGATTTTATCGGCTTTACCCTGCAGTATGAGCTGTCATATACAAATGTGCTTAATATGCTTGACCTTGCGGGTCTGCCCGTAAGGAGTGAGGACAGGCACGGGCTGTCGCCCCTTGTTGTGGCGGGGGGACCTTGCGTCTGCAATGCAGAGCCCCTTGCCGACTTTGTGGACCTCTTTTTCTTGGGGGAGGGCGAGGAGGTCGATTTGGAGGTTATCGACCTTTATAAGGAGTTTAAGGCAAAGGGCGGGGGTAAGGAGGAGTTTCTCCGCGCCGCCGCTAAAATAGAGGGGGTTTATGTTCCCTCGCTTTATGATGTAAGCTATAACGGGGACGGAACGGTGGCCGCCGTAACGCCAAAAGAGGGCGCGCCGAAGACGGTCAAAAAGCGCATTATAAATGATATGGACAACTGCTTTTATCCCGATAATTTTGTCGTACCCTTTATAGAGATAGTCCACGATAGAGCGGTGCAGGAGATTTTTCGCGGCTGTATTCGCGGCTGCAGATTTTGTCAGGCGGGCTTTATCTACCGCCCCGTAAGGGAAAAAAGCGCCGAGACGGTAAACCGTCAGGCAAAGGCGCTGTGCGAAAGCACGGGGTATGACGAAATTTCCCTGTCTTCCCTTAGCACCAGCGATTACAGAGAGCTTGAACCGCTCCTTAATCAAATGCTTTGCTGGACTGAGCCGAATGAAATAAGCCTTGCTCTGCCGTCCCTTAGAGTAGACAACTTCTCAAAGGAGCTGTTAGACAAAATTAACCATGTAAGAAAAAGCGGGCTTACCTTTGCGCCCGAGGCGGGTACTCAGAGACTCCGCGATGTCATTAACAAAAATGTCACCGAGGAGGAGATTTTCCGCACCTGCAAAACCGCCTTTGAGGGCGGCTACACCGCAGTGAAGCTTTACTTTATGTTAGGCTTGCCCACCGAGACCGACGAGGACTTAAAAGGCATTGCTGATTTAGGTCAGAGGATAATCGACCTTTTCTACAGCTTGCCCGACAGACCCAAGGGCAAATCCCCCTCGGTTTCGATAAGCGTTTCCACCTTCGTGCCAAAGCCCTTTACCCCCTTTGAGTTCGAGCCCCAGATAGGCAAGGAGGAGATTGAGCGCAGGCAGACGGTACTCAAATATTCCAACAAAAACCGCAGGGTTAATATAAGCTGGCACGATTCTTCAACCAGCCTTTTAGAGGGCGCATTCGCCCGCGGCGACCGCCGTTTGGGTTATGTTATAGAGTCCGCCTTTAAAAAGGGCTGTAGGTTTGACAGCTGGAACGAGTGCTTTAAACCCGAGCTTTGGGCGGAAGCGTTCAAGGAAAATGACCTGTCGCCCGAGTTCTACGCAGGCAGAAAGCGCGAGTACAGCGAAATTAACCCTTGGGATCACCTTGACTACGGCGTGACCAAAAAATTCTTAATCTGTGAAAACGAGCGCGCACACAGGGCGGAAACCACGCCCAACTGCCGCGAAAAATGCGCGGGCTGCGGCGCTGCTTGCTACGGGGAGGGAGTCTGCTTTGAAAAGCGTTAGAATTTTTTACACAAAATTAGGCAGAATGAAGTTTGTGTCCCACCTTGATATGAACCGCCTTATGATTAGGGTTATCAGGAAATCGGGCATACCCGTCTGGTACACCGAGGGCTTTAACCGCCATATTTACATAAATTACGCCGTGCCCCTCTCCTTGGGCTTTGAGGGTGTCTACGAGGTTATGGATATTCGCCTTACCGATGATGATTTTCCCTTTGAGGAAGCTATTGACAGGCTTAACGCCGCCGCGCCCGCGGATATTGAATTTTTCCGCGCCGAAGAGCCCGTATTGCCCACGGTTGATATAGCCTTTGCCGAGTACGAGCTCACCTTCGACCCCGAAAACGCTCCGCTTTATCACAAATTAAAGGAATTTTTGTCGAAAGAGTCGGTAATCTGTCAGAAAAAGGACAAAAAGGGCAGAATTAAGGAGTTTGATATTATTCCCAAAATTAAAAGCGCCGAATTTACGGGCGATAAGGCTTTGCTTATCCTCTCGGCGGGCAACGAGGGGAATTTGAATCCCTCGCTTGTGCTTAGCGCCTTTTTCGGGGAAATGAATATCGCTCCCGTATTTTGCTCGGTTAAGCGGCTTATGCTTTTTGATAAGGATTTAAAGCAGTTCAAATAAAATTTCAAAAAAATTTAAAAAAGTGCTT
>CAZRMP010000073.1:0-2756 GCA_964601235.1 uncultured Ruminococcus sp.
GGCTATAACCTTGTTTTTCTTTGCGGGCGGAATAATTATCGCAATAAACATTCCGTAAAGTCCTACGCCCAAAGCACTTACAAGGCTTTGGGGAAGAATATTGCCCGTGATTACACCGAATATCGTACCTAATGTCCAACCCGGTATTGCTACGGTCATAGCGCCGTAGTTGTAAAAAGGATTAAGCGTGCCTGTGACCGAAACCGAAATGCCGAAGATTTCGTCGGTTACATCAAATGCTACAAGTATTCTGTGAAAAATTGAAGTATCGGGGGAAAGCTTTTGACTTAGCGCACAGGACATTAAAAGATACCGCGCATTGACAATAAGCTCGGTAAGTGCAACCTCAAGGTAGCCCGCTCCCGCCGCAATCAGGGTAAAGCCCGCGTAACCGCCCGCTGAGGCATTGGTAAGCCCCGTGGCAAGCCCTGCCTGAAAGGCGGTAAGCCCTGCCTTTTTTGCAATTATTCCGAGGGTAAACGCCACCGCAAAGTAACCCAGAGCAATCGGTATGCCGTCACGAAGCCCCTTTTTATACCATTCCTTATTAATTGACATCAAAATCGCCGTTCCTGTAAACTTGCTTTTACTGCCGACTTAAATTTGCCGACCTTTTTATTTTACATACTTTTTTAAAATTAGTCAACTATGATTTTTTATGTATTGACAAACAGGCGAAAAAGAAATAAAATATATGTGTATTTTTATGTGCCTTAACGGCGGAATGGAGCTTTAAATGAATAAAACAGCCATTATGACCGATACCAACAGCGGAATCACTCCAGAAGCCGCAAAGGCAAACGGAATTTTTCTTTTAGAAATGCCCTTTGTGGTTGACGGAAAGGAATATACCGAATACGGCGAAATGTCCTATGATAATTTTTTTGAAGTCTTGGATTCAGGAGCGGAGGTTTCCACCTCACAGCCCTCTCCTGCCGCGCTTACTGAAATGTGGGACGATATTTTAAAGGATTATGAAGCTGTTGTATATTTTCCAATGTCAAGCGGACTTAGCGGAACCTGCGAAACCTCTAAGGCGTTTGCCGACGACTATGACGGCAGGGTATTTATAGTAGACAATAAAAGAATTTCCGTAACCCTTTATACCTCTGTTTTTAATGCAGTTAAGCTTGCAGATAAGGGACTTTCCGCTAAAGAAATTGCCGAGATAAGCGAAAACGAGGCGGATTTACAAAGTATTTATGTTTCTGTAAACACCCTTGAACATCTTAAGAAGAGCGGCAGAGTTACCACTGCCGGCGCGGCGATAGGTACATTGCTTGGTATTAAGCCTGTTTTGCAGATTCAGGGCGGCAAGCTGGACGCTTATAAAAAGGTGCGCGGAATGAAAGCCGCCACCGACGCTATGCTCGATGGTATCGAAAATGACCTTAACACCCGTTTTGCGGGCGAGAAGGTGGAAATTCGTGCCGCGTATTCGGGCGACCTTGAGGCGGGAAAGGAATGGCAGCGGGAGGTAGCAAAGCGTTTCCCCGACCTTAAAATTGAGCTTGACGCTCTGCCTTTAAGCATTTCCTGCCATGTGGGCGGGGGAGCTCTCGGAATAGGAATTTGCAAGGTAATCTAAATATAATTAAATACAGAACAGTCGGTTTGCAAAAGCAGACCGACTTATTTTTTGCATTTTACTATTAAAAAGTATACTTTTCGCCCTTACTAACCGACATAATCCGCGCGCTTAAAAGAGTATAATAAAACCGTTAGGAGGCGAAGCGTTTGGTTGTCTACGCGGATATAATTGTTATACTAAATTTAATTGTCGATTATTTTCTGTTGTCTGCTGCCGCGGCGATTTTACGCGTAAAGCTTCCCGTTTTCCGTCAGCTTGGCGGTGCGTCGGCGGGCGCGCTTTCCTCCCTTTACATATTTGCTCCGAATTTCGGTATTTTTATAGATGTAATTTTCAGAGCCGCTGTCTGCGCGGTTATGGTGATATGCGCTTTCGGCTTCAGGAGCACAAAGCGGTTTTTGCGGGCGGCAGGGGTGCTGTTTCTTGTGACCTGCGGCTTCGGCGGCATTATGACGGCGGTTTGGTATCTCTTTAAACCTAACGGAATGACGGTTGTAAACTCTGTGGTCTACTTTAACATTTCCCCTGCGGTGCTTATAGGGGTATCGGTAATTACTTATTTGCTTTTTATGCTTTTGAAGGCGATATTTTCGAAAACCTCCGAGCTTGCCGAAAGGTGCGAGATTACCGTCACGGCAGAGGAAAAAAGCATAACTATGGAGGGCATAGTGGATACCGGAAATTCGATTAAGGATTATTTAAGCGGCTCGGAGGTTATAATTGCCGACAGCGAATTTGTAAAAGCCTTGCTGGGCACAGACAGCCCTGACACCGATGAAAAAATTAAAAGCCGTTACCGAATATTGCCCCTAAGCACGGTCTCGGGCGGGGGAACACTTGACGGGTTTAGGTGTGACAGCGCTGTTATAAGCGACGGAAAACGCACAGTTAAACTTGAAAAACCGATACTTGCGGTTTCTAAAACACCCCTTAGAGACGACTATCAGGCAATAGTAAATCCCGAAATATTTATTTGAGACAGGTGGATAATAATGAAAATAAAATCGTTTATATATGCTTTACTAATTAAAATAGGAATAATAAAGCCGACCTTTTACATAAAAGGACCCGAAACCCTACCGCCACCCCTTTCCGCCGAAGAAGAGCAAAAACTTTTAAACGATGGCGACGAGGAGAGCCGAAACACCCTTATAGTGCATAATAT
>CAZRMP010000073.1:2766-5045 GCA_964601235.1 uncultured Ruminococcus sp.
AGAAATTAATGAAATAAAAAAGTATAAAGAATATATAACTCCAATAGCTTGTTCTTTGAAGAAGTCAATAAAGTAGGTAAACCTCTTGGAAATTTGAAGGAAAAATATATGGGACAGAATAAATGAGAAAAGATACATAGCCAGAAAATTTGACTCGGCGGGGGTTAATATTGAGGATTTGATTTCCATAGGAACAATAGGGCTTATAAAGGCGGTAAATACCTTCTGTGCGGACAGAAACATCAAGCTTGCGACCTATGCTTCAAGATGTATTGAAAACGAAATTCTGATGTTCTTACGCAAAAATGCGAGCCGTAAAAACGAGGTTTCGATAGATGAGCCGCTCAACATCGATTGGGACGGCAACGAGCTGTTGCTTTCCGATGTTTTGGGCAGCGACGCAGACGATATCGGCAGGGGGGTAGAGCAGGAGGACGAAAGATTTTTGCTTTTGCGCCTTGTGGGAAGTCTCCCGCCCAGGGAAAAGCAGATAATGGAAATGCGGTTCGGTATGAATGGCTATCAGGAATATACCCAAAAGGAGGTCGCCGATACCCTCGGAATTTCGCAGTCATATATTTCAAGACTTGAAAAAAGAATTATCGTAAAGCTTAAAAAACAGATTGAAAAGGCGGTTTAAAAATCATAACCACTGCAATAAAAAGGGCTCCCAAGTCTTCACAGTAGGGAGCCTTTGTATTATATAGCTTTACCTTAACGCAACAGTCCGTTTTTATTCAGCAATCTGAGTCAGCTTATCTAAAATCATATTAAAGCGTTCGGTATTTCTAATTGGATCATATCTTTCTTGAACCAATTTGGTTTTGAGAACATACCACGCATCGTTATGAACCTGTAAATCGTCAAAATTATCGCTTATTTCAGGATAATCAAGCAGATCGGTAAAAACAGAAGTGAATTTTTCGCCCGGCTTTGAATCGTATTTTGAAATATAATGCTCGCACATTTTTTCAAGACAATCAAGCGTTTCATCATACTTATTCTGTGCAACTTTGTATGTGGCGATAACACGGTAAACATATCCCATAAAGGAATGATTATAAAGGAGGTTATCTCCGTAAATATAATCGAATAATCCAATAATCCATTTAAGCATATTGATTTTATCGTCCCATGATTCGGGTCCGTTGGGCAGATTTATAATATAATCAACCAATGCGTTTCCGAGATGTTCCGTTAATAAGCTGATATACTCTTGCCGTTGTTTTAGATTTCCTATCTTAAAAGCGACACCTTCTTGACAGTATTTTAGTTTCGGCAATCGTGAAACGGCTTGTTCTGTTTTAAATTCGTCTTTAAAACCAACGGAATACAATGCCGCAAGGCTCTCCAAAATTCGGTTTCGGAAATCAACGCTTTTGGTGTCCTCAATTAAGGTCTTATATATTTTTTCGGCTTCTTTAAGTATATTGATATTAATATCGGAATCCCACATATATGCTCTGCAAATGGAATCTGCCAAAAATTCTTGTATCTTTTCGTCAGCAGGAAATTCCGCTGCAAAAGCGCGTGCCGCTGATATAGCCTTTTCCTTAGGATTGAAATTTCCGAAACATTCCTTCCATTCCTTAATTTCATTGTGTATTTCTGCAAGCCGTTTTTCCCGTTCCGTGCGGTTAATACCGAGCAATTCGTCTGTAGTAACGAAAAAATATTCTGCAATACTCTGTAAAATTTCTAAATCAGGATATCCGTTGCCGGATTCCCAGCGTGAAATTGCCTGAGGCGTAACTCCTAAATAAGCGGCTAACTGCTCTTGCGTAACACTTCGTTTTAAGCGAAGCTCTTTTATTATAGAGCCAATATTCAGTTTCATATCTTTTCTCCTTAAAATTGAATTATTGTAAGCTTACAATTAAATTATAGCAAATAAATAATAAATCACAATTATTAATTCATTGTTGTGTTATAAATTAACGCTTTATATCATAATCGTTCGATATGACTTGATATTATTAAAATAAAATGCTATATTATATTTGCAGGCGGAGATTAGATAAACAGAATATGCAGAGCAGGGGCTTGTTTATACCGAATATAAAGCCGCTTTCGCGGCTGCACCTCATCATACATCTGAAGTTGCCGCCTTTCCCTCAAGGGGGGGAAGGTTTTATCTGTCTCTTCCCGACAAAGCTACAATACGGTGATTCTTTTGGATAATAAATACATTTTGATATATTTAGGCTTAATAAGCCTTATTTCGGTAATTGTGTGCGTAACGGACAAATTGCGTGCGAAAAAAGGAAAGTGGCGGGTAA
>CAZRMP010000074.1:0-5039 GCA_964601235.1 uncultured Ruminococcus sp.
GAAGAAGAATAATAAAATCCTCACAATTTTGCAATAAATTTAACGAGATGTTAGATAATGAATAATTCGGCTCTGCTCTTGCACCCATACTGCTTTTATGCTATAATAACATATAGGTGGTGATATTATGAAAATATTTGAAGCTTTTAAGACATCAAAAGAACTTGTGAAAGAAACAGAATATTTAAAAATTTATAAATGTATTTGCGACGATAAACAATATAAGATTATTGTGACTAAAAATTCTGCTAATAAACATACAATCATACATTGTATAGATGATTATATTGCTTGGGAACAGACACCGAGATTGTGGCATTTAGCAGGAAAACGATATGCTGACAAAGTGCCGATTTTTAAATTTGATACAACTGACAATGTTATTACATTATTCGTCGTAAAAGGAAAACCAAACGGAATAACCGGTTTGGATGAAGGCATTTTCCGTTCTGCAAATAGGTTTAATGATTCTTCTTTAAATGTAATTAGGTATTGCAGATTTAAGGAAATGTAAATTATGGATTATTAACAAATTGCGCGCGGTATGGAAAGGCGGCACATTATGAACGAAGATAATAAAGACAGAGAAACAGAATATGATTCCTTAAAAGATGTTATTGAGTTCCAAAATAATATGTTTAATCCGGGGCACTATATTGGTACCGGAAAAGTTCCGCCCACAGTAACTGCACCCGGAAATGCAACACCGTTAGCTGTAGCCTGTTTTTTGGCAGCTTTAATTTTTCTTGCTTTTGGTTTGTTTTTGTTTTTTTCTGATGTAAGTGTTACTTCATCCGGTTTGATTGAATCTGCTATGGCAAATAAAATTATTATTTTAATCATAATGTTAGCGTTGTCATTGCTTTCGCTTGTTCTCGGTTTTGCTTATCTTAAGAAAGCTAAGAAATATTACAAAGAAAAAAACGCATTGAAAAATGAACAAATTGATGAAACAGCCCAAGATGAAATATGGCAACGAACCTGTCCAAAATGCGGTAAATCCCATGATATTGATTATCCTAAATGTCCTAACTGTAAATTCAATTACCATGAATAGATAAATTTGAATATAAGAAAATTCTCGTTTTCGGGCATATTTAATTCGTATAATAAAATTCAAAGGTCACAAACAAAAAACCGTTTTCTTTTCGAGGACGGTTTTTTGTTTTCAATCAAACTAACTGCAAAACCTATGATTCCCTATAGTTGTTATAACAGGGCGGGAGAAAATCCATTTGCTTGTTGCTGTACTCGGATTATAGTAATAAATCGCGCCGCCGCTTGGGTCGAGACCGTTTATCGCGTCCCGCGCGGCGCTGTAGGCGCTGTCTGCTACGGCCTCGTAAAACTGCCCGTCATTAAGGCAGGAAAACGCACCCTTTTGATAAATTACTCCCGAAAGGGTGTCGGGAAACGAGGGATGTTCGATTCGGTTTAATATAACCGCTCCAACGGCGACCTGACCCAAATAGCTTTCTCCCCTCGCCTCGGCAGAAATAATGCGTGCTAACAAATCGTAATCCGAGGAGTTATATCCGCCGTAGGAATTACTGCCCGAAGTCACCCCCAGCGCTTTAAGGGTCTTCTCCCCCGCTATGCCGTCCGCCTCAAGTCCGTTATCCCGCTGAAAGCTTTTTACGGCAGACTGTGTTCTTGTGCCGAAAATTCCGTCCACGTTATAGTTGTAATAACCCTTTTCCTTTAACGCCTGCTGAACAGCCCTCACCTCGTCCGAACGGGAGCCGATTTTTGAAAGCCCCGATACAGAAATCATACAAACGCTAAGCAACATAATAAATGTAAGCAAAACCACTAAAACGCGTTTCATTGTTACATTTCACCCTTCTTAGATTTATTATTTATATCCTGTCCAACAGCATAAAAAATATTCTTTTTTAAGAAAAAAGTTATTTTTCGTCAAAAATATTATTAATTCCCCCGCCCACTTTGACAAATTATATACCCTCACCGCCGTATAATTAGAGTGAAGAAAAATACGGCGGTGATTTTAATTGAAGGATATTGTAAAAATATCAGAAAAAACGGAAAAATTTAATCACAGGGAGCTGATTGCGGCGGGAGCTACCCACGCTTTGGCGGCGGTGGCGGGCTTTATAGCCGCGCGTGCGGCGGTTGCGGACAAGCTTTTGCCCTTCGGGTTATCTCTGGCTGCAGGGGCTTCGCTTACATACACCCCGGCGGCGGCAGTAGGGGTCTTTTTAGGCTACTTTATCCCCGCGCTTGATACAGGCGGTTTTCGTTACATAGCGGCAATGCTCGCCATAATCGCTATAAAGCTTCTGCTAAGCAACTATAAAAGGTTGACGGAAAATCCCGTCTTTTTAAGCTTTATATGCTTACTTTCAAGCTTTTTAACCTCGGCAGTGACACTCGGCGGGCTTAATTTCAGCTTTCTCAAAGTACTTTCGGAATCACTCCTTGCGGCTGGCGGCACATTTTTTGTAAGCCGTTGCTTCCGCGCTCTTCCAAGAGCAGTAAGCGGACTTGGTGCGGACGAGCTGGTTTCGCTTTTTGCCACGCTTAGTATTATTTTAACAGGTGTCAACGGCTTTACATTTAATGGTATTTCCCTCGGTCACATACTGGGCATAGCCCTAATACTTACCGCGGCAAAATACGGGGGTACGCTCTCGGGCGCGGTTTGCGGTACAACAGTTGCCCTTTCCCTTACATTAAGCGGTGCTATCGGCGAAATAGCGGTGATTTACGCCTTTATAGGTCTTATAGCAGGTGTGTTTTCCTCATTAGGAAAATATGTTCAGGTGGCAGTACCGCTCATTTTCAGCCTTACAGGCTCTATAACCACAGGTAACCCGATACTTATAGCCGCAACCGTAATTGAAACAGCCCTCGGCTCTGCACTGTTTTTAATTTTGCCAAGACGCCTTTCTGTAAACATAAGCCGCATTTTTTCGGTATATCCAAAGCTTGTAACCCCTGACGGCTTTAAAAAATCTCTTTCTATGAAGCTAAATGCGGCGGCAAGCGCCCTGTGCGATGTTTCAGAAACAGTAGATCAGGTATCCGCCGAGCTTTCAAAAATTAACTCCCCCGATTTTGGAACGGTTATCACGGCGATTGAGCAGGATGCCTGCGCCGGTTGCAAGTTGCGGATTCATTGCTGGGAAAGCCGCCGCGACAGCACGGTTGAAGCCATACTCGGAATGACGAAGGCCATAAAGGAAGGCAGCAGAACCCCCGAAAACGGCGCGCCTGAGGAGTTTCGCGGCAGATGCTTAAGAGTCTCGCAAGTAGCAAATGCCGCCTATAAGCGGTATTCCGATTACACATCAAGAATTGCCGCCGAAAACCGTATCGACGAGGTGCGTTCGGTGGTATCCGACCAGTTTGACGGGATTTCCTATATGCTGTCAGAGCTTGCAAATGACCTCGAAAAGGACGGAAAATTTGATAATTCCACCGCCGCAAAGGTTTCAGCGGCACTAAAGAATCTCCAACTTAATACAGAAGAATCTACCTGTAAAATTGATAAATTCGGCAGAATGAGCCTTGAAATAAAGGCAAAAAAGCAACCTAATACCATAATAAACAAATTGCAAATGATGAAGCTTTTGTCGGTTGTGTGCGAGAGAGATTTTGACCCGCCTGCAATTAACACATCAAACGACAGTATATATATCACTATTAATGAGCATGCCGAAATAAGGGTTGATGTGGGAATAGCGCAAAAATGCGCCTCCGACTCGGCGATGTGCGGAGATGCTTACAAATATTTCTTTGACGGCAGAGGGCATTTTATTATGATTCTTTCCGACGGAATGGGAACGGGCGGCAGAGCGGCGGTTGACGGCGCTATGGCATCGGGGCTTATGAGCCGTCTTATAAAGGCGGGATTTGGCTATGATTGCTCCCTTAGAATACTAAATTCCTCAATGCTTTTTAAATCCACCGATGAATCCCTTGCTACTGTGGATATAGCAAGTATCGATTTATTCACGGGGCAGGTGGAGCTTTACAAAGCGGGTGCCGCACCCACATTAATAAGGCGCTCAGGGCGCACGGGAAAAGCGGAAAGCACCTCCCTGCCCGCAGGTATTCTGCGTGAAATAAGCTTTGACAAGGCGGTTGTAAAGTGCAAAATCGGGGATATTGTGGTGCTGATGTCGGACGGTGCCTCGGTCGAGGGGACCGACTGGATTAAGGGTGAAATCGAGAACTGGACAGACGGCACGGCAGAGGAGCTTGCTGAACGCATATGCGAGGGCGCTAAACGCCGCCGCAGCGATAATCACCTTGACGATATTACGGTTATGACCGCAGTTCTCAAAAAATCGGTATAGCAAAAGCCTCCGACTTTTTGTCGGAGGCTTGAGTTTTTAGATAAGGTCTGTTATTACATCAGGCTCTTGTAAAGCTCGATGATATCCTCAACGCTGGTCTCTCTCGGGTTGCCCGGACGGCAAGCGTCAGCATAAGCAGATTCAGCAAGGGCAGGAATATCCTCTTCCTTAACAATACCCTTTAAGGTGGTGGGGATTCCTACATCCTCAGCCAGCTGACGGACAGCGTCAACAGCCGCCTTGCGGTACTGTTCCTGAGTCATATTGTCTACGCCCTCAACGCCCATAGCCTTAGCGATATCCTTATACTTCTCGCCCGTGTACTCGGCATTGTAAGCCATAACGGTGGGAAGAAGGATTGCACAAGCCTTGCCGTGGGGAGTGTCATAATAAGCGGAAAGTGTATGAGCCATAGAGTGGTCAACACCGAGGCCTACATTAGAGAAGCCCATTCCCGCAACATACTGACCGAGAGCCATACCGTCACGGCCTTCCTTGCCGTTCTTAACAGCGTCACGGAGCGAACGGGCAATAATCTCAATAGCCTTGATATGGAACATATCGGAAAGCTCCCAAGCGCCCTTTGTTATGTAGCCCTCAATGGCGTGGGTAAGAGCGTCCATACCGGTAGCGGCAGTAAGAGCGGCGGGCATTGTAGCCATCATATCAGGGTCAACAACTGCAACAACGGGACTGTCGTGAACATCAACGCAAACG
>CAZRMP010000075.1:0-1022 GCA_964601235.1 uncultured Ruminococcus sp.
GAAAATTTATAAAGCTCGCTTAAAAGAATATCTACCCCGTCGCCCGTTTTTGCCGATAGCGGAACTACCGTATCAAATTCAAACTCCTTTGTATAAAGGGTGATAAGGGTTAAGAGGGCTTCCTTTTTTTCGAGCATATCGATTTTGTTAATAACAAGCACCGCGTGAAGCCGTCTTCTGCGAAGCTCCTTTATAAGCTCCAGCTCCGCGGGCGGCAAACCGCCCTCAAGGCTGAACTTGGGTGCCGCCTCTACCACAAGCACGGCGGCGTCAACATCCGCCATACCGTCGCCCACGGCCTTGTTCATATTTTTATCAAGTACATTACGCGGCTTGTGAAAACCCGGAGTATCGATAAAAACAAGCTGATTAGCACCCTTTGTCAAAATACCCGTAATTTTTGTACGGGTGGTCTGGGGCTTGTCCGAAACTATAGCAATCTTTTGACCTAAAATTCGGTTCATCAATGACGATTTTCCCACATTAGGTCTGCCTATAATAGTAATAAAAGCCGATTTCTCTTTCATTTATTCTTCCTTATGTATTAGATTTTATTAACCGCAAGACCTAAAGCGTCAAGCACCTTTTCCTCTTTTTCGCGCATTATGGTTTTTTGCAAGCCACCCGACTCATGGTCGTAGCCTAAGAGGTGGAGCATTGAATGGACGGTTAAAAAAGCAACCTCCCGCTCGATACCGTGACCGTAAAGGTCGGCCTGTGAAAGGGCGTGTTCAACCGAGATGACAATATCCCCAAGCATTTTAGCGCCTGTTTCGGGGTTTTCATCATAAACACCGTTTTCGCCCAGCGGGAAAGAAAGCACATCGGTTGACGCGTCAATATTGCGGAACTTATTGTTCATTTCCCTTATCGTTTCATCGTTTACCAAGGTTACGCTTACTTCGGCAGGGTCGTTAAATCCCTCAAGCTTAAGCGTAGCGGTGCAAGCCTTTCTGATAAGAAGTCTTGTACCGGTGGGCAGCTTGATTTTTTTTTGACTGTCAGTAATACTTACCTTTACA
>CAZRMP010000075.1:1032-5011 GCA_964601235.1 uncultured Ruminococcus sp.
ATTTCTTTTCAGCACTTCTTTCATAAGCTTTTATAATTTCCTGAACAAGTCGGTGGCGAACAACATCGCGTCCGGTCAGGTAATGAATTGCAATGTCATCAATATTTTTAAGAATCCTTACCGCATCCTTAAGACCCGAGCGCTTGCCGTCGGGCAAATCTATCTGGGTTATATCGCCCGTGACTACGGCTTTTGAATTAAAGCCCAAGCGGGTTAAAAACATTTTCATCTGCTCGGTTGTGGTGTTTTGCGCCTCGTCAAGGATAATAAAGCTGTCATCCAGGGTTCTGCCGCGCATATAGGCGAGCGGCGCCACCTCAATATCGCCCCGTTCCTGACATTTTTGGAAGTTTTCCGCTCCCATCATATCAAAAAGCGCGTCATAAAGCGGTCTTAAATAGGGGTCTACCTTTTGCTGCAGGTCGCCCGGAAGAAAGCCTAACTTTTCCCCCGCCTCAACCGCAGGACGGGTTAAAATAATGCGGTTTACCTCCTTTGCGCGAAAGGCGCTTACCGCGCTTGCCACCGCAAGATAGGTTTTACCCGTTCCCGCAGGGCCGACGCCTATTGTTACGGTGTTTTTCTTAATAGCCTCGATATACTGCCTTTGACCGATGGTTTTGGGCTTTACGGGCTTGCCCTGTGAGGTTATGCAAACGCAGTTTACGTCCGTCAAGGCGCTAATTTTGCCGTCCTCACCGTCCTCAACAAGGCTTGCCACATAATTAATGCTCTGCTCGGTTATCTGCTCGCCCTTATTAATCATAGCAAGCAGTCCCTCTACTGTGCGAGCCGCATTGGTAACATCGGTCACATCGCCTTTAATTTTTATTTGGCTACCGTGCGAGGTTATTACAACCCTGTATTTCTTTTCTATACGCTTTATGTTCTCGTCAAAGTTTCCGAACAGATTTACAATCTGCTCTATCCTTTCAATATCAACCGTCTGCTCGAACAAGGCATACGCTCCTTAAAATTTTAGTACATCTTATTATATTATAACACATTTTTTCTTAATTTCCAGTACTAAATAACAAAATTTCGGGTACAGCTATGTTTTCTTCGGCGGAAATTACGGCTTTTAGTGAAATACCGCCCTCTGTTTCGTCATATTCACGGTTTTTTACCTCAAAATCGGTAATATTTTCTCTGTTTGCCTTCTCTTTTAATAAGTCCTCAAGCTCCTTTAAAAGCTCATCCTTAGTTAATACAACTTGCTTTTCATCAGTCATTTCAAAATATTTTATATCAAGCCTTATCGGAAGCTTTTTGCCTAAGAAAGAAGCTTGCTTTATATCGTTGTAACTTTCAAAGCTTCCGTTTACCCTTCCTAAGTAAAGCGGTATTTTAATTCCGAAAAATGTAAGCACGCTCCTCTTTTTAACTTTTTCCGTTTTTTCACCTACGGTACGCTTAAAATCGGCCGAGACCTTAATTTCTCGTTCGGTTCTGGCGGTTATACTGCCCGATGAATGAACAAAATCGGTGCTGTGCTCGCGCTCTATAACGCCCGATACGAGAAGCTGTCCCTTTGCGACGGTATCGCCCGCCTTTACCACGCAGTTACCCGAGGTTACATCTATTTTAGTGATTATTCCGTCCGCGGTGGCTTTAAGATTAGTCGGTACGCTGTTATCCTCTCCCTTTTCCTTTACTTCGGTGACATTAACCGTTACTCTGCAACCCTCAATATTAACCGATGCCCACGCAAGGGAATTTAGGTCTAATAATAGCTCCTGCTTGGCAATTTGCGGGTCAATTTTGCTTTTTAAAACTCCTTCTTTAATACCGATTTTTTCACAGGCGGATAAAATCTCGCTTTCGGGTACGCTTTTATTTCCGTTCACCTCGACCGTCCAGATAAATGCCGACATAAAATATAAAAAGCAAAAAAATAATGCCGCACCCACAGGTATTCCAAACCGTCTTTTGTAGCGGTTTATTATAAACGGCAGACCAAGCTTTTTTAAAATATGTACCCTTATTCCGCTTTTTTTAGCCACGCTCGGCAGAGCCTTAAAATCTCTGACCGTCATAAAGCAGCGTATTTTTTTGCCCTTCCGTTTTATATTCCAAAGGGAAATTCCGTTTTTCGCGCAGATGTTCAAAATCACCTCCGCAACATCTCCTGAGAACTCGACTTCAATGAATCCGACTGTAAACCTGTAAATCCAAAGCATAACGGTCACCTTTGTTACACGCAAAATTCAAGGGACGACATATTTCCCCTGACAGTAATGGTTGTTCCCTCAAATGCGGATATATCAAAATTCGTACCGCAGACAATCAGCGAACCCTTCGGTAATTTAAGCTTTAAATATGTATCACTGTATTCAAACACGCCAATACACCCCTCAACCGTTATCTCTTTATTGCCGAAAAGCTCAATGCGAGGTGCTTTGACAAGCTTGGTCTGCTCTTCTATGTCCGAGCAATTAAA
Source organism: uncultured Ruminococcus sp. (assembly GCA_964601235.1). Classification (GTDB taxonomy): domain Bacteria; phylum Bacillota; class Clostridia; order Oscillospirales; family Acutalibacteraceae; genus UBA737. Next base: position 3,473 of record CAZRMP010000075.1, read on the forward strand.
AATCCGCCATTTTTCCTTTGGCTTTTCGGATTTGAATTTAAATTTTTTTGACACCGTATACAACTCCCCTGCAATTAATATTATGAAAATATCATTATAATAATTACCGAAAGCATATACTGATTTAGGTGAGCTAAATGAAGAAATTGTTATCCTTACTGACTGCGGCGGCGTTTATAATTTTGGTTATCACCAACCCAAGGATTTGTACCGCAGGAGCGGCTAAGGGACTCCTGCTTGCGGGCAGGGTAATAATCCCATCGCTTTTTCCCTTTACCGCCTGCGTGCTGTTTATTATGAAGTCGGGCGGGCTTAATTTATTAGATTTTTCAGCACCTTTTACAAAAAAGGTGTTTAATATATCGCCTGAGATGTTTTCCCTTATGCTTTTAAGCTTTATAGGCGGCTACCCTGTCGGTGCAAAGCTTTTAAACGAGGCGGTAAAATCAGGTAGGCTTTCAAAGGAAAACGCGGGAATTATGCTTAATTACTGTGTAAATGCAGGGCCTGCCTTTATAGTGTTAGCGATAGGCTCCGGTATTTTAGGCTCTAAAAAAATAGGATACATACTGCTTACAGCGCACATTGCCGCTTCTTTGATTTTGAGTCTGTTTTTTGGCTTTTTTATAAAAAATGATAATATCTCTTCTAAGAATAAGGAAGAGAATTTCGGTGCTGCAGATAATTTTGTTTCTGCCGTTTCGGACGCCGCCTCTGCCGTATTTTCGGTATGCGCTTATGTAATTTTTTTCTCAGGCGTAAACGAGTATATGTCTTATTTAGGCGAAAAAATGCCCTTTATAAAATGCATTACCCCTCTCTTTGAAGTGACAAACGCCGTAACAGGTATGCGGAATATTTTAATTATTGCGTTTTTATTGGGATTTGCGGGAGTTTCTGTATGGTGTCAGATACTAAGCGTAGGTAAGCTTATAAGAATTAATTTTACGGCGTTTATTCTTTCAAGAATAGCCCACGGACTTTTTTCCGCAGTAATTACCGCTTTGCTTTTAAAGGCATTCGGAATAGCCGTTACCGTCTCTGCCGAGGTTAAATACACGCCAACCTACAACGGTATTGCCTTGTCTTTATCAATGCTTTCAATGGTGATAGTGCTTATAATATCGCTGTTTTCCGAAAAAAGGACTGGAAATATACTTCGGGATATAGTATAATGCTTACGGTGATGAATATGTCTTCTATATTTAATAAGGAGCTTCCGCGCTCCTGCAAATACTGCGCTTTCGGTAAGGACTCGCTTTTCGGTGATGAGGTGCTCTGTAAAAAACGCGGTGTAACTAATTCAAACGACTACTGCAGGCACTATAAGTACGACCCGTTAAGACGCGTTCCCGAAAAGGTAAAAATTGCCGACGGCTATAAGCCGGAGGATTTTTCGCTGTAGCCGTCAAAAAATATTTCCGCTTTTTTGAAAATTTTTGTTGACAAAAAAAAAGATATATGGTATAATAGTTTTTGCGCTATGGTGGATGTAGCTTAGTTGGTTAAAGCGCCAGTTTGTGGCACTGGAGACCGTGG
>CAZRMP010000076.1:0-4950 GCA_964601235.1 uncultured Ruminococcus sp.
ACTCAGGAAAAGCTTGATGAAGTTAAGCAGAAGCTTATGAACGGCGAAATCAAGGTATTTGATACCGACACCTTCACCGTAAAGGGCAAGAAGCTTGACAGCTACACTGCAGACATAGTTGACAACGGCGATTTCGTACCGGATAGCGAAGCTATTAAGGACGGCGCATTTGCTTAGTCTACCGACAGATCTGCTCCCTACTTTGATATTAAGTATATCGACGGCATCAGCGAATAATTTAAAATTTCATATTCGGGCGGAGCGTTTCGCGCTCCGCCTTGAATGTTTTGAAGAATATATGCTCAATCCTGAAAAGAGGATATTTCGGGATATTCTGTTTTGAAGATTGAAGAAAGGTGTGATGTGTGTGGGTAATGCGGCTATTGAATTGCGGGGTATTACCAAACGCTTCGGAAGTGTTGTGGCTAACAATAATGTCTGTCTCTCTGTTTACGGCGGAGAAATTTTGTCGCTTTTAGGTGAAAACGGAAGCGGAAAAACCACCCTTATGAATATGATTTCGGGTATTTATTATCCCGATGAGGGACAGATTTTCATAAACGGCGAGGAAGCGGTTATCCGTTCCCCTAAGGACGCATTCAAGTATAAAATCGGAATGATCCATCAGCATTTTAAGCTGATTGATGTCTTTTCCGCGGCTGAGAATGTGGTGCTCGGTCTTAATGAAAAGGGTAAATATGATATTAAAAAGGTAAGCGCAAAGGTTGCTGAAATCAGCGAGAAATACGGTTTTGATATTAATCCCGATAAGAAAATATACGAAATGTCGGTTTCCGAAAAGCAGACGGTTGAAATCATAAAGGTGCTTTACCGCGGGGCGGATATTCTTATTCTTGATGAGCCGACAGCGGTACTTACCCCTCAGGAAACCCAGAAGCTTTTTGCTGTTCTTCGCAGAATGAGGGAAGACGGAAAGGCGATAATAATAATTACCCATAAGCTTCATGAGGTTCTCTCTCTCTCCGACCGTGTTGCAGTACTTCGCAAGGGTGAATATATCGGAACGGTTGATACTGCTAAGACCAATGAAGCAGAGCTTACCGAGATGATGGTGGGCAAGAAGATAGAACTTAATATTGAGCGCAGTATGCCTGAAAATCCGCAGGATAGGCTTGTTGTTAATAACATAACCTGCAAAAACCGAGAGGGCGTGAATGTGCTTGACGATGTCTCATTTACCGCCCGTTCGGGCGAGATTTTGGGAATTGCCGGAATTGCAGGCAGCGGTCAGCGTGAGCTTCTTGAAGCTATCGCGGGACTTCAGCATATAGACGAGGGTGAAGTTATTTATAACAACCCGAAAACCGGCTCTGCCGATAATCTGCGTGATAAAACCCCTTTGCAGATTAGAGAGCTCGGCGTCCGTCTTTCCTTTGTGCCCGAAGATAGACTCGGTATGGGACTTGTGGGCAATATGGATATTGTTGACAATATGATGCTTAGAAGCTATCGCAAGGGCAAATCCCCGTTTTTACAGCGTAAAAATCCTAAAAATCTTGCGGAAACTATTATTGAACAGCTTGAGGTAGTCACACCGAGCGCATCTACACCCGTAAGAAAGCTTTCGGGCGGAAATGTGCAAAAGGTGCTTGTGGGGCGCGAAATAGCGGCGGCTCCTACCGTGCTTATGGCGGCATATCCCGTAAGAGGGCTTGATATAAATTCTTCCTATGCTATTTACAATCTTTTGAATCAGCAGAAGAAAAACGGAGTAGCGGTTATCTTTGTCGGCGAGGATTTGGATGTGCTTATTGAGCTTTGTGACCGCATTATGGTAATAGGCTCCGGTAAGGTTTCCGGAATAGTTGACGGCAGAACTGCCGACAAGAATAAAATCGGTTTGATGATGACAAAGACGCAAGGAGGCGGCGAAAATGAATAATAACGAAAAACGCGTCCATGAGCCTCTTTTTCATATTACCAAGCGTGCAGATATAGTTTGGTGGAAGGCATGGCTTATTCGCCTTGTGGCGATAGTCGCGGCACTTTTCGTCTGCGCTGTTGTAATAGTAATGATAACAGATTACAACCCACTTCAGGTTTATAAAACTATGATAGAGGGAAGCTTCGGCTCAGAGCGCAAGGTATGGATTTTACTGCAAAATCTTGCGATGCTGCTGTGCATTTCGCTTGCGGTTACTCCCGCGTTTAAAATGAGATTCTGGAACCTCGGTGCAGAGGGTCAGGTGCTTATAGGCGGTCTTGCAAGCGCGGCGTGTATGTTCTATATTAAAGACAGTATGCCAAACTGGCTTTTACTGATTGTAATGCTTTTTGCGAGCGTTTTAGGCGGTGTTATATGGGGTCTTATTCCCGCGTTTTTTAAAGCTAACTGGGGAACAAACGAAAGCCTTTTCACCCTTATGATGAACTATGTTGCAATTCAGCTTGTTTCCTTCTTCATTATGGTATGGGTTCCCAGCGGCTCCAGCGTAATGGGTGTTATCAATCAGGTTACGGGAAGCGGTTGGATGCCCGATTTATTTGGGAAGAAGTATCTGTTTAATATACTTATAGTCGCTGTTTTGACCGTGGTTATGTTTATTTACCTTAAATTCGGCAAACAGGGTTATGAAATTTCGGTCGTCGGCGAAAGCGAAAATACTGCGCGGTATATCGGAATAAATGTTAAAAAGGTTATCGTTCGTACAATGATTATTTCGGGCGCTGTCTGCGGGCTTGCGGGCTTCCTGCTCGTTTCCGGCACTAACCATACCATTTCAAAGGAATTGGCGGGCGGAATGGGATTTACTGCGATTATGGTGTCCTGGCTTGCAAAATTTAACCCTATAGTTATGGTGATAACCTCGTTTCTAATTGTTTTCCTGCAAAGGGGAGCGGGGGAGATTGCCACAGCTTTCCGCCTTAATGAAAGCGTGGCGGATATTCTTACGGGAATTATCATTTTCTTCATAATAGGCTGTGAATTTTTCATCAACTATCAGATTAACAGACGCTCAAAGCAGAAGGAGGCAAAATAATGCTAAGTACCGTTTTTGCATTTATAAACGCCGCCATTATTCAGGGAATCCCCCTGCTTTACGGAGCGACGGGTGAAATCATCACCGAAAAAAGCGGAAACCTGAACCTCGGTATACCCGGAATTATGTATATCGGCGGTATTTCAGGCATTATCGGCGGCTATCTTTACGAACATTCGACCGATAATCCCGCCGCGCTTTGGTGTGTTCTTATTCCGCTTATCTGCTCGCTTGCAGGTTCATCGATTATGGCTTTGATTTACAGCTTTCTGACTATTACGCTAAAGGTCAATCAGAATGTTACAGGTCTTGCTCTTACTACCTTCGGAATGGGTGTGGGAAACTTCTTCGGCGGCTCGCTTTTAAGCTTTTTCGGCGAAAGCGGCTCAATTTCCCTTATTACAACAGGTAATTACTATAAAGCAAGTCTTCCTTTTGCGGATAAGCTGGGACTCTTCGGCAAGACCTTTTTATCCCTCGGGTTTTTGGCGTATGCGGCGATAATTATTGCGCTTTTGACCTCTTACTTCCTTAATCGAACCCGCATAGGACTTAATTTGCGGGCGGTAGGAGAAAATCCCGCGACTGCGGACGCGGCGGGTATAAGCGTCACCAAATATAAGTATCTTTCAACCGTTATCGGCGGAGCAATTGCGGGCTTGGGCGGTCTGTACTTCGTTATGGATTATACAGGCGGCGCTTGGACAAATAACGGCTTCGGCGACCGCGGCTGGCTTGCTATTGCAATCGTTATCTTTGCAATTTGGAGACCGAGTATGGCAATTTTAAGTTCTTTCCTGTTTGGCGGACTTTACATTCTTTGCGTATATATTCCGGGGCTTTCAAGCAGTGCCAAGGAACTGATTAATATGCTTCCGTATCTTGTGACAATAATTGTGTTGATTATAATCAGTATGCGTAAAAAGCGCGAAAATCAGCCGCCCGAGCATTTGGGACTTTCATATTTCCGCGAGGAAAGATAAAAATTTTGCTTACATTTAGTTTTTAAATGTGCTAAAATATTATTGCAACGAGTTGTTCCGACGAACGTAAATCCGGTTGTCGGAACAATTTTTTATATGGGTTTTCAGAATGAGAGGTAAAAAATGTATAATAAGGGCGATAAGGTATTTTACGGACAGACGGGTGTTTGCGTTGTTGAGGACGTTTCGGAAAAGACGCTTACAAAAAATCTAAAAAAATTATATTATACCTTGAGACCGTTATATCAGCAAAATAATATTATATACGCCCCTGTCGACAGCGACAAGGTGTTTATTCGCGCGATTATATCAAAGGCAGAAGCACAAAGACTTATAAAAACTGTACCGGAGGTTTATAAAAAAGCCCTCGATAAGCAGACCGAAGAAGATTATAAATCGGCCCTTGATAGCCATAGCTGTGACGAGCTTTTAGAGCTTGCTGTTAAAATATATGTGAAAAAGCAAGAAGTTAAAAAAGCTAAAAAGAAGCTTGGCTTTATCGATGAAAAGTACCTGCACCGCGCCGAGGAGTTGCTTTTCGGTGAGCTTGCCGCGGTACTTGAAATCCCGATTGAAGAAGTGCCAAATCTGCTTTTCGGGGCACTTTAGTAGGCACTTTGCTTATAGAAAATAAATATCAAATATTTTAAAGAAAAATGTTGACATTTAAGTAAAATAAATATATAATTATAGAGCTGTCTATTGATGGCCTTATAACCAGGTGTGGCTCAGTTTGGCAGCTTTGAGTGCGAGCGCTGCCTGAGGCAGAGGAAGCGAGTACGAAAAGGCGCCGCGGTCGAAAAATTTTGCCGCTCCAAGGCAAAGAATTTTTCGGGCACCGCAAGAGTAAGCTGCGTAGCAGCGCGAAAAGACAGTAGAAAGTAAGTCTATGACAAATAAAATTTAATAACGAGGTGTGGCTCAGTTTGGTAGAGCGCTGCGTTCGGGACGCAGAGGCCGCAGGT
>CAZRMP010000077.1:0-4848 GCA_964601235.1 uncultured Ruminococcus sp.
TCATAATAAAGTGATAATTTAAAGACTAAAATTTAATTTTTGGCAGGTGATTTTTACGGTATACATAACAGGCGATATGCACGGCTGTCTTGAACGGCTGTATGACCGCAATTTCAGAAAGCTTAAAAGCGGGGATATACTGATAGTATGCGGAGATTTCGGATATATATTTAACGGCGACAAAACCGAAAAGCAGGTTATAGACTATCTTGCTACCCGTCGCTTTGTGACCGCCTTTGTGGACGGCACACACGATAATCTTGATACAATAAACCGTGGGAGGGTGACCTACTGGCACGGCGGAATGGTGCACAGAATTAAGGGCAATCTTATCCACCTGATGCGCGGTCAGATTTTTGAAATAGAGGGAAAAAGCTTCTTCACCTTCGGCGGCGGGGAAAGCACCGACAAGGATATGCGGCGCGAGCAGGGAAACTGGTGGCGGGCAGAAGAGCCCACCCCTACAGAGATGGCAGAGGGCGCAAAGCGGCTTGACGAGGCAGGGTTAAAGGTTGATTACATAATCACTCACGAACCGCCCTCACTTGTAAAAAGTGCAATACTCCTTCGCCGCGGGGATAACGACCGCATAAACAAGCTTAACGGATATCTGGAGGAAATCGGCCGTTCCTGCAATTTTCGGCATTGGTACTTCGGCTCCCTGCATGAGGATAGGGTAATAACCGAACGCCATACCTGCGTTTTTAAGGAAATGATACCTGTAAACGGCTCCGCACCGCCGCGAAAGCTAAAAAAAGCCGATGTTAATAACAGCGGTTTCAGCTTTGTATTATCCGATGAACAGAAATAATTGAAATTCGGCAGAATGTATGTTATAATGGTATTAATCTGTTCTTTTCTATTTAAAGGATGTGAATTATTATGTCAAGCAACGGTAAGCTGTGCCCCGGATGTATGAATGACAACGGCGGCGAAAAAATCTGTCCTATATGCGGATATGATTCAACAAAGCAAAATGCCGATGACTGCCTGCCGATAGGCTCTGTTCTCGGCAAAAGGTATATGTTAGGGCAAGCCAAGCACCGTAACGGCGAGGCCATCACCTACATAGGTTGGGATGATTCCGAATCATCGGTAGTCACTGTAAGGGAGTACTTCCCCGCGGGTTTTGCCGTCAGGAACAGCGATAAAAGCGTAGGTATAGTAAAGGGCGGCGAATACACCTTTAATGAAGGGTTAATCGAGTATATTGACATTAACCGTCAGATAAAGGAGTCACCCCTCCCCTCGCAGATGCCTATAACCGATGTTTTTGAAGAAAACGGAACTGTTTACACCGTAACACAGAGCATATCTGCAATAACGCTTAGTGAGTTCTTGGCAAAAAACGGCGGCACGCTTAAATGGGAGCAGGCAAGACCCTTGTTTTTGCCGCTTATAGACACAATCAAGGGTATGAATGACCTTGGGATAATTCACGGCGGAATTTCAACCGACACCATACTTGTGGGCCGTGACGGAAAGCTCCGTATTTCGGGCTACAGCATTAAAAATCTGCGACTTAACGACAGTCCCCTTGAAAGTGTGCTTTACCACGGCTTTGCCGCGATAGAACAGTACGATTCCGATATGCATACCGATACATATACAGATGTTTACGGGCTTTGCGCGGTGCTTTTTGCGGTGCTTATGGGCAATGTTCCGCCAAGGGCTACCGAAAGGCTTAACAATGACTCTATGACCGTTCCGGCAAAATTTGCCGAGGAACTGCCGCGGCATGTTTTGTCCGCCCTTGCTAACGGACTTCAGGTATTGCCGCAAAACCGCACCCGAAACATTGAGGCCTTTAAAAACGAGCTTGTATATGCCGAAATGTCAGACTCCGCTCCCGCAGTCCGCAAGCCTGAAAAAGAGGAAATTTCCGGCCGTAAAGCGACTAAAAAGAGCGCAGGAACAGCCCGTTATGTTATCATCTCCTCTGCCTGCACCGCTGCGGCATTCTTCGTAATAGTAGCCGTGCTTATTTTCACCGTCTTTAAGGAAGATTTCTTCGGAAACGGCAGTTCTTCGGATTTAAGCAGTACCGCTTCGGTAAGCGCACCCTCGGTGGCTGAAATCGGCTCTGTAGATAGCGGTGCAGAGGTTTCTGATGTCCTCTACACCGTTCCGCTGCTTGTCGGAAAATATTATGCGGACCTTGCAGACACGACCGGACCCGAAACGGAAATTTATGAAAAATTTGAATTTGTAATAAAGGGTAAGGAATTTAACGATACCTACCCCCGCGGTCAAATCTGCGCTCAGTCTGTCGCTGAGGGTACGGGAGTTGTAAGGGACACTAAAATTGAGCTGACAATAAGTCTCGGACCTAAAGAAATTAAGATAGCCAATGTTTTAGGGCTTGACGAAACAAACGCAAAGTTAGAGCTTTTAAAGCAGGGCTTCCTTTACGACAATATCGAAGTAGCCGAAAAATACGATGAAGACCACGAGCCGGGAACCGTGCTTGAGCAGGATCCTAAATACGGCACGCAGATAAGCGCCGATTCGGCAGTTAAAATCTATATCAATTCTTATACGGGAAACACCGAATCGGAAGCCAATTAACACTTCCGTAAATATTCTAACCCCCTGTGCTTGATCAAGCACAGGGGGTTAATTAATATCAACCTTTTGTCAATTATTTATATTTGCAATATTCCTTTATACTTTTCCCTGTTTCCTTTTTAAATGCGGTGCGGAAATATTCAACGCTTGAAAAACCGCAGCGAAAAGCAATTTCCTTTTGCGAAAAATATCCCGTTTCCAAAAGGGACTTTGCGTAATCAAAGCGCAGGGAATCAAGGTACTCTTTAGGGCTTTTTCCGTAAAGCTGCCTGAATTTTCGCCTATACTGCGCGGGAGATACATTAGCTCGCTTTGCGATGCCGTCAATGGAAATTTCAGGATTGTAGAAGTTTTGTTTTATATATTCTGCCGATTCTGATACACCGTCTTTTTTTGTATTTGAACAGCTTAAATCCTTTGATAATTCTCCCAAAATCTCATAAAGTACCGCAGTTTGAGAATATCTTGCTCCCTGTGCGTTTTCAAGACGAAGCTCTAACGCCCTTGTAAAAAGCCGACGGTATTTTTGTGTATCTGAGATTTTATAAACCTCAATATCCTCCATAGTGCAGTTTAAGAGCTTAAAATGTATAACGAGTATATCATCTTCAAATGAAATTCGCTCATAAGCTACCCCTGCAGGGATAAGGCATATGCTCGGCGGTTTAAAGGAAATAGTTTTGTTACCCAAAATATATTTTCCGTTTGTATTAAGGCGCAGTGATATAGCAAAAAAGCTGCGCTCAGAAACATTAAAATGCCCCCGCCTTTGATGATAATTAAGCACATCTGTTACCGTAATTGCCGCATTTTCGGGTATCATATATGTCACCTCGGTTACAGTATAGTATGAAAATGAGCGAAAATCAAGCGTTTTGTAGCGAAAATAATCTTGTAATATAGTGAAAATATTTTATAATGATTTTAAAAAATAATAAAAAGGGTGTTTTGAATGAATTATAACTCCAATCCGTCAGAGCTTAAAATTACCGATATGCGCTTTGTCGATATAGACGGCGCGCCTAAGCGTTGTACGCTTTTAAGAATTGATACCAATCAGGGTATAAGCGGCTACGGCGAGGTTCGCGACGCTTCAAGCAAGACCTATGCGCTGATGTTAAAAAGCCGAATTTTAGGTGAAAATCCCTGCAATGTGGACAAGATTTTCCGCAAGATAAAGCAGTTCGGCGGTCCCTCCCGTCAGGGCGGCGGCGTTTCGGGTATTGAAATTGCCCTGTGGGATTTAGCGGGCAAGGCTTACGGCGTTCCGCTTTATCAGCTTTTAGGCGGCAAATTCCGCGATGAGATTCGCGTTTACTGCGATACCGATGTTGACGGCAAGCACACGGGTCACGATATGGGATTAGCGCTCAAAAAGCGTATGGATATGGGCTTCACCTTCCTTAAAATGGACTTAGGTATCGGTCTTTTGCTGGACGAGCCGGGAACTATTAACGCACCCCTCGGATTTATCGACGATATGAAAAAATACGCTTCGCACATTCTTAATGTTCAGGGCGGAAGCGTGACGGCGGATATGGTAAAATCACAAAAAAGCTATTCTATAGTAACCACCGCGCACCCGTTTACGGGAATACATATCACCGAAAAGGGACTCGATTACCTCGAAAACTATGTTAAAGAGGTAAGAGAGGTAATCGGCTATGATGTGCCGCTGGCAATCGACCATTTCGGTCATGTCTGCGTTGAGGACTGCATACGCTTTGCCCGCCGTATGGAGCCCTACAACCTTGCTTGGATTGAGGATATGGTTCCGTGGATGTATACCGACCAGTATGTAAGACTTAAGAACAGCACCACCGTTCCCGTCTGCACAGGCGAGGACATTTACCTTAAAGAAGGCTTTGAAACCCTTATTAAAGCGGGCGGCGTTTCAGTTATCCACCCCGACATTTTAACCTGCGGCGGCGCTTTGGAGCTTAAAAAGATTGCCGACATTGCGGACGAAAACGGCGTAGCGGTTGCAGTACATATGGCTGAAAGCCCTGTTGCCTGCCTTGCGGCGGTACATACAGCGGCGGCAATGCATAATTGCTTAGCACTTGAATTCCACTCGGTAGATGTTCCCTGGTGGGCGGATATTGTTAAGGGTATTCCTAATCCCTTGTTTGAAAACGGCTTTATTAAGGTGCCCGATAAGCCGGGTCTCGGATTCGACGGCCTAAACGAAGAGGTTATTAAGGAACACATTAATCCTAATATCCCCGGTTTCTTTGAGTCCACCGATGAATGGAATACCGAATTTTCTAACGACAGAAT
>CAZRMP010000078.1:0-4815 GCA_964601235.1 uncultured Ruminococcus sp.
GGAAAATTCCGATTTAACCACTTATTGGGAGGTAAACAATGAAACACGGTAAAAAGTATAATGACAGCGCGAAGCTTATCGAAACAGGTAAGTTTTACGATGTTGACGAGGCTGTTGCGGTAGCAGTTAAGACCGGAACTGCCAAATTTGATGAAACGGTTGAAATTCATGTTCGTCTCGGTGTTGACTCACGCCACGCTGACCAGCAGGTTAGAGGTGCGGTTGTTCTTCCGAACGGAACAGGTAAAACCGTAAGAACCCTTGTTTTCGCTAAGGGCGATAAGGCTGATGCCGCTAAAGAGGCAGGCGCTGATTATGTTGGCGCTGAAGAGCTCGTAGCTAAGATTCAGAATGAGAACTGGCTTGATTTTGATGTTGTTATCGCAACACCTGATATGATGGGCGTTGTAGGCCGCCTCGGTAAGGTTTTAGGTCCCCGCGGTCTTATGCCGACACCGAAGGCAGGTACTGTTACACCTGATGTTGCTAAGGCTGTTACCGAAGCTAAGGCAGGTAAGATTGAGTACCGTCTTGACAAGACAAATATCATTCACTGCCCCATTGGCAAGGTTTCTTTTGGCCCCGAAAAGCTTAAAGAAAATCTTGACGCTCTTATGGGTGCTATCGTTAAGGCGAAGCCCGCCGCAACAAAGGGCCAGTACATTAAGTCCTGCGTTGTAGCTACTACTATGGGCCCCGGAATTAAGCTTAATGTTGCTAAGTTCGGTGCTTAAAGCTTTAAAAGCTGTTATCCGCCGCGGTAAAAACGCGGCGGATATTTTCACCTTAAAAAAATATCTGTAATTTTTCAAAAAAAGGTTGCATTATTCAGCTTCTTGGTGTATAATAATATTACAGTAAGTTAATCAATTAAATATCGCGGAGTGGAGCAGCTGGTAGCTCGTCGGGCTCATAACCCGAAGGTCGTTGGTTCAAATCCAGCCTCCGCAACCAAAAATCCCGATTGCGTAAGCGGTCGGGATTTTTACTTCTTACTTCTTACCTCTTCACTCTTACCTAAAAATAAAGTTTTTCACGGGATTTTTGGGAAGTAAGAAGTAATATGTAAGAGGTAATAAGTTCGGTGTGGCTTCGCCACGAACAATAAACGCAAGGCAAAGCCTTGCTCTTTTTGTTATATAGTGGTATTATGATATAAAGAAAGGCGGTAAGATTATGGCTGATAGCCCGTTAATTATAAAATCAAAAGAATTTGCTTTGCAGATAATTAAAGTCTGTAATTATGTTAAACAGACCAAAAAAGAAACTGTACTTACAAATCAACTTATCCGTAGCGGTACAAGCGTCGGGGCGAATATCCGTGAGGCGTTTTACGGACACGGAACTGCCGATTTTATTGCTAAACTTCAAATTGCGCTCAAAGAATGTTCAGAAAGTGAATATTGGTTGGAACTTTTAATCGAAAGCGATTATTACGATAACAATGATATATTAGATAAATGCATAGAAGTCAAAAAACTATTGATTACCTCAATAAATACAGCTAAAAGTAAGTTGAACAAACAGAATTATGAGTGATGCAAACGGTATGTCATCAAGTCGCAAGACATGTATGTTTCTTTCCGTCAGATTGATTACATACCACCTACGGTGAATTGCATTCACGGTGTTGCCGTGATTACATACATTTTCTTACGAAAATGATTACATCCAATGCTCCGCATTGATTTATTTCCGCTTTTATGCTAAAATATGCTTAAGGCGGTGGTTTGAGTGAAAGAAGATTTGGAATTAATTGATTTGATGTTTGAAAGCAAACCAATAGAAATATTTGAAAAGCTTTTTGCTGAAAATCGCGAAGATTTTGATTGGTCTGAGTTGTTACATATGTGCTATTGTGAAGAAAGTTATGAAAGCGTTGGCGGAGACGAAGGGTATTTGGAGAATCCACCTATTAACTACGAAAGATTGGCATATTTAAAAGAATTGATTAAGTTTTTAGAAGATAATGGCATAAAAGAAGAATAATCAAAGAAAATCACGGTTTTCACCTAGTTCTTTTTCGAACAGGAGAGCCAAAGCCCCAAAGGCATAAGTCTTTGGGGCTTACTTCTTACTTCTTCACTCTTCACTCTTCACTAAACTTGCCTTTGGGGCTTTGGAAGTAATAAGTAATAGTTAAGATTGAAATATAAGGAATTGACAATTATCTACCTTGTCAATATTTTTGATTTAATAATTTTTGAGAATTGTATAGCTTTTAAAATCTTTTAAGGTTGCTATAGGGACTATTATCGTAAACTCGGTACGCAAACGCGTATTCGAGATGCTTCTTTTTTGCAGTTTTTTCTCTCGCGCCTAAGCGGCATCTGTTTTGACAGCACTTGCCAAAAAAATCTCGTTCTTTGGAACGAGATTTTTTTATTCAATTACAGAATCATAGAGCCGTCAAATTTATCCTTTGTATAGTCGCTGTCATAGCGGACCGACATTGTATCAGTTAAGCGAATATCCGCAGTCGAAGCACCTACCATAATACGGTATACACCCGACTCAACATGCCAGTCATGCAGGCAGGTATTATAATAAGCAAAATCCTTATCCTTCAATTTAAGGGTTACGGTCTTTTCTTCACCCGGTTCAAGTTCAACCTTATCGAATGCACGAAGCTCTTTTTCAGGTCTCGCAACGATGGAATCAAGCGGTGCTACATAAAGCTGTACGGCCTCTTTTCCCGCAACCTCGCCTATGTTTTTAACCTTAAAGCTAACCTCAAGAGAGAAAGTATCGGTTGTGAATTTCTTTTCACTTAAGGTAATGTCGGAATATTCAAATTCGGTATACGAAATTCCGTGGCCGAAGGGGAACCAAACCTCGTCGGGGTGAGCGTCATAGTACCTGTAACCCACATTCAGCTTTTCGGTATATTCGCATTTCACCATATCTCCGGGATAGCAAATATCCTCACGCGGCTTTAAGGGGAAGGTTTCCGATAGCTTGCCCGAGGGGTTTACCTTGCCGAACAAAATATCTGCAACGGCTTTGCCTGCGGCCTCGCCGGAATACCACATCTGAATAACGCAAGGGGCATTTTCCCACTTTTTAGGAATTACGGCACTGCCGCTTTGAATAACAAGCACAAGGTTGGGATAAAGCTCTATTGCCTTTTCAATTACCTCGTTCATATGGTCCGGGAAGGAAGCAGGATATCTGTCTTCGCCCTCAGTTTCGCAATGCTTTACATAGCGCTCGTTTATATAATCGTTGCCTACAAAAAGCACTACGCAGTCATAGCCGCCGGCGGAAACATTGTATAGACACTCCTCGCTTCTAAAGTGTGAATTAATTCCTACTTCAAACATTGGGAAATAATCCACCTTAATACCCTCGGCATTTGCTCTCATACAATGGATAGGTCTGTCAATGCTCTTATCTTCTACGGTTACTGTGGATGAACCGCCGCCCATAAACAGCAGTTTTTCGGCGCAACGGCCTAAGACGGCAATTTTTTTGTATTTGTCCTTGTCGAGGGGCAAAATGTTATTTTCGTTTCTTAAAAGGGTAATTGTCTCACACGCCGCCTCATACGCCGCCTGATGCTGCTTTTGACGGCTGTATTCCGTCGGCTGTTCGTCGGGCTTTTTAGCATACTTTTCGATAAATTCCAAAACCGTGCGAACTCTTCGGTTTATATCTTCCTCAGCAACAAATCCCTTTTCAATTCCCTCGCGAAGCTCATCGGCTATATTGTTGTTCCTTGGCATCTGCAAATCGAGTCCCGCTTTTACGGCTTTTGAAATATTATGTACAGCGCCCCAGTCAGAAATCACAAGACCGTCATAGCCCCACTTTTCCTTTAAAATTTCGGTAAGCAGATAGCGGTTTTCCGAACACCATATTCCGTTAATTTTATTGTAAGCGCACATAACGCTGGCGGGGTGTGAATTTTCGAGGGCTATTTCAAACACACGAAGATAATATTCCATAAGGGTGCGCTCGTCTATCTCCGCATTGATTGTGCCTCGTCTAACCTCTTGGTTGTTGGCGGCGTAATGCTTAAAAGAAGTACCTATTCCCTTACTTTCTGCACCGTTAATAAACTCCGCAGAGAGTATTCCCGAAAGATAAGGGTCTTCTGAATAGTATTCAAAGTTTCTGCCGCAGTAGGGAGCACGCTTCATATTAGCGGCAGGAGCTAATATAACCTGAATATCCTCCTGCTTGCAATCCTCTGCGATTACCTCGCCCGATTTAAAGGCAATTTCCCTGCTCCACGAGGCGCCCACCGCCGATGCCGTAGGCATACAGGTGTCTCCCCCGTCAATATTGCACTCCTGCGGGCAAGTGGGATGTCCTATTAAGCGCCTTACTCCGTGGGGCCCGTCCGATACATTTACGGCAGGTATACCAAGGCGCTCTATCGCCGCCGTGCAGAGAGCCGCTCCGCCGGTAAGAAGCTGTGCCTTTTCTTCAAATGTAAGCTCGCTTAAAATTTTGTCTATACTGTCCATAGTACGCTCCTCAAAATAAAATTTTAATTAATACCTTAGCTAAGCCACCGAGCTTAACCATATATATTAATATTTTAGCATATTTGGGTGAAATTTCAATCCAAAATTTGTGAAATTCAAAAAAATTTAATGACATATGAAGAAAACAATGGTATAATAAATTATATATTGCATTTTGGGGGAGTTTTTCTTGAAGCTGCTGGCACTCGACGGCAACAGTATAATTAACCGCGCGTTTTACGGCATAAAGCTACTCACCACTAAGGACGGCAGATACACAAACGCGGTTTACGGCTTTATTAATATTTTAAATAAGCTTACAGAGACCGAAAAGCCCGACGGT
>CAZRMP010000079.1:0-4773 GCA_964601235.1 uncultured Ruminococcus sp.
AAAGGAAAGCACCCTGTTTTTGCTCTGCGCCTTAGGCGGTAGCGCGGCAATGTATATCACAATGCATATAATAAGGCATAAAACACGGCATAAACGGTTTATGATAGGCATTCCGATGATTATTATATTTCAGTTGGCGCTTTTTATTGCGGTATATAATAAAATTCCCTATCTCACTTAGGTGGGATAGGGAATTGCTTTTATCTTATTCTTTTGCCCGAGGAGTTGTACTCATACTTTTTATAGTACTTTTTATTGTATTTGGTGTTTTTGCCGTAAACATCGTTTAATACTGCACCTAATATTTTGCAACCGCTTTTTTCAAGCTGTTGTTTTACATCTAAACCTTCTTTAACGGTTACAACACCCGAGGATATAACCATAATCGCTCCGTCGCATTGTGTGGCGATAACAGCCGAATCAATTACACTGCCCAGAGGGGGAGAATCAATTATAATATAATCGTAAATTTCTCTTGCGTCTTTCAGCAGCTTGTTAAAGCGGTCGGAGCTTAAAAGCTCAACAGGGTTAGGCGGAAAATGACCGCTGAAAATAACATCAAATAACGGGTTTTGAGTATTATAAATAACATTCTCAAGCTCTGCCTGAGAGGATAGGAATTCGGAAAGTCCGTAAAAATTCTGCGTAGCTATGTATCGGCGCAACATTACGGATTTTCGCATATCCGCATCAATCAAAAGAGTCTTTTTATTGACTTCTGCCATACTTTTTGCAATTTCGGCGGAGATTACACTCTTTCCTTCGTTTTCTTTTGAGCTTGTAAGTACAATTACCTTAATATCCGAGCCGCAAAACATTATGTTAGTACGAAGTGTTTTAAAGCTTTCGTTAGTAAGAAAATCATTAGACGAGCTGGTGTTAAAATTAAACTTACCGGCGGTTTTACCTGTGAAAAAAGAGGATTCTGTAGTCATATTATTATCAAACATTTAACTGCCTTTCCGACAACTTCTTGTCTACTATTATTATGTAATAGGTTTATTTTGCTTTTGCAGAATTATTTGGAATATCGCCGAGAACGCTGATTTCGAGATACTTTTTGACATCTGTAGGGTTGCTGATTTTATCGTTAAAGAAATAAATCATAAAGATTACAGCAATGAACAGCAAAATACCCAATACAAAACTGCTAAGTAAATTGCGCGTTACATTAGGAACAGCGGCAGTTTTTGGAATATTACCGTTTCGAATGATTGTTACACGGTCAATTCCGAGAAGGTCGATGATTTTTTCCTGAGAGACTTTGCAAACAGCGTCCACTATCTTTTTAGAATCCTCGGCAGAGTCTGTCCTGGCGGTGATTTCAATAAAGCGGGTATCTTCAGGGTTTACTATGGTCAGCACGCGTTTTAGCTGTGAAAAAGTGTACTCATTATCAAGAAGCTGTGAAACCTCGTCGAGAACCGCACGGTCCGCAATTAAATTTTCATAATCGCTGGTAAGATATGACGAGACGGATAAATCACCCGTGCTTACTGTTTCGGAATCTTTTCGCATTATGTAAATTTTGCCGGTTGAGTCGTAAAGCGGAGTGACAAAGAGATAAGAATATACTAATGAGCCAATGATAAAAACGGCAAGTATTATAAATAACAGATACCATTTTTTTAACGCTGTAAATAACAGATCCTTAATATCTAAGCTGTTGGTTGATTTATTGTTGTTTGATGACATTGCATTCTCCATATTATTAAAAATCTAATATAAATCAATTCTACCATATTTTAATTAACTATTCAAGAGATTTAATTAAAATCGTCAAAAAAATTTAAATTTTTATGCTTACCTCGCCTGAAGAGAGGATTTCTTCCTTGCCGCCTGAATATTTTACGCGAAGACGGCAGTTTTCGTCAATGTCGAGCGCGGTAGCAGGGCGAGTGCCTTCAGAGGAAAGCACATTTATCTGTTTTCCGAGGACTATACAGCGCTCACGGTAAGCCGTAAGATATGTACGCTCTGAAATATCCTTATAATATTTAAAAAAGCTTTCAAGCACCGCGGCCGCAACCCGACTTCGAAGACCGTCCTTTTGTTCCGTAAATATTGCTCCCGCAATATCCTTGATTTCATCCGGAAAGCCGTCCTTTGGTATGTATACATTAAGTCCAATGCCTAAAACCGCATAATCAAGTGTTCCGCTTTCTATGTTAAGGGAAGCTTCGGTTAGTATTCCGCAAATTTTTCTTCCGTCTATCAGTACATCGTTGACCCATTTGATTCCTGTTTTTCTGCCACTTAAATTCTCCGCCGCTTCTGCGACGGCAACCGCCGCTGCAGTGGTGATAAGTGCGGCGCTTTCGGCAGGAATACGGGGACGAAGCAGAATACTCATATAAATTCCGCTGTCGGCGGGGGAGAAAAATTTTCTTGCAAAGCGGCCTCTTCCTGCGGTTTGCTGGAGGGCGATTAAAACCGTACCCTCGGGTGCGCCCGCGGCGGCTTTTTCTTTAAGCAAGGCGTTTGTAGAGGTCACGGTTTTTCTAACCTCAATATTAAGCTTTCCTTTAAGAGTTGTTAAATTCTTTTCAATTTCGGCAGGGGATAAAATATCACCGCTGTCCTTTAAACGGTAGCCTCTGTTGGTGACGGCTTCAATATTATAGCCTTCCTTTTTTAGCGCCGATACTGCCTTCCACACGGCATTTCGGCTGACGCCTAAAAGCCTTGCGGCGTCCTCGCCGGAAAGATAGTCCTCGCCGCAGTCACTTAGTAACGGCAGTAAGCGTTCTTTTACAGACATTTTTTCCTCCTAAATTGAAACTGCGGTTTCAAGCGCAAGCCGTATCATATCGGTGAAGGAATTTTGCCTTTCCTCGGCGGTGGTTGCTTCACCTGTTATAAGCGAGTCGGAAACGGTGCAGATGCACAGCGCACGTTTTCCTGCTCTCGCGGCATTCATATAAAGGGCCGCCGCCTCCATTTCTACTGCAAGTACACCCATTTTTGACCAGAGCGATACAGGCTGTTTCCAATCAGGAAGCCCTGCGTTATCCCCGTAAAAACGGTCGCTTGAGAGAATATTGCCGACATGGTAGTTAAGCCCCAAGCTTTCCGCCTTAGAGACTGCCTTGGTTAAGAGTCCGAAATCGGCAATAGGGGAAAAGTCACCCGGAAGACCGAACTGTTTTACAAAATTAGAATCGGTACAGGCGGCTTGGGCTAATACTATATCTCGAAGCTTTACATCGGCACTGTAGGAGCCTGCAGAGCCTACCCGTATGATATTTTTAACATTGAAAAGGTTGTAAAGCTCATAGGAATAAATACCGATTGAAGGCATACCCATTCCGCTTGCCATTACAGAAACCTTTTTACCGTTATAAAATCCTGTGTATCCCTGAACACCGCGTACATCGTTTACAAGCTTCGCGTCCTTTAGGAAGTTTTCGGCAATAAATCTTGAACGCAACGGGTCGCCCGGCATAAGCACGGTATCGGCAAAATCGCCGTTATTAGCGTTAATATGGGGTGTTGACATATAAAGTCCGCCTTTCTTTTAGCAAATTTATTGGTTGTCTCATATACTGGCATAAAAGGAGTGTTAATTATGGAACATAATTTTCCCTGCCCGATTACGGGCGACAAGGATTTAAAATATTACGAGGATTATCTTAAAAAATGTGATAACGGGGAAGAAATCGGAATGACGGTTGAAAAAAGATCCGAATGCTCAAACGTACGGCTTAAAGACACAGCGTATCTTCCCGCATTTCTAAACACTATGGTGGGAAAGCTTGTACGGGTGGAGTCGCTTATAGGCGGTTGTCTTGAAAGCCGCGTCGGGATACTGTTTAAGGTGGGAGCGGACTACATTGTTTTAAAGCTTTACCGGGGTTGCAGTACAATGATTTGCGAGTTCTCCTCAATTAAATACATCACCGTTATTCACGATAATGATCTGAATAAAACGGGGCTATATTAAGCCCCGCTATACATATTATTTTAAAAATCCGTTTATAATCTGCTCCTCGGCCTGGGCTTCGGTGAGACCTAAGGTCATAAGCTTTATAAGCTGTTCGCCGGCTATTTTACCTATTGCCGCTTCGTGAATAAGGGAAGCGTCAATGCTGTTTGCGGTAATTTCGGGTATTGCAGTCACCTTGGCATCGTCCATAATAATAGCATCACATTCTGTATGGCCGCTGCAGACATTGTTGCCGTTGATTTTAGAAAGGAAACGCTGGAAGGAGTTATCCTTTGCAACCGAGCGGGATACAACATTAGCGCTGGAGTTTTTGCCGTCAAGGTCTACGGTAAAGTCGGTTTCGGCGGTCTGCTTGCCGTGGGTCATAATCTTTTCGTGTATTACAAGGGAAGCATTATCCGCAAGGCGGGCTTTTGTGATGCGGTTTGTAGAGTCTATGCCCTTTATCTGGGCGGTGTCCATTTCCATATAACCGCCCTCGGCGATATTTACAACGGTGGTAGGGTTCATATTGTTTTCGCCGTTTCCGTCACCCTCGCCGTAGTGTTTTTCAATGTATTTAACCTTAGCGTTTTTGCCTACAAAAAATGTGTGAATACCGTCATGGCGGGATTCCTTTTCGCCGCAGTTGTGTATTCCGCAACCCGCTACAATCGTGACATCGGCATTATCTCCGATAATAAAATCGTTATATACAAGGTCATTAAGCCCTGTTTCGCTTATAATTACGGGAATATGGACGGTCTCGCCCTTGGTTCCCGACTTTATTATTATATCTATTCCCGAGCCGTCGGCTTTGGTCTTAATATCAATATTTTCTGTGACAT
>CAZRMP010000080.1:0-3272 GCA_964601235.1 uncultured Ruminococcus sp.
CGGCAAGGCCTACCCCCTCTGCCTTATACATAGTCTCCGCCATATCGTCAAGGGTAGTCGCCAGTCTTTCGTCAAAGGTCATCTGGGTACGGCAAACCTTTCTTAAAACATCATCGCCCAACTTTACTATGTTTCTTATAGCCATTGCTATGTCCTCCTAAATTATGTTATCGGGATTCATATCCGCGATAACTGCCGTATCGGGTAAAGGCTTAATTTCAAGCGCCCGTCGCAACATTTCTCTGAATTTTTTATTGTTCTTGCATTTTATAATCATTCTATAACGGTATTTTCCGTTTACAACTGGTATAGCTGCCGGTGCGGGGCCTAAAATAATAAGCTTAACATCGGCGTACTCACCCTTTATCATTTCCTTAATTTTACCAAAAATGCCCTTTATCGCCGTTTCTGCATTTTGTCGAACATTAGCGCGGGCAGAAACTACGCAAATATCGCAATACGGCGGGTAAATCATAAGTTTACGGGTCATTATCTCACTTTCGTAAAAGCCTTCGTAATCCTGCTTTGCGGCAAGACCTATAAGCTCACTGTCAGGGTTTACAGACTGAACTATAGCTCTGCCTGCGTTTTCACCCCGTCCCGCTCTGCCCACAACCTGTGTAAGCAAGGAAAAGGTGCGCTCAAAGCTTCTGAAATCCTCGCTGAAGGCGGCGCTGTCCGCCCCCAAAACACCCACAAGGGTCACATTCGGAAAATCAAGCCCCTTTGCGACCATCTGAGTGCCTAATAGTATATCGTACTCCCCCGCCGCAAATGCGTTTAAATACTCGGAATAAGACTCGCGCGCCAAGGTACTGTCCGCGTCAACCCGAAGTATCCGCGCCTTCGGGAATAATTTGTTTATATCCTCTTCAAGCTTTTGAGTTCCCGCACCCAAAAACTTCATATGGCTGTTACCGCACTCGGGGCATTTAGTATCCGCCGAGGCAGAATAACCGCAGTAATGGCACATCAATCGGTGATTCGCCGAATGATAGGTAAGCGAAATACTGCAATTAGGGCAGGTCATAACATACCCGCATTCAGGGCAGGAAATATACGTGTTATGCCCTCTGCGGTTTAATAGCAAAATTACCTGTTTTTTATTATCAAGCGTTTCGTTGACCGCCTCATAGAGTTTTCGGCTCACGGGGGAGGAATTACCGCCTAATATTTCTATAACTACGGTTTCTACCTTAGGCAAAACCGCGCCGCCGTAGCGTTTTGTAAGCTTAAAGAGTGAATATTTACCCTGCTTCGCTGCGGTAAAGCTTTCAACCGACGGCGTAGCCGAAGCCAAGCACAAAAGTCCCTTATTGTATCCGGTACGGAAAGCGGCAAGCTCCCTTGCATGAAAGCGCGGGGATTGCTCCGACTTATAGGTGTGCTCCTGCTCCTCATCAATTATAATAAGCCCCAAATCTTTAAACGGGGCGAAAACCGCACTCCGAGTTCCAATGGCAATAAGCGCCTTTCCGCTTCGTACCCGCTCCCACTCGTCCATTCTGGCACCCTGGGACATTGCGCTGTGGAACACCGCGATTTTATCACCGTAGCGTTCGGTAAAAATCCTCAGCATCTGCGGCGTCAGCGCTATTTCCG
The DNA here is from genome assembly GCA_964601235.1 of uncultured Ruminococcus sp. Lineage (GTDB taxonomy): Bacteria > Bacillota > Clostridia > Oscillospirales > Acutalibacteraceae > UBA737. The sequence continues at coordinate 1,603 of CAZRMP010000080.1, forward strand.
GTACCATTACAATAACCCCGCGGCCTTTAGCGGAAACCTCGTCAACAAGCTTTAAAAAGACCTGGGTTTTTCCTGAACCCGTTATGCCGTAAAGAAGCGAAATGTTACCCTTTTGCTCATTATATTTTGAAATAAGCCCGTCAAAGGCATACTGTTGCTCATTAGTGAGTACAATTTCGGAATTATCGGTGACAGCCTTATTTCCCCGCCCGGTCCTGAAAACCCGTTTTTCAAAGCATAACAAGACTTCTCGGCTTATAAGCCCGTCAATCACCGACTGGGAAACGCCCGTAAAATATTTAATCTCTTTAACGCTTATACCGTCGGTTCCGCCTACAAGCTCGGCTATCTCGCGCTGTCTTTTAGTAAGAGTCAGGCTGTCAAGCTCATCATACGGTACAGCAAGTCGCACCCATTTTTCATTAGCGTCGCCAACCCTACGTTTAGGCTCACGGCTTAAAATAAGCGCCTGCTTTTCAGACATAGAAGCTAAAAGCTCATCCGTTACACCAAACCTTCTTTTAAGACTGTCAGAATCCTTCTCGCCCTTTGCCTTAAGGTAATCAAAAATTTCTTTTTCTGTGCCGTCAAGTGAAGAAAGTAACGAAAACTCCTCGTTTGCCGAATAAAAGCTAATAAGCTTAAAACTCATACCCGCGGGCAAAGCCGCGTGTACCGCTTCATAATATGTGCAGAAATAATTTTCCCGCATATATTCGCAAAGCGCCAGCATTTCCGGGCTTAAAACGGGGCTTTTATCAGTAATTGAAAGAATGGATTTCAATCCCTTAAGCTCGTCGGTTTTAAGACCGAAAATCATACCCTGCTTTTTAAGGTTTCCCCTGCCGAAGGGCACGGTAACCCGCATACCTATATTAGCTTTTTCCTGAAGCTCGGGGGGAATTATATAGGTATAAAGCCTGTCAAAGGCAAATGTCGCACCGTCGAGCGCGATTTGTGCCGTAAGACCCTCCATTACAATTCCCCCCAACTCAGTCAATGACCGGTTTTTAAGCGTCAATATCTCCCGCTAATTTATCAATAGCCATACTTACGGGCTTTTCGGTAGTGATTTCGCCCGCCTGTTCTAAATTCTGTGAAATCTCACGCGCGTTATGAGCGATGTCGATTACAAGACGGTATCTGTTGTCATAAGTCTTAATAAGTTTTCCAATGTTGGGATTTAGCATTTTGAAAGCACCTCATCAATAATATTTTTCTGTCTGTCGGTTTTAAAGCTTGAGCTTAAAATCACAGATAATATATTATCGGCTGCCGCCGTAATATTGTCATTCACAATAATATAATCATATTCTGCCGCGCGTTTAATCTCGCCGAGCGCACTGTTAAGCCGTTTTTCTATAAGCTCTTCGGACTCGGTTCCCCTGCCGCGAAGCCGTCTGTTAAGCTCATGGAAGGAGGGGGGCATTATAAATATGCTCACCGCCTCGGGCAGCTTTTTTCTTATCTGCGCCGCGCCGTTTACATCAACCTCGATTATAATGTCCTTCCCCTCTGCGACGGCCCTTTCAACAGGCTCGCGCGGAGTTCCGTAGTAATTATCCACAAATACATTATGCTCAAGGAGCATATCGTTTTCAATCATATACAGGAATTTTTCTTTGGAGATAAAGTTGTACTTTTCACCCTCCTTTTCACCCTGACGCATC
>CAZRMP010000080.1:3282-4652 GCA_964601235.1 uncultured Ruminococcus sp.
CATCGGTCTTGTCACAGAGGATATTGAAAAAAGCACATCGGGTCTTTTCTTGAAAAGCTCGGCTAAAACCGTGTCCTTTCCCGAGCCTGACGGACCCGAAATTATAAATACTCCGCCCTTATTCATCTTCTACCTCCTCTTCGTCAATGGCCTCCTCGTCCTCGATCATTCGGTTTGCAACCGTTTCCGACTGGAGATAGGTCAAAATAATGTGGTCGCTGTCGGTTATAATAACCGCTCTTGTGCGCCTGCCGTGGGTGGCGTCAATCAGGGTTCCCCGTTCCTTCGCGTCCTGAATTATGCGCTTTATCGGCGCGGATTCGGGACTTACTATCGCAACCATACGGGAAGCCGACACCATATTTCCGAATCCGATATTAACAAGCTTCATTATTTACTGCATCCTTTACTCGATATTCTGTATCTGCTCTCTTATTTTCTCTATTTCCGATTTTATATCAACCACCGTGTGGGCGATTTCGATATCCTGTGCCTTTGAGCCTATTGTATTCGCTTCTCTGTTCATTTCCTGAACGATAAAATCAAGCTTTCTGCCTATGGGCTCGTTAGAGTCAAGCAGACTGCAGAACTGCTTAATATGGCTCCTTAGCCTTACGGTTTCCTCCGCCACAGCCACCTTATCGGCAAATATCGCAGTCTCGGTTAAAAGCCGCTGTTCGTCAACCTGAGTGTCACCTATAAGCTCTTTAATTTTCTGCTCCAATTTCTCGCGGTATGCCTTTACGGTTTCGGGAGAACGCTCCTCCACAAAGACCACCTTTTCCAAAATATAATCGGTGCGTGTCTTCACATCCTTTTTAAGGCGCTCGCCCTCGGCCTCGCGCATTGAAATAAAGCTTTCCATCGCCTCTTCAGCAGCTTTAAGCACCGCCGCCGTGACCGTTTCTTCGGGAAGAGACTGCTTTTTTACCGTAAAAAGCTCAGGATTAGATACGAGAGAGGACATTTTCACATCATTCTTTATATGATACCGCCGCGACATATCGCTTATTGCCGCAATATACGCATCCGCATATGCCGCATTTACCTCAACTACCGCCGCATTTTCGCTGTTATCCTCAATTATGACCGCCGCCTCTACCTTTCCGCGGGAGATTTTCTGCTGACAAAAGCTCTTAAGCTTTTCATCAAGGAACATATATCCCTTAGGCAGTCGCGAGGTGAATTCAAAATACCTATGGTTGACCGACTTAAACTCGACCGTTATGTTAAGCCCGCCTTCGGAGTACTTGGCTCTGCCGAAACCGGTCATACTTCTTACCATTATGTTCACTTCCAAAAATCGATATAGTTTTTCATATTATTTTATCAAAAATAACCCCTTAATGTCAACCTTTTAGTGCGTTTGT
>CAZRMP010000081.1:0-4623 GCA_964601235.1 uncultured Ruminococcus sp.
AGCACAAGAAAAAATGTTATAGTCAATTTAAAGGAGCTGAACAACTTGAACGAATTTGAGCTTAGAATACTTGATTTTATAAGAGAGCATCTCGCCTGCCCCTTTCTTGACGAGGTAATGCCCGTGATAACAAGTCTTGCAAACGGCGGTATTATCTGGATTATAGCGGCGCTGCTGCTTTTAATATTCAAAAAAACACGCAAAACGGGCTTTTCGGTTGCGCTCGCGCTTCTTTGCGGACTTATTATAGGGAATCTGCTTTTAAAAAATCTTGTAGGGCGGATACGGCCTTATGATTTAAACGAGGGTATTGAAATTCTGATTGCCCGCCTTTCGGACTATTCTTTTCCGTCAGGACACACCCTCGCCTCCTTTGAGGCGGCGACCGTGCTGATGATACGAGACAGGCGGCTCGGCGTTCCCGCACTTATTCTTGCGGTAATTATTGCCTTTTCAAGGCTTTACCTTTATGTCCACTATCCCACCGATGTTTTAGCGGGTATTATTCTCGGCGTATTTATCGGCATTTTTGCCTGTAAAGCCGTAGATTTACTGTATAAACGGTTTGACAGGCAATAAAATAGACTTTTCACAAAAAAGCACTGACTTTAAGTCGGTGCTTTGCTGGCTCTCGTGGACGAAATAGATGACTGTTATTTATTTGTGATGTTGATTTTTCTCCTTTAACAGCTTAATATACATACAATATCTATTCCGTTAATTTTCTAAATAAATCTGTCATCAAATTATCGCGTTTTATATAAACATATCTCATGGGATACCCATTATAATCTGTTGCATAAAAATTATCGTATGTAGGAATGGGCGTAGGAATAATTCGTGATTCCATAAACCTTTCCGAATCATTTAAAAGCCATGCGACTGCCGTAACATCCCAAATCACACGAGTCCATGCAGTTCCTTTTGCATAACCCTCTGCTTCTTTTATGGTATTTTTTTCAAGGTAGTCAGTAAGGTCATTTTTACCTTGCAGCCAAAACTCAAGTTCAGGCTTGGAAACAGTAAACGAGCTTACAACGCCCATACACGGAAGCTGTACAAAAGGAACACCACTTTGCATCACAACTCGTGCTGCGGCAACATCCTGATACATATTAAATTCCCTTGTGTCATGGTAGTGAAGTGCGTGTCCTCCCAACCATATTACAACAGCATTTTCTGCAAACTCAGGATTCAAAAGTATGGCAGAAGCAACATTCGTTATAGCTCCAATTGCGACAACATAAAGCGGATTTTGGGGAGAATAATTTTTAACTCTTTCTGCTAAGTCCTGTGCTGCAGAAGAAATGACAGGTGTATTTTCATTATCAAGATACCTTTCAGAACCCTTAAAAACACAGACTTTTTCCCTTAGGAGCGAAATAAGTTTAAGAATTTCATTATAGCTTTTTTCCATACCGTCTTTGGGACTTTCAGATTTTCTGTTAAAAAAAGGTGCAGCATATATAGCTTTTGTATTTAACTTCTCTTTTGACTTAAGCAAATACGCAATTGCATATTGGTCGTCAATTTCATTATATGCATCTGTATCTAAAACCACATCGACTCTGCCTTCCGGAATCGATAAATTCTTTATTCTCTGCTCGTTTGTCATATTATCTAACTCCTTTTCTTTCTATATTTCAGCGGATTTATACCATATTTTTCTTTAAATATTTTCCTGAAAAAGCTTTCGTTTTCGTAACCGACATCTGCTATAATTTCCTCTATTGATAAATCAGTTTCCAAAAGCTTTCGGGCAGCAATACTGCACCTCTTCTCCTGAACTTCCTTAGAAAAGGATTTGCCTGTCAGTTTTTTTACCAAGCTTCCCGTATAAACAGCAGAATACCCAAGTATTTTTGATAATTCCTCAAGGTTTGCTGTTTTTATATTCTGCTCAATATAAATTTTTATTTGTTTGCGTATAAAATCTGATTTTCTGTTTGATTTATTTTCTTTAAGACTTTCAAGCGAAGACAGTACCTCACATTTATCAGGAATGGACGGTGCCGCCCCTTTTCTCGAAACTGCAATAGCAGATGCAGCAGATGCTATGTTCAGTATTTTCCGATATTGCGTACCTCTCGATATCTCCGCAACAAAATACCCCGTAAAAGTATCTCCGGCTGCAGTGGTATCCACAACTTTGACTTCAAAGGCGGGCTGATACAGCTCATACTTGTTATCTGTATAAATACACCCCTTGCTGCCCAAGGTAAGCATTACTTTAAGGTTTGGGTATCTGTTTCTGATATACATCAGCCCTTCCTCGGGAACACTGCAGCCGGAAATTTCCATAACCTCTATCTCATTCAATATAATATATGTAAGCTTATTGAAGTCGATTTTGTCAAGCCTTTCATCAAAAGGCGACGGATTAAGTATAATGCACATATTTTTTTGATATGCTTTTTCTACAATATAGTCAACATTGCTTATCTCATTTTGCAAAAGAATAATATCGCCGCTTTCGAAATTTTCAAGTACAGAATCGATATAATCTTCAGATACCATTTCATTAGCCCCCGGATAAAGAAAAATAGAATTTTCTCCTTTGCTACTGACCTGGATAACAGCGTGACCGCTCTTTTCGTGAGTTGTTTTGAGGTAGGAAATATCAATGCCGTTTTCAGATAAAATATCTGTCAACAGATTGCCGTCACATCCGACGCATCCCGCATGGTATATCTTTGCTCCGGATTTTGCAACTGCTATAGATTGATTTAGTCCCTTCCCTCCGGGAAAGATTTCAAGCTTGTGTGTTGTTTCCGTTTCGCCAGCTCTTACAATGTGATCAAGAGAATACACATAATCAATATTGCACGAGCCAAAATTAAGAATTTTCATTTTACATCACCGTCTGGATTGTAACATATTGAATAATTAAAAACAAGAACCTTTTTTATGAACAAACAAACCAAATACAAGATTATAACAGAAATGAAGGAAGCATATTTTTACTCCAAAGTTATTTTTATGGAGGTGGCCTCGTTCAAATCCTGTGCAAACGGGGGTGGCATCTACTGTTTACTTCTCATTCGGATTTTTGCAAAAATGCTCAAAAACCGCATAAAAATGGGACAATTTAGGTATCCGACTTATTTATTAGATTTCGATTTTAATTTATAATAAATTCAAGTTTTCCGTAAGGAAAACAACCTCAATTAATAATACAAAACAAAAAATCCCATCTTTCGATAGGATTTTTGTTTGGTGATCCATCGGGGATAAATCCGCTGTAGGCGTATTTCGTCCTTGCGGTATGACCGCTACGGACTTCGTGACTAAAAACAGTCCACCGGACTGTTTTCTTAACGCCACTCACCCTCTCAGGGTTCGAATCCCCAATTTGATGTGAAATAAAAAAGCACCGACAAAAGCCGATGCTTTGCTGGTGATCCATCGGGGATTCGAACCCCGGACACCTTGATTAAAAGTCAAGTGCTCTGCCAACTGAGCTAATGAATCAAATAGACAGCTTTATTATTATATCAATACTTTGCCCCATTGTCAAGTAAAAAAATAGCATTTTACTCACTTTTATTGATTGGCGGATAAAAAATTCAATCATAACATAATTCTTCACTTGACTTTTCTCGGAAACGAGGAAACTAAGTGCGGAATTTTTAAGTGTTAGGGTGTTCGATGCTAACCTACACAGAACGGATTTGTATGTACCAAACATACAGAACATAAAAAATCCACAGTTTATAAGCAAATTTTCCTAAAACTGTGGATTAGATGGCTCTCATGTCCGAAAAAGAACTGGACGAAAACCTGATTTTCCTTAAAATTTGCAAATAATATATTTATCTTTTACATAAGTTGTCAGTTTGCTTCTAATGTCTTCTGCTGTTCCTCCTTCTATAGTGTTTTTATCAACAATAAAAACTTGACTATTCGTCTGATACAAAAATAAATACCTTGTTGTTTCATAAACTTTTACAAAAAAAGAATATTCTATTGCAACCTCACCATTATATTCTACACTTTTTGTAAACGCTTTAAGTTCGTCATTGCAAAATATATACTCGTTTTCAACATCTTTCATTTTGGATAACGATTTATATTGTATTTTAGGTATAAAGAAATACCAAAAATACAATACCAACAACCAGATTATTTCCAAACCCAGCAAAACAAGTAGTATCGTATCCACGCCAAAAAGAATTATTTCTAAAACTATAATTCCAAAAAGAAGAGCAAAAGCACCTGTCCAAAACGTCAATCGTTTTTTGGGGTTTGCTCTTTTGAACATCGTTAAATGTGCTAATGCTCTCACTGATTCAAAATCATATTTGCATCTTGCTTTAATTTCCATAAAATCACCGCCTTGAGTTTAGTATAGCATAAAAGCGAAGATAAATCAAGGCGAAGCCTTGCATGTAATCAACTCTTCGTGTTGGATGTAATCCACCGCAGGTGGAATGTGATCAATCCGAAGGAAAATACACCTACGGTGATACCATACACGCTATGCGTGATTACATACGCCTTACGGCGATTACATACCAATCCTTCGGATTGGATAAAAATAAAGCACTTCCGAAGAAGTGCTTTATTTTTTGGTCCGAGTGGCGAGACTTGAACTCACGGCCTCTTGACCCCCAGTCAAGCGCG
>CAZRMP010000082.1:0-4597 GCA_964601235.1 uncultured Ruminococcus sp.
GCCTCTTTTGTCTATCCAAAAAAGGCGGTTTTTTAAAAAATTATTCAACTGTAACAGATTTTGCGAGATTTCTCGGCTTATCAATGTCACAGCCTTTGTAAAGTGCGACATAATAGGAGTAAATCTGGAAGGGAATTACCTCAAGAGAGGCTAAAAGCAGGGGGTCGACCTTGGGAATATAGATGACCTCCTCTGATTCTTTGGCGATTTCGGTGTGTCCCTCGGTGGCGCAGGCGATAACATACGCGCCGCGCGCCTTAACCTCTTTTACATTGCTTAAAAGCTTGTCGAACAGATCTTCATAGCATGCAAGGGCGATAACCGTCCTGCCCTCCTCGATAAGAGAAATTGTTCCGTGCTTAAGCTCGCCTGCGGCGTATGCCTCGGAATGAATATAGGAAATTTCCTTTAATTTAAGGGACGCTTCAAGGGATACTGCGTAATCTATGTTTCTGCCTATAAAGAAAAGTGATTTCGGGTCGCCCAGGCGGCTTGCAAGCTCTTTTATTTTGGGCTCTTGGGTCAGTACCTTTTCAATAAGCTCGGGCAGTCTTAAAAGGTCGTCGAAAATTTTTTCAACCCTATCGGAATCGGCAGATTTAAGAAGTCTTGCCGCCCAGACAGCTATCATATAGAGCACCGAAAGCTGGGTTGTGTAGCCCTTTGTGGTCGCAACCGCGATTTCAGGACCTGCCCAGGTGTAGATAACATCGTCCGAGGCATTAGCAATAGAGCTACCCACAACATTTACTATTGACAGGGTGTGGGAACCGAGTCTCTTCGCCTCTTTGAGCGCCGCCAAAGTATCTGCAGTCTCGCCTGACTGGCTTATAATAATTGTTAGGGTCTTCTCATTTGTAATCGGATTACGGTAACGGTATTCGCTGGCAAGGTCAACATTTGTAGGTATTCTCAACAGTTCCTCAAATACATATTTACCAACCATTCCCGCGTGGTAAGCCGAGCCGCAGGCGATAATTTCAATACGTTCGATTGTTTTAAGCTTTGCTTCGTTTAGTTTCAGACCTTCGAATACTATTTCGCGGCCCTTAATTCGGCTGTCGACCGTCTGCTTGACTGCATTCGGCTGCTCCATTATTTCCTTCATCATAAAGTGGTCGTAGCCGCCCTTTTCCGCGGCGGAAATATCCCAGTCGATAACCGACGGCTCGCGGTTAATTTCGTTTTTAGCCGAATCGTAAAGTTTAACGCCGTCGGGGTTGAGTACTGCAATCTCGCCGTCCTCAATATACATAATATCCCTTGTGTGGGAGACTATTGCGGTGACATCGGAGGCGATAAAATTAGCCTTGTCGGACAGGCCGATAATAAGGGGGCTGAACTTTCTTACCGCGATAAGTGTGTCCGGGCAGTCGGCGCAGAGAATGCCGAGGGCATAAGAACCCTCCAGCCGAGCGATTGTTTTGGCAACCGCCGCAAAGAAATCGCCCTCGTAATACTTCTGCAAAAGCTGGGGGACAACCTCGGTATCGGTTTCGCTTACAAAGTTGACGCCGTCCGCCTTTAATTCTTCACGCAACTGAATATAGTTTTCGATAATGCCGTTGTGTACTACGGCAAATTTCTTGTCGGCACTTGTGTGGGGGTGAGCGTTTGCAAAGGAGGGGACGCCGTGTGTTGCCCAACGGGTGTGGCCAATACCGATATTGCCGCTGACATTTTTGCCGTCACCCGTTTTATCCTTAAGGTTTTTAATTCGTTCGGTGGTCTTTTCGATTTTTAAATCTCCGCCGTCAAGCACGGCTATTCCTGCAGAGTCATAACCTCTGTATTCGAGTCTTTCAAGCCCGTCAAGCAAGAAGCCTGCCGCCTGTGTTTTTCCGGTAAATCCAACTATTCCGCACATAAAAAATACACCTTTCCGCAGTATGACGGAAGGTGCGGTTATAAAGATCTCAACGCCAAAAAAGGCGGAATAAAAAATCCGTCTTACCCTACCGTACATACCAAAAATATTTTTGTTTGACATAGCGACGCGTCTTTGTTCCGAAATCACTTTCGGGTTTTAAACGCGCGTTTACGACATGCCTGCCGTGGGACATCCGCCGAATATTTCGATGCTCCCCATCCTCGTCAACCGCTATGCCATATGTACGGTCCCGGCGCTTGAATTAAATTTGCTGTAAACGGATTTTCCTTTCTTTTTTATTTATGGCACATTATCCGTCTATTCTATTTTAAGCAAAAAAGCCCAAAATGTCAATCTTTTTTAATAAGGAATATCACTTATATAAATAAATAATGGGATAAACGGCATTTTTTGCATTAAAACACTTGACAAAAATGCGAATTGGTGTTAAAGTCTAATACATAGGATAGAGGCGCGATTTGCTATCAGTAGCTTTTGAATGTTAAACTCGGCGGAGTGAGGTCGAAAGCGAAAGGAGCGGTCGCCGAAGACGGCGGTCGGCGGACGGTCAGTCTGGTAGAACGGAATAATATCCGTTTTACTGTCGCTTAGGCGGAGAGCTATCGAAAGCAGAATAACAGCGCGTATTTTTATGCGCCTTCTGGTTTTGGTAGTCGAGCAATCGGCTATTTTTTTATGGGACGGGGAGAAGAAAAATGGCTGTATATTATATTGAGGTGAATTTAGTATGTATTGTTGTTCTGTTCATTATAAGAGGCCGATTACATAATAATATTGTTTCAACCTCCGATAAATATTTTTCTGCCCTTAATTTGTCTACGGTGCTTATGTGTTTTTCCGACCTTGCGGCGGGTGTCTGCCGTGGAAAGTTCTTTTACGGAGTACGTGCGGTTATAGAGATAAGCAACCTGATTTATTTCTGGGCGATGACCCTGGCGGCTTATTGCTGGCTTATATATATCGCCGTAAAGCTTGAAAAGCAATCCTTTAACAGGAAAAAAATCTTTTTGTGGTCCGTGCCGCTTATCGCCTTTTCGCTTATCGCCCTGCTTAACCCGTATACCGAGTTTCTTTTCAGGATAGATGAAAATAATCTCTATGTTCGAGGCACAGGCATATATCTTCACTGGTTTATCACTTATTTTTATTTTGCATCGGCAACGGTAAAAACAATCCGCGCTGTGGTTAAAACAAAAAATCAGTATAAGAGACATCAGATTATCCCTTACCTTTATTTTATAATACCGCCGCTTATTGCCTCTGTTGTCCAGATGCTTTTCTACGGAGTAACCGCAAGTCAGGTGGGTATTACCCTTTCTGTTTTACTGGTTGCGTTTTCAAATATCAGCCGCCGGAACAACACCGACCCGCTTACGGGGCTTAACAACCGCAACGGGTTGAGCGAATATATTGAAAGATATTTAAACAGGGGTACGGAATCACGACTTTTCTTTTTGATGATAGACATAAATAATTTCAAATATATTAACGATGGATTCGGGCATCTTGTAGGCGACTGTGCGCTTATAGACGCGGCAACCGTTATCGGAGCGGCGTGCGATTTGTTCGCTAAAAAGCTGTTTTGCTGCCGATACGGCGGTGACGAATTTCTGATAGCAGGTATTGATTTTGAAGACGGGGATATTGAAGAGCTTAAAAAGAGTATAGGTGAAATTTTAAAAACAGCGGATCACCGACCCTACCGATTAAGTTTCAGCATCGGCGTTGCAAGCGGTATCTGTGAGAATATATCCTCTGCGGAAGAGCTTATCGTAAAAGCAGACAAGGCAATGTATGCCGAAAAACATCGGTTTAAGGAAAATCAAAATAAAAGCTTATCTATATAAATAATTTTTTAAAAAGGATTGAGTAAGAATGAAAGCTCCTGTTTTCGAGGGAATTGCAACTGCCCTCATCACACCCATTACACCTGACGGTATTGATTATGATGCCTTCGGCAGACTTATCGATTGGCAGATTGAAGAGGGCGTAAACGCTCTTGTTATCTGCGGTACAACGGGCGAGTCCTCGACCCTTACAGACGAGGAACACCGTGCCGCTATAGCATATGCTGTAAAGCGCGCAAATCATCGCGTGCCGATTATCGCGGGTACAGGCTCTAATGACACCGCATATGCCCTTGACCTTACTGATTTTTCCTGCAAGGCAGGGGTAGATGGCGTTTTGGTGGTAACCCCTTATTATAATAAAGCTACCCAAAACGGTCTTATCAAAATGTTTTCGGAAATCGCCGATAAGGCGACCGCTCCCGTAATTCTTTACAATGTTCCTTCCCGTACGGGGGTTAACATTCAGCCTGCTACAGTAAAAGCGCTTTCTGAGCATCCCAACATTTCGGGCATTAAAGAGGCGAGCGGCAATATCTCCGCCGTTGCAGAAATCGCGGCGCTTTGCGGCGATAACATTAATATTTATTCCGGCAACGACGACCAGACCGTGCCGATTATGTCCCTTGGCGGCAAGGGCTGTATCTCGGTGCTTTCAAACCTTTTACCCAAAGAGTCTGCCGAAATGTGCGCTAAGTTTAAGGCGGGCGATGTTAAGGGAGCGGCGGCAATGCAGCTTAAATATCTGCCGCTTATTCATGCGCTGTTCAGCGAGGTCAATCCGATTCCCGTTAAGGCGGCAATGTCGGCAATGGGCTTTTGCGAGAATTATCTCCGCCTGCCGCTCACACCCATGGAG
>CAZRMP010000083.1:0-4569 GCA_964601235.1 uncultured Ruminococcus sp.
TTGACAATATTAATACCGATTTAATAGCGGGACTTCACGGTGATACATTTGAAAGCTTTAAAGAAACCGTTAGACGGGTTTTGGCATTAGACCCTGAAAGTGTGACGGTTCATTCGCTTTCTATGAAGCGCTCATCTACCCTTAATGTAAACGGGCTGTTTCCCGAGGCGCAAATGGGGGCTGAGGCGGCTAAAATGGTGAATTTTGCCCGTGAAACCCTCACGGGAAAGAAAATTTTTCCATATTATATGTATAGGCAGAGCAAGACTGTAGGTAATCTTGAAAATGTGGGTTATGCTAAAAGGGGCAAGGAGTGCCTTTATAATGTTTACACAATGGACGAAACCCACACGGTTTTAGCCTGCGGTGCGTCGGCGGTTACTAAGCTTAGAGAGCCGAATGGGCCTTATATTGAAAGAATATTTAACTATAAATATCCGTATGAATATATCAGCCGCTTTGATGAATTAGCGTTAAGAAAGGACGGGATTTTAAGGTTTTATGAAAAATACCCTGCAAACAATAAATGATTTAGCCCTTAATAACCCAAAGGAGCTGGTAGACCGCGCAGAGCGTCATTACGAAAGGGAGCTTGCCGAGGTTGCCGCACTGATTTCCGATAATAATGATATTAAAATTGTAGCATTGGCAGGGCCCTCTGCATCGGGGAAAACCACAACGGCGCATATTTTATGTGAAAAGCTTAACGCTTTAGGCGAGAAGACGGAGATTGTTTCCCTTGACGATTTTTATCTGCCTGTTGATAAGCTGCCGATATTAGAGGACGGTACTAAGGATATTGAATCGGTAAATGCGCTGGATATTCCGCTCTTAAATAAATGCTTTAATGAGATTATAAAAACCGGGAAAACCGTGCTTCCTAAATTTAAATTTTCCACTAAAACAAGGATAACAGAAGCCAGAGAAATCGATGTTTCGGCAAGAGGAATAGCCGTGGTCGAGGGACTTCATGCCCTTAATCCGCTTATAGCCGATTTAGTTCCGAGAAAGAATATTTTTAAGGCGTATATCAGCGTGAACCGCGGCATTGAAAATGATGACGGAAGCAAGCTTTTGTCAAGTAAACAAATAAGACTTGCAAGGCGGGTTCTGCGCGACCGCACATTCAGGGGAACTCCCGTGAACGAGACTTTGTCACTTTGGCAGGGGGTTGTAGAGGGTGAGGAAAAGTACCTTTATTGCTTTAAGGATACAGCAGATGTGCAGATTAAAACCCTTCATATATACGAGCCCTGCCTTTACCGAAATGAGCTTTTAAAATTGACGGCCGAGGTAAAGGATGAAACACCCTTTAAGGGCTATTTTTTGAAAACCGCAAAAGCGCTTGAACGCTTTGTTCCGATTGATATTTCACTCCTGCCCCCCGATTCTCTTATCACGGAGTTTTTAGGCAACGGTAAATATCAGCTGTAGTTAGTGTGACAGGTTCGAGTTACACTTGAAAAGTTCACAAATTTGTGATAAAATATAAAAAAAGGAGGTTTTAATTATGGATTTTTTTGACGATATGGTAAGCAAGGCTAAGGAAGCGATTGATGTTGCTTCTAAAAAAACCGGCGAGGTTGTAAACACCCAAAAGCAGAAGTTTGACATAGCCTCTCTTGAAAGCAAAAGAGCAAAGGATTTCGCGGTTTTGGGCGAGATTTACTACAATAAAATCAAAGACGGCGAGATTGACGACCAAAACATCAGCGAGCTTGTGCTTTCTATAAAGGAAAAAAGCGATAAGATTGACGGGCTTAAAGCTGAGATTAACAGCGTAAAGAATAAGCGCATATGCCCTAAGTGCGGCGCGGCAATCGAGAAGAACTCAAATTATTGCAATGCCTGCGGCGAAAAGCTTTTTTACGACAGCGAGGAAGATAAAACAGAGGAATAACGGGCGGTTCTCCGCCCTTTATTTTTGCAAAGATAACGGAGAGAATATATGGAAAATATAAAAAAAATCGGCATAATCGTCGCCGATAAGGACGAATTTGCACCGCTTGAAGAAAAAGTAAAAAAAGGCGATTACACCGAAAAAGCCTTTCTTAAAAGAAAGATGCTGGAGTTTAAAATCGGCGGGACAGAGATTTGCGCCATACTTTGCGGAATAGGTAAGGTGAACGCGGCGGCTGCCGCCGCGCATATGGTGGATATCGGCTGTGAAATTATACTTAATTACGGGCTTTCGGGCGGTATAAGCGGCATAAGGCGGGGCGAGCTTTGCCTTTGCACCGAATTTTTAGAGCACGATTTCGACCTTACAACAATCGGCTATAAGCCCTGCGAAAAACCGGATCAGGAAACCTATATCTATAATTCGGACAAGCGCTTGAACGGTATAATAAAGTCACTTTTGCCCGATATGAAAGAGGGGCTTGCCGTGACAGGCGACCGCTTTGTATGTGATGAAAAACTGCGTAGCTTTTTAAAGGAAGAGTTCGGCGCTATGTGCTGTGATATGGAGACGGCGGCTATAGCCTATGTCTGCGGGTATGCAGGCGTACCCTTTGCCGCTGTTCGCAGAATCTCCGACGATGCGGGAGAATCGGCGCTTGAGAGCTATCGCGAAATGAATACCGCGCAGGAGACGGTTTTATCCGATTTTATACTTAAGTGCGCCCAAAAGGCGGCAAATGAGCTGTGATATGAAAAACGGAAAAGAAGATAAAGGATTTCAGCGGGGGGCATTTTTGCTTTTATGCTCGGCGGTTGTTGTAAAGCTTATCGGCGCGCTTTTTAAAATCCCCCTTTCAAGTAAGTATTGTCTGGGCGATTTGGGCTTTGGCTATTTCTCATCTGCTTACGATTTGTTCACACCCTTTTATGCGCTTGCTATGGCAGGTCTTCCCGTCGCCGTTTCAAAAACGGTTTCGGAATATTTGGCTCAGGGTAGATTTAATGATGTAAGGCAGACTATTAAGGTGAGCCGCATGGTATATCTTGCGGTGGGGCTTATTTGCTTTTTGTGCCTTGGCGCTCTTATATATCCCTTCTCAAGGCTTACCGATTCTACGGGAGCGGGAATTTACTCCCTTTTGGCAATGACCCCGTCGGTTATTTTTTGCTGTCTTATGTCCTCTTACCGCGGGTATTATCAAGGACTTAACAATATGCTCCCCACAGCGGTTTCCGAGCTTTTAGAGGCACTCTGTAAGCTGTGCTTAGGCTTTGGCTTGGGATTTTTAACCGTTAGAACAACCGGCAATGTTGCTTTCGGCGCGGCGGCGGCAATTATCGGAATTACGGTAGGTACGGCGGTATCAACCCTATATCTTAAGCTTTACCATAAATTTAAAGGGGACGGAATTTCACCGCAACAGCTATCGGCCAGCGCTGTAGAAATCAGCGGTAAAACTGCCGCTAAAGCCCTTATTTTAATTGCACTTCCCGTGGCGCTTGCATCCCTTGCGGGGAATATCACACTTATCATTGATGCGCTTACCGTAAGGCGCCAATTAGGAACACTTACCGAAAGCGGCTTTGGTGTGATAAGGGAAATGTACGCCTTTTCGATAGCCGACTACAACAAGACCGCGTGGGCGCCTATTACAAACGGCGAGCTTGCCGCCTTGCTTTACGGAATAAGGGGAAAGGCATACACGATTTTCAATTTAGTACCTACCCTTACAACTGTTATCGGCGTAAGCGCCGTACCTGTAATCGCGGGACTGAGTGCTGAAAAAAAGCACAAAAGCTTAAACAGTAATTTGAACTCTGCATTAAAGCTTACCGCCTTGATTTCTTTCCCTGCGGGTGTTGGATTATTTGCCGTGCCGGCAGGAATAATGGGGCTTTTGTATGACAGCGCCGCCTCGGTGGAAATAGGCACGCCGTTGCTTAAAATCTTCGGTATCGCCGCTGTCTTTGCAGGTGTTGCCATTCCGTTGACGGGAATTCTGCAGGCTATCGGCAAACAAAATGCTGCGCTTATTAATATTGCAGTCGGTGCGGCTGTAAAGCTTGCGGTTGGACTGATTTCAGTATCTGTTCCCGAGGTTAATGTCAGGGGTGCGGCTTTCGGCACGCTTGCCTGCTACGCTGTGATATTTGTTTTGCATATGATTACTTTGCTAAGGAGCAAAGGAGTTTCGGTTAATGTTAAAGCCGTGTTTTTAAAACCGCTTGTTTCGGCTCTTGCCTGCGGGCTTGTCGCGAGGATAGTATTTTGTATGGGCAACTCGTTTTTTGTTACGGTTTTGGCAATTCTGTCCGCGGCGGTTGTCTATGCTTTCTTCCTCATTGTGCTTAATTCCTTTGATGAAAACGATTTTAACTCCCTTCCAAAGGCAGAGCGAATCAAGAATTTTTGTAAAAAACATAGAATTATACGCTGATTTTAAACTTTTATAACCTTATTTTTATGTTTTTTTACAGAAAAATTTAAAAATGTACGAAAATATATTGATTTTTTTTAAAAAGTATGGTAAAAATATATAGTACGAGCTTTGGTTCAGTACATTTAAATTTTCTAACGTAGTTATTCGTTAAAAAATAATTTTTGGAGGTTCTTATGATGAACAAAACAGAATTAGTAGCATCGATGGCTGATAAGGCCGGTATTTC
>CAZRMP010000084.1:0-4527 GCA_964601235.1 uncultured Ruminococcus sp.
GAGTACTATTAATCTATCGCAAGCTTTGTTTCGCGGGCGTAAAGGAAAATATACTGCTGGGCTATTCCCGCATAGGGCTTGGCACATTCGGGCAGCTCGCCGTCAAAAAGCACCTGCATAGCCCGCTTAATCCACACATCCTTAGGAAACGCATCGGCGTGTTCAAGCCCGAAAAGCAGAGCACAGTCGGCAACCTTTGGCCCTACGCCTGTTATCTTCATAAGCTCGTCCCGCGCCCCATCTGTGGGCGCGGCTTTTAGCTTTTCAAGCTCAACCTCGCCCGAGGCTACCTTGTTTGCCGCGTCAAGTATGTATTTTGCGCGGAAGCCGCTCCTTAAAACGCTCAAATCCTCTAAGCTAAGACCCGCGATTTTTTCGGCGGTGGGGAAGGTGTAAAACCCGCCCTTATTCTCGCCGAAATTCTCGCAAAGCCGAGATATTATGCCCTTAATTCTCTTTATATTGTTGTTCTGGGAAATTATAAAGGAGCATAGGGTCTCCCAAGGCTCTTGATTTAAGACGCGTATTCCGTGGGCGTATTCAGACGCACGCTTTAGCGTCTCGTCCTCGCTTATGGCGGTTATAATCCCGTCATAGTCCCTGTCAAGGTCGAAATAATGCCGCCAAACCCCCTCGAAATCCTCCTTAGATGTGTTATAAAGCACAACCGTGCCATCGTTAAGCTTTTCGAGTTCAAGGTATCTATCAAACGCAACCCCGTGCCAAACGCCCTTATCTGTTTCTTCCCAGCGAAACGCCTGACCGCAGTCGAGAGTATGTGGCAGGTCAAAGCCACCGTAATTTGTTATGTATACATTATTATTGTCGAATTTTGCAGAAAACATATTCATCACCGAATAATATTATACATTAAAATTAAAAATTTTCAATATTAAAAATACGCCGCACATTAGTTTGTACGGCGTATGCTTTCAATATTTTCAGTCTTCAATAGCAGCCTTTTTGGTATTGGCGGCTATTATGCGGGAGTAATCGTCAAATTTCTTTTCACGGCTGTAGGTATAAAGTCCGTTTACCTCCTGCTCAACATCGTAAAGCTGGGTATAGCAGAAGCCCATAATGTTGGGCGCCTCAAGCAGAGCGGAAACAAATTTCTCATAGCGTGTGAAGAAATCATCATCGGTTTCAGGCGTAGCGCATCCCCATGCGTTTTCGGGAACCTCAGTCTTTTTGCTTTCGGGAACCCATTTCAATCCCCCAAATTCGCTAACATAAAAAGGTAAATCGGGAATATATATTTGCCTTTGGGAATCATCAAATTTGAAGCTGTCCTGCTTGCCGTTATAGTTGATATAGCTTTCACGGAATTTTTCGGTATTTTGCTGATAGTCATGCTGGTCGTAAATATCGGTCATCACATGGCAGAAACCGGAAGTATCTATAACAGGGCGTGTGGGGTCAAGTCGCTTGGTTTCTTTATAAATAGCCGATATTGTACGCTGGGCGGTTTTTCCTGTCTCGTTCCAGGTTTCGTTTAACGGGCACCAGCCGATTATCGCGGGGTGATTGAAGTCACGCTCCACCGCCTCGCTCCATTCGGGCAGGAAGTTTAAAAAGCCTTGGGCCGTTTCCATAATAAGCCCCCAGTTGGCATGCTCGCCCCACACAAGGTAGCCCGCCTTATCGCAATAATAGAGGAAACGCGGCTCAAATATTTTTTCGTGCAGACGGGCACCGTTAAAGCCAATTTCCATAGACATTTCAATATCTTTCTTTAAAGCAGCATCATTAGGTGCAGTATAAATGCCGTCGGGATAATAGCCTTGGTCAAGCACGGTGCGCTGGAAAACGCTTTTTCCGTTTAATTTAAACTTAAAGCCGTCGAGCGTAACCTCTCTTAAACCTGCATAACTGAATACTACATCTTTTTCTTTTTCGGTTTCAAGGGTTAATTTAAGGTCATAAAGTCTTCCGTGACCTACTTCCCATAAATGCTTTTCGCTTAAGGGCAGACGAAGGCGTAAATAGTTTCCGTCCGCTTCTCTCGTAACACTTCCTACGGGCTTTCCCTCATAAGCGGCATCTACCGTCACTTTACCCGCTTTGGAAAGGGTTAATTCGATATCAAAGGCGGCTTCTTTAATATCGGGATAATACTTAGCTGTTTTAATATATGCATTAGGAACAAACTCAAGCCAAACTGTCTGCCAAATTCCTGTGGTACGGGTGTAAAGACAGCCGTAAGGGTTATAAGAATCGGGACACTGCTTGCCTCTCGGTATATTTTCCATAACATCACTTGCGCTAAGGGTAAGATCATTTTCGCCAACCTTTACATAGTCGGTAATGTCAAATTCGAAGGAGCTGTAACCGCCGAAGTGATTACCGACTTTTTCACCGTTTATGTAAACTGTTGCCTCATAATCTACTGCTCCGAAGTGTAAAAGAATTCTTCCTTTAAGCTGTTCTTCGGTGAGGGTTATACTGCGCTTGTACCAAACTTTACGCATAAAATCCTTGTTTTTAATTCCCGAAAGCTTACTCTGCGGGCAGAAAGGGACAATTATTTTTTGAGTATAAGGAGCTGTAGCGAAGGGTTCAATCATTACCTTTTCGGCAGGACCTATTTGGTCTATGTGAAAAAGCCACTCTCCGTTAAGATTTTGCCAGCTTTCCCTTCTTTTTATCGGCTCGGGATGCTCGGGGCGGGGAATTAATGTTTTTTCCATACTGTTTACTCCTTTTATTGCATTTTAATAATTTTTATTGTATAATATCATTGCTATGAGAATAATTAAATATATTTTTTAAGCATAAATGTGAGGATTTTAAGCATATGGAAAAAATATTTTTTCTTTCTGCTCGAAACGGGACTGCGGGCGCCCCATTCACGGTCAGCCTTGCGGGCATAACCTATCCCGATCCGAATTATAAAATATACCGTGAATGTTCGGATATCTATGTGGCGGAATATGTTTCGGACGGCGAGGGAACGGTAATATGCGGCGGCAATGAATATCATATTAAAAAAGGTGACGCGTATATTCTTCCCGCAGGCATGGAGCAGAGCTATTATTCAAATAGGAACAACCCCTGGACAAAGAAATGGTTTAATGTGTCGGGTGCGCTTTGCAAAAAACTGCTTTCTGCTTACGGAATTGAAAATACGGTTTGTTTTCATAATACCTCTATCGGCGGGCTTTTTGATGAATTTTTCGACTACTGTGCCGAAAACACGGATATTAATAGTATTAATCAATTCGGCGCAATCATTTTTCACCGTATAGTCCAAAATTTTGCGGCAAATGCCAAGGATAATACCCAAAGTGCCGCAGAGGAAATTAAAGGCTTTATTGACAGTAATATATATGAAAAGCTCACCGCCGCTTCGGTCGCACGAAACGCCGGATTTTCTGTATCTCAGCTCGGAAGAATTTTCAAATCGGAGTACGGCAAAACTGTCTATTCCTATATTCTTGAGCAAAAAATCAAGACGGCGGAAAATCTTTTAAAAAATACAGGACTTTCGGTAAAAGAAATTTCGGATATGCTGAAATTTACCGATGAACACTATTTTTGTAACATATTTAAGAAAAAGCGCGGAGTTACGCCCGCCTGTTATCGCAGATAAGTTGAAAGGAGCCAAATTATGAGAGACGATATTTGCACTATACCCGTAAGCGAGGTTTTTGAAGTTAATGACGGCTGTCCGATTTGCCGTATGAGGGATACGATAGAGGAAAGAATGATTGATTACATTTTGGGTGACGCTATGATGGAGCCTGATGTGCGGATAGAGACCAACAAGGTAGGCTTCTGCGAGTATCACTATGATAAAATGATGTCGCGGCGGGGAAGACTACAGTTAGCCTTAATGCTCCAAACCCATATTAACGAAATCAACGAGGGCATTTTTAGGAAAAAGCTTTTTAATACCGACTCTAAAAAGGAGCAGGGTGCTAAAAGGGTGAGTGACTCCTGTTTTATTTGCTCAAAAATCGAATGGGGAATGTCGCGGCTTATCGACACGGTTTACCGCTGTTACGAAAACGAGCAGGATTTCCGCTTTATGTTTAATAATCAGTCGGCCTTCTGTCTGCCGCATTATGAGCGGCTTTTAAGCGGAGCATCAAAAAAGAATATGCACTCGCACTGCGGGGAATTTTCCGAAAATTTAAACCGTATTACGGCTGAATTCAAAAAAGCTGTATGCCGATTTATCAAAGTACTGCACTATGTATGATTACAGAAGCCGCGAAAATGCCGACTGGGGCGACAGCCGTGACGCGGTGGAAAGAACGGTTGCTTTTTTAAACGGCAGAAGTTACAAGGATTGATTAACATAAACACTGAAACGGGTAGCTCGGTGGATAAGTTTTTCCCCTTAAAAAGGGTAGTTAATAGACTTTTCCACCGAGTTATCCACTTTTTTATGTAAACTTATGTTAAAAAGTTGAAAAAATTACCTCAATTGTTAATTATTTTATTATTGCACAGATAATTTCAACTTATAAATAAAATTTTATACATTTTAAATAAAAATCTCTATTTCAATTACCTTTTCAA
>CAZRMP010000085.1:0-1062 GCA_964601235.1 uncultured Ruminococcus sp.
TCCCGCAAAGCCGTTCTTAACATAGCTTGATTTAGCGGGACAGGGCGAGATAAAACAAACGCCTATCTCATCGGGCTTAAGCTCATGATGTTCCTTTTCTGCCCTTTCGCGGGCCAAAGCCGCCGCAACCTCCATTGGGGGCAGCATATGGATTATATTATCCGTAAGCGACGGAAAGCGAAGAGCTATAAGCCTTATCACCACAGGGCAAGCCGAGCTTATCGCAGGCTTTTTAACACCCTCGGTTTTAAGATAAAGCCTTGTGTAGGCACTTACCAGCTCTGCCGCGGCAGAAACCTCATACACATCGTCGAAGCCGATTTTTAAAAGCCCGTCCAGCACATAATCCACATCATCAAGATTATCAAACTGACCGTAAAGGGTAGGTGCGGGAAGCGCAATCTTCCATTTAAAGCGATCCATATCCGAAAGCTTTCCGCTTATCGCCTTTTTGGCATTATGCGGACAGACCCGTATGCACTCGCCGCAGTCTATGCACCGTTCCTGATTAATCTGTGCGTGCCCGTCCTTTATCCTTATGGCCTCGGTCGGGCAGTGCTTTAAGCAGGTGGTACAGCCGCTGCATTTTTCGACATCAAGATGAACCGAATGTTCGTATATATTCATTATTAAAACCTGCCGAAATAATATTTTTTAAATATTAACTCTCATGGTTATGTCGGTCCCTACACCGACTGTGGATTTAATATCCATATAATCTGTATACCGTTTCATATTGGGAAGTCCCATTCCTGCGCCGAAGCCTAAAGAACGGATATTATCCGACGCGGTGGAAAAGCCCTCCTGCATCGCCTGATCTATGTCCTTAATACCGGGGCCGTTATCGCTAAGCAGTATTTCAATATAGTCTTCTGTAACGGTTACATCGGCTTTGCCGCCTCCCGCGTGAATAACCATATTTATCTCACCCTCATACATCGCGATTGAAACGCGTCGTATGGTTTCGGGGGAAAGCCCCAACTGCCTTAAATTCTTTTTGACCTGAACAGACGCCTTTCCTGCCGAAGTGAAATCGTTGCCATCCACATCAAAATGGACTTT
>CAZRMP010000085.1:1072-4492 GCA_964601235.1 uncultured Ruminococcus sp.
ACGCCTCGTACATTCTTTTGTCGGTTGTGAGAATAACTATGCCGCTTTCCTTTGCAAGCTCTGTCATTTCGGCAGTAGGTACCTTAGAGCGAACAAAAACAACACAGTTCATATCCATCATTTCCGCAGTTCTTATGACCTGCGAATTGACAAGACCCGTTAACAGCACAGCCTGATCCTTGACATATGCTAAAACATCACTCATCATATCACTGCCGCAAGCGGAGTAGACATGATGACTCAGCCCCTCCTCACAGCAGATAACCTTAGCTTCAAGTAAATCCTTAATGGTACTGATTTTCATACAGATGTATCCTTTCGGACAGATTAAAATGAACTACCTAATTATTTGCCGTACTTTTCAAGTATGCCGTCAACATCGTCTACGGTAAGTCTTCCGTAAACTTCTTCATTAACAGTAAGTACGGGAGCCAAGCCGCAAGCACCTATGCAACGGCAGGCGGTGAGAGAATATTTGCCGTCAGGCGTACATTCATCCGCACCGATACCCAACTTTTCGCTGAGCTTATTGAAAATATCGCCCGAGCCCTTAACATAGCAAGCGGTACCTAAGCATACGGAAATATTGTACTCTCCCTTAGGTGAAAGCGAGAACTGCGCGTAGAAGGTAGATACGCCGTAAACCTTTTCAAGCGGCACATCCATACCCTCGGCAATCATTTCCTGTACCTCCATCGGAAGATAACCGTAAATGTCCTGTGCCTGCTGCATAACAGACATTAACAAGCTCTTATCGTGCTTGTTAGCGGCTATAACTTCCTTCAGCTTCTGTTCCTGTTCGGCTGTTCCCTTAAAGGGAAGGTTGCTGATCTTTTTTTGCATGAACCGAATCCTCCTTCGATTAATTGTATAGCATTTTGAATGGGTATAATTCACAGCATTTCAAAATCTACATATACATATGTAGTATATCATATAATTCTCGCTTTGAAAAGACCTTTTCGACATTTTTTTAACAGAAATTCAAGAATTTTTCTCTTTTTTGCTCAAGCAGCGATTTTTACCTTGTAAAGGATTGCAAACAAGAGCAAAGTATAGTATAATATGTGTAATTTCATCTTGCGAGGTATAACAATGAAACGCATTTTTAAAGCACTCGCTCTGATGCTCACCGTCTTTACGGTGTTTTCTCTTGCCGCATGCGGAAACAGCTATCAGGACGCGATAATATATTTTGAAATCCCCGAAAAACCCTACACCCTCGACCCCCAGACCGCCTCGACCGATTCGGAGCTTGTTATAGTCAGCAACATTTTTGAAGGTCTTTTGCGAAAAAATGAAAGCGGGGCTATAGTATGCGGTGTTGCCAAAAGCTTTGAGCACAACAATTTGACATATACATTTAAGTTAAGAGAGGATATTCTTTGGAGCAACGAAGAACCCCTTACCGCCGATGACTTTGTTTTTGCATTTCGCCGTGCGGTATTACCTGAAACAAAAGCGCCCTTTGTCTCCCGTCTTTTCCCGATTGAGAATGCAAAGGAAATATATGAGGGTAAAAAAAGCGGGGAAACCCTCGGCGTATCTGCCCCAAACGCCACAACGCTTATAATAAAGCTCGCATACGAGGACGAGAACTTTGAAGAAGCCCTCACAACCTCGGTCGCAATGCCCTGCAACGAAAGCTTTTTTAATGAATCTGCAGGGAAATACGGTCTTTCGGCTGAACACACCATCTCAAGCGGAAGTTATAAGCTTACAAAGTGGAACAAGGAAACCTTCGGAATACGGCTTTACTCGAACAGCCTTTACAATGGTACCTTCCCTGCTAAAAACTCGGCGGTTTACATCACTAAGGATAAGGACGAGACCGCAATAGAGCGGCTTATCGGCAACAATGTGGATATTGCGTTTATCGACTCCTCGCTTTCGGATACAGCGCTCCAAAACAGTCTTAAAACAATAGATTATGAAAATATTTGTTGGTTTTTAACAATAAGCCCGAAATTCTCAGAAGATATGCGAAAATCCCTTTCTATGCTTGTCGGCAGCGAGATTTACGGTGCAGACCTTAAAACCGGATATACTCCTGCAGACTCGATTTTTCCCTCTGTCATAAATTCGGACGCGGGGTCTTCGGGAATGACGATTTACAATGCCGAAACCGCAAAATCGCTTTTTGCTAAGGAAGTATCCAAGCTTGCCGATAAGAAATTCCCATCGGGTGTCAAGCTTTACTATTACGATAACGGAGTAATAAAACCTGTTATTACCGATATTGTGGGGCATTGGCAAAACAATCTCGGTGCATTTGTTAATATTGAGGCGGTAGACAGTGCCGAAAAGCTTATCAAAGAGCTTAAAGAGCAAACCCTTGATATGGCAGTATTTCCCGTCCGTGCCGACAGTGCGGATATAAACGAATACCTTTCAAATTTCGGTATAGATACAAGCGGACAAAGCAAAGCCGAAATTCAAACGGGTCTCCTTAAATCAAGCAACATTATTCCCATCGCTTTTCAAAACACCACTATCGCCCACTCCTCCGCATTGAGCGATGTGTTTACCTACTTTGGCAACGGATATATCGATTTTTCGTTTATAGTAAAAACCGAATAAAAATTAAGGGGCTGTCGAAAATGACAGTCCCTTAATTTTTTTAATCATTTAAAGAACAACGGCAGCTTTTCAAGGAAGATGATATCCTCCCTATCGGCGGCGTCGCCCTCTGCTAAAAAAGCGCAGGCGGCGGCTTCCTTGCCTCCCGCTTCCTTCACAAGCTCGCGAACGGCGGCAAGGGACTCGCCGGTGCTTATAACATCATCGATAATAAGCACCCGCTTACCTTTTAGCATATTAACCTCTGTTTCACCCAGGAAGAGATGCTGTTGTTGCTTCGTGGTAATCGAAGTAACATTAACTTCAAGGGGGTTGCGCATATAAACCTTTACTCCCTTGCGGGCGATTACATAGGGCTTGCCCGTCTGCCTTGCCATTTCGTAGGCTATGGGTATGCTTTTCGCCTCGGGGGTAAGGATAACATCAAATTCGGGGAGCTTTTTAAGCAGTTCCTCACAGCCCGCAACGGTAAGCTCAACATCGCCGAAGATAATAAACGCGGCAATATCCAGTTTATCGTTGACAGGGAATTTTTCAAGCTTTCTTTCAAGCCCCGCAATTTTCATTGTGTAATATTCTGCCATTTTCAACAACCTCTTTTAATAAAATACTCTTTATCAGCCGGGAGGCCACGCAAGGTTGCGGCGCGCCAGCAGATGAAAATGGATATGGTGAACGGTCTGTCCCCCGTCCTCGCCGCAGTTGTTGACAACGCGGTATCCTTTTTCGAGATTTTCTTGCTTTGCAATATATTCGAGAGCCTCAAAAAACTTAGCGATTTACATACTGTTCTCAGAATCGATTTCATCAGCCGAGCCGATCAGCTGTTGCGGAATTACT
>CAZRMP010000086.1:0-1718 GCA_964601235.1 uncultured Ruminococcus sp.
GTATCCGCTGTTTATTGAACGGCTGACCCGGCTTATTGTAGCGGTGCTGGCGCCCGTTTCCTCAATAATGTCGCTGTAAACCCGCTTGTTGTAAAGCATTTCTGCTACAGTAAAGCGCTGTGCTATTGCCTGAAGCTCCTTTGGGGTGCAGGCGTCGGCGAAAAACTCCGCGCACTCAGCCTTGGTCTTAAGGGTTAGTATCGCGTCAAAAAGTCGGTCTAAGGAGTAGTTTTTTTCCATTTTTAAACCTCGTTAAATAAATTTTGCTTACTTTAGAATTTTACCACATTAAACAGATAAAGTCAAACAATAGGCTTGAATAAAGCGCAAAAAAATGATAAAATTTAAAAATAAGGAAGTGTTATGATGAATACTGTGAAAATTCTGCATTGCGCGGATATACATATAGGCGCGGCATTAAGCTATTTGGGGGATACCGCGGCTCAGAGAAGGTATGAGACCCTTTTAACCTTTGAGAGGATAATTGATACAGCCGCCTATAACGGCGTTCAGATTATTGCCGCCGCAGGGGATATTTTTGATTCGAACGCGGTTGAAGACGAGCTTTTAAATGCCGCCTTTGAAAAAATCGCCTCTGTTCCCGAAATAAAGGTGATCTTTTCGGCGGGAAATCACGACCCGCTTTCAGCCGATTCACCCTTTAAAAACCGAGAGCTGCCCCGAAATCTTTTTGTTTTGTCTGCAAAGGACGATTGTATAACCTTTGACGATTTGCAAACAAGGGTGTACGGCAGGTCCTTTGATGATGTTTATTTAAAGGGTGAGGAAAGCTTTTCTATGACACCCCCGGAAGACGGATATGTTAATCTAATGGTACTTCACGGGGAGCTTAGAAGCGACCTTAATTCCAATTATAATTCGGTAACCTCGGGCTTTATTAGGCAGAGCGGTATGGATTATGTAGCTCTCGGTCATATTCATAAGCGCACCGAACCGCAGAAAATAGGCAATACATATTACGCTTATTGCGGTTGTCCCGAGGGGCAGGGATTTGACGAAACCGATGAAAAGGGTGTGTATATTGGGGAGATAGGCAAAGGGGTTTGCGATTTAAGCTTTGTACCTATGTCAAAACGCCGTCATATATGCGAAAACATTGATGTAACGGGTATTAATTCGTCAAATGAAATAAGCACGGCAGTTGTAAATTTACTTAAGGAAAAATACGGTGCACAGTACGGCGAAAATCTTTATAAAATCGAGCTTTCGGGCAGTATCGGTGAGAATTTTAATTTAAACCTGACCGAAATTTTAAGCAGGGTTTCCGAAAAGGTTTATTTTGCCAAAATTAAGGACAGAACAGAGCTTTTAATTGATACCGAAAAGCTTGCAAATGAAATTTCGCTAAAAGGCCTTTTTGTTAAAAATATGCTTGAAAAGATAAAAAATGCTCCCGAGGAGGAGCATGCAGACCTAAAAAATGCGCTTAAATTAGGGCTTAGAGCGTTTAGTGCGGAGGTGGCGTATAATGAAGATTAAAAGTATTAATATCGCCGCTTTCGGCGGACTTAAAAATAAGGTTATCGATTTTTCTGACGGCTTGAATGTTATTTACGGCGGCAACGAGATGGGTAAAACCACAGTTATGAGCTTTATTAAAATGATGTTCTACGGCAGCGGACGCGGCTCGGCGCAAATCTCAAAAAATCCGCGTAAAAAGTATATGCCGTGGGACGGCTCGGCTATGGCGGGCAGTA
>CAZRMP010000086.1:1728-4474 GCA_964601235.1 uncultured Ruminococcus sp.
CTTTTCGTGCGTGCAGATATTTCTCTGTAACTTATGGCGGGAATTATTGATTTTGAGCTAAACGGCAAAAACTACCGCCTTGAAAGGGAGTTCAGAAGCTCCGATTCTACCGATAAGGTCGCCCTTTGCAACCTTGATTTAGGCACAAGAGAGGCAGTAGCACCCGATATTGGTGTGAAGCTGTTGGGGCTTACCTCTGCGGCATTTGAGCGGAGCGTATTTATAGGGCAGACCGGCCTTCCCGAAAAGGACGCGGCGGCGGAGGGGGAGATTAACTCCAAGCTTTCCAATATCGTTACAACGGGGGACGAGTCGGTCTCCTTTAACACCGTAAGCGCGAGACTTGAAAAGGCAAAAAACGTCCTTATGTCCAAAAGCGGCAAGGCGGGATTGTATGATAAGAATATTAAGCGCATTGAGGAGCTTACCAAAAGGACTGAGGAATCCGAAAAAATACGGGCTGATTATGACGATTTTCTTGTCGGGGCAGAAAAATTTAAGTCGAATATGGAAGACGATATAAAAAGAGCCGCCGAACTAAAGACAAAAATCGACAGCGAGCAGGATGTGAAAAACGCGGAAAAGCTCCGCGAAATGCTTAAAACCAAAGAGGAGCTTGATAAGCTTAATGAAAGCTTAAATCTTGAGGGCGGCGGCTTCGCCGATGAAGCATATGTAAAAATGGTGGAATTAGGGCTTAATATGACCGAAAATGCCGAGAAAAGTCTTAAGGATAAAATCGCCGAGGCGGATAGACTTCGCGAAACCTTAGGTTCGGCGATAAATCCTGAGAGCGAATCAGCACAGCAAGAGGTTTCAAAAGAAAAGCAAGGGCTTGAAGAAAAAAGCGAGCATATAAAATCTGAAATCTTTAAAAAGGAAGAAGAAATAAATAAGCTTTCCGCCAAGGAAAATGAAGTATTAAAAAGCCGAAAGGGTGTAAAAACACCCCTTATTGCTGTCGGCGCGGCGCTTTTGGTAATATCCGCAATATTGATTGCGGTGTTTAACAGTATGACCTTTGGAATATTATCTGCGGTAGGCGTTGCTTTTATTATATTAGGCTTTGTTCTGCGCCCTCTTGACAAAGAAAAAATAGAGAAATTCTATTCCAATTTAAATAAACTTAAAGCAGAAAACGAAGACCTGAAACGGGAGCGGGAAGAGGTATTCCAAAAAATAACCCTGCTGTCTGCAAGGCTTGAAGCAATAAACACGGCGGTAAATGCCGGAATATCTGTAACCGAAAGGCAAAGAGCGCTTTTACGCGAGTGCGAGGAGCAGGAGACCGCACTCAAAGCCGATTTAGATACACAGCGTGAAGCACTTTTTGAGCTTTTCGGGCGGTACAAAAAAGCGACAAGTATAGAGCAGATAAAAAGCGGGCTTGACGCGCTTAGTAAGGACGCCGCAAATCAAAAGGAAATTAAGCAACGGCTTAATTATCTTGTCCGCGATTTAGGTAATGTCTCTTATGACGAGGCGCGGGAAAAGCTTGCCGCTTTGCCCGATTACGAGCCTGACAATACTGATTTTGAAGCCTTAAAGCGGGAGTATGACGGTATACTGGATTTGATTACGCAAAAGAAGGAAAGGCTTGCCGCAGGTGAGGCTAAGGCGCTCTCCCGACTTGAATCGGCGGAAAATCCAGACGAGCTAAAAAGGGAAACCCGCGAATTAAAGAAAAAAACCGCTGGGCAAGCCCGCTTTGTCAAGGCGGCGGATATTGCTTTAGAGGTGCTAAAGGACAGCTTTGCCGAGCTTCGCCGAGGTTACGGCTCTGCCTTAGAGCAAAAGGCAGGGGAAATATTTAAAGGGCTTACGGGCGGAAAATACGAGAGTATGCAGATTTCCAAGTCCTTTGATATAAGTGTGGAAAAATCGGGAGTTTTCGGCGGCAAGGAATCCGCCTTTTTAAGCGCGGGAACTTACGACCAAGCGTATTTAAGCCTTAGGCTTGCGTTGTCTGCATTAATATTTGAAAATGTGGATAGCTTGCCTATATTGCTTGATGACGCGCTGACCCAATATGATGAAACAAGGGCGGAAACAGCTCTTAAATACCTTAAAGAATATTCTAAGGACGGGCAGATAATAATGTTTACCTGCCACCGTGCGATTTGTTCTTCTGCGGAAAAATCGGGAGCGGAGTGCAAGGAGTTTTAGATATTAGACATTAGATGTTAGAAGATTTATCCAATTATTTTTTCTAATGTAGGGGAGGGTCTCTGTGCCCTCCCGAATTTTTTTGCAAATTAACGGGAGGGCACAGAGGCCCTCCCCTACAATCCCCAATTAAATTTCCTGATTTTAAATGTTAATAGGCGGATTAGGTTAGTATTTCAAGCATTATTTGCGCTCCGAGCCGAAAACCGTAAATGAATTGCTCTTTTTCAAAAAAGCCTTCCTGGTTATAAATACTTTCTAAGATGCTTTCATACAGCAATTTTTCCTTTTGCCCGAATTTTTCAAAAAGCTTATTTTCGTTTTCTTTGATCAACGAGGTAAGCTCGCGATAGTCTCTGTCTCTTTTTATATCCCTCTCGTTAGGACAAATATTTCCGTAAAATAAATCTTCAAGTATCATAATATTAATCACCTCAAGGTAATTATACAACATAAAAAACAAAAAGTTGTATTTTATCACAAAATGTGATAAATTAATTTTTTAACAATATAAAAACGGAAATATGCAAGGAGTTTTAGATATTAGACATTAGATGTTAGAAGATTTATCCAATTATTT
>CAZRMP010000087.1:0-4311 GCA_964601235.1 uncultured Ruminococcus sp.
AGAAATCGAGTGTCCACATCCAACTCTCAGGTTGGTTATGAACACTCGATATGGTCCGAGTGACAGGACTTGAACCTGCGGCCTCTTGACCCCCAGTCAAGCGCGCTACCAGCTGCGCCACACCCGGATATTAAATTGGGACTTTTATTATTATAGCAGATTTTTTTAAAAAGTCAATAAAAAACAAGCCGATATTAAAGATTTTTTTAATATCGGCTTGTTTTGAAAAGATATTACTCAGCGAAGCCGGATTCTACTAAAGCTACCAGACCGTCAAGTGCTTCCTTTTCGTCAGAGCCGTCCACGATAATTTTGATGGTTGTGCCGCCAACAATGCCGAGAGAGAGAACTCCTAATAAGCTCTTAGCGTTAACCTTTCTTTCGTCCTTCTCTACCCAAATAGACGATTTGTACTCGTTTGCTTTCTGAATAAAGAAAGTTGCGGGGCGAGCGTGAAGACCTACCTGATTTTGAATAACTACGTCTTTAACACACATTATAAAAATCTCCTTAAGATTAATATCGATTAAATGCTTGAACTATAGTTATTATACCACATTTAATGCTCCCGTCAAGTTTTTGTGAATAAGTTCTAATATTTATCCAACAATTTCTACTTTTGGAAAGCCGTATTTGTGCAGTTTTAATATGTTAATAAATCGTGAACAAACATTTAAGACTTTTTTAGCCCGTCGGGAAGTGGTATTCCGTTATTTTGAAACATTTTTATGTCCGCCTTAGTAAGACATTCGGGGTCAAAAAGGTCAGGGCGGCGCTCGGCGGTTATTAAAACCGATTGTATCCTACGCCATTCGGCAATTTTTGCGTGATTGCCCGAAAGCAATACCTCGGGGACTTGGCTTTCGTGCCAAACGGCAGGTCTTGTGTATTGCGGATATTCAAGGAAGCCCGAAAAATGGCTTTCTTCCTCAAAGCAAATGTCATCCGACAGCACACCCGGTAACATTCGGCATACCGCGTCCGCCACGGTAAGGGCGGGCAGCTCGCCGCCGGTAAGGACAAAATCGCCTATTGAAATTTCCTCATCGACAATTTCCTCAATAACACGCTCGTCAATACCCTCATAATGCCCGCAAAGCAGTACTAAGCGGTCAAGTCGGGACAGCTCCACCGCCCTTTGCTGGTTAAAGGTTTTGCCCTTTGGGGACATATAAACAAGGTGCGGCTTGGGCTCGCCCTCATTATAAAGGCTTTTGTAGCAGTTATAAATCGGGTCTGCCGCCATTATCATTCCCATTCCGCCCCCGTAGGGCATATCGTCAACCTTGTTGTGCTTGTTGCCTGCGAAATCGCGGATATTCGTCACAACAATCTCGACCTTACCAGCCTTTCGCGCCCTGCCGATTATGCTTTCGCTCATAACCGTCTCGCACATTTCGGGAAAGAGGGTCATAATGTCAATCCTCATCATCGAAAATTCCTTTCATTGGGCGGATTTCAAGCCTTTCGTTTTCGGGGTCGACCGTGGCTATAACCTCGTCTATCGCGGGCAGAAGATACTCCTTTTCACCCGATTTTATGTGCCAGACATCATTAGCACCCGTCCCGGAGACATCGCTGATTTCGCCGTATTTTTCGCCGCTGTCCGCGTCGAAGACGCTACACCCGATAAGGTCATCGATAAAATATCTGCCGTCGGGAAGCGTAATGTCGTCACGGCTGATATAAAGTATTTTGCCTCGCAGTGACTCTGCCTGTTCTACAGTATCTATGCCCTTAAAGGCGGCAAGTACAACGCCGCCGTGGGGCTGAATTTTTAAGACTTTAAGCTCGTTTTCACCGTCAGGCGACATAAAAAAACGCTTAAAATTGGTAAGAAATTCGCCCGAGTCCGACCAGGGCTGAACCCGCACCATTCCCCTTATTCCGTGCGTTCCGACAATTTTTCCGGTTTCAAGATACCTCTTTATCATAGTTCCTCCGAAAATTCATTATATATAAATACCCCCAAAAGGGGGTATAGGCTCAAATTCAGACCGGACTGACCGTCCGGTCGTTTATCAGTCAATTTCGACCGATATTTTTTCGTTGTTTCTGTTGGCGGCGGCGCGCATTACAACGCGGATAGCTTTAGCAATCCTGCCCTGCTTGCCGATGACGCGTCCCATATCATCCTCCGCAACATGGATATGATAGTAAACAACGCCCTCCTCATTAGGCTCGTCAACAGTAACGGTTACCTTCTCAGGCTCTTCAACAAGTCCCGAGACGATGGCTGTAAGAAGCTCTTTCATTTTTTTACCTCGCTAAGATTATTAAAGCACACCGTTTTTCTTAAGTAAAGCCTTAACGGTATCGGTAGGCTGAGCTCCGTTGGAAATCCACTTTTTAGCCTTCTCAGCGTCAATGTTAACGGCTGCGGGATCCTTAGTAGGATCGTAGGTGCCGATTTCCTCGATGAAGCGACCGTCACGCGGATACCTTGAATCAGCTACAACAACACGGTAAAAAGGAGCTCTTTTAGCGCCCATACGGCGTAGTCTGATTTTAACTGCCACAATAATACACCTCCATATAAGAATATATATTTTTAAAAGAGTTACTCTTTAAAAACCTAAGCCTTTAGGGCCGCCCGGCATACGCATACCGCGCATAAGGTTGCGTTTGCCGCCCTTTGAGTTCATCTGCTTGAACATCTTTTTCATCTGCTCGTACTGGCGGAGAAGCTTGTTTACATCCTCTACCTTAACGCCCGCCCCCGCCGCAATGCGTTTTCTTC
Organism: uncultured Ruminococcus sp.; assembly: GCA_964601235.1. Lineage (GTDB taxonomy): Bacteria > Bacillota > Clostridia > Oscillospirales > Acutalibacteraceae > UBA737. The sequence goes on from CAZRMP010000087.1 coordinate 2,741, forward strand.
TGGAAGCGTTTATTATATCCGGCTTCGCACGCTCCTTTTTGGTCATTGAGGTTATGATTGCCTCAATCCTTAGCATCTGGCGGTCGTCAATATCCACATCCCGCAGCTGCTTATCCATACCCGGAAGCATTGATAGGACATTTTTAAGGGGGCCCATCTTTTTTATCTGCTGGAACTGGTCCAGCAGGTCGTTCATATCAAATTTATTTTCCTGAAGCTTTTTGGCGGCTTCCTCCGCCTTTTTCTGATCCACTTCGGACTCAACACGCTCTATAAGAGATAATACATCGCCCATCCCGAGGATTCTCGACGCCATACGGTCGGGGTGGAACTCATCTAAATCCTCAAGCTTTTCGCCGAACCGCCCTTACCGAGAGCGCCGCGCCGCCCCTTGTATCGCCGTCAAGCTTGGTTAAAATAACGCCGTCGATTTCGAGAATTTCGTTAAAGGCTTTAGCGATATTTACCGCGTCCTGACCCACCATGGAGTCGATAACAAGCAGTATGTCGGTCACTTCAACAGCCTCGGTCACACGCTTTAACTCATCCATAAGCTCGGTATCTATGTGCAAGCGACCCGCAGTATCTAAAATTACAAAATCATAGCCGTAATCCCGTGCGTGGGCAACCGCCTTTTTAGCCGTTATTTCGGGCTTTTCGGTGCCCAGCTCAAAAACGGGGGTATCCACCGCTTTACCCACAACCTTCAACTGTTCAATAGCGGCGGGTCGGTATATATCGCAGGCGACAAGCAAGGGTCTGTGTCCCTTACCCTTTAAAAACTTTGCAAGCTTTGCAGAGTGGGTGGTTTTACCCGAACCCTGAAGACCGCACATCATAACAACGGTGGGTAATTTATTTGAAATTTTAAGCCGCGCCTGCTCACTGCCCATAAGGGCGGTAAGCTCCTCTTTTACGATTTTAATAACCGTCTGTGCCGCGGTAAGGCTTTCCATTACATTTTCGCCGATGCACTTTTCGGTAACGGAATTTGTAAAGTCCTTTGCAACCTTGTAGTTAACATCCGCCTCAAGAAGTGCGAGCCTTACCTCCCGCATAGCGGTTATAACATCCGCCTCGCTTAATTTTCCCTTGGAGCGCAGACGCTTAAACACGCCCGACAGCTTATCGGATAAATTTTCAAACGCCATAGCGCCAACCCTCACAATTCATCAATAATATCAAAAATCTTTTCAGCCGCACCTTTATCCCCTTCGCGGGCTTTCACGCTTAACTCCTTTAGCCTTAAAAAGCGCTCGCAGTAGCGACAGCTTTCCTCAAGGGATACAAGGGTTTGCTCGGCACGCTTTATCAAATCACGCACGCCCTGACGGGTGATGCCCACATTCTCGGCAATCTCGGCAAGGGACAAATCTTCATTATAATAATATTCGCAAAGCTCCCTTTGCTTTTCGTTTAATACCGCACCGTAAACATCAAGCAGGGCGGAAATATACAAATTCTTAGGCATACATACACCTTTTCTGTAAAGAAAAAAACTTTACAGGTGAGATTATAGCACAGTATATATGCTGTGTCAAGTACTTTTTAGAGCAAAAAATCGCTTTTTT
>CAZRMP010000088.1:0-4233 GCA_964601235.1 uncultured Ruminococcus sp.
ATACCGTAGGCGAGTTTAAAATCAACACTGTCACAGCGCAAGACCTTAAAAAGGCGGCCGAGGAGACAAAAAGCCCATCGCTCGCCCTTAAGCTTCACGATATTGCGGTGATATACGAGACCTATGACGCGCTTACGGGGGAGAAGTTTATCGACCCTGCGGACAGTCTAACAAAGCTATTTAGACAGCTTGAAAGCTGCCGATTTTTTGAAAATAAAACCGTGATTTTAGATTCCTTTAAGGGCTTTACGGGTCAGCAGTTTAAGATAATTGACCGAATTTTATCACAGGCTGATGATGTGGTCGTAAGCCTTACAAATGACCCCCTACTTTACAGCGACTATAATGTGTTTATGAATATAAGAGCCGCCGCGGAGAAGATAAGAAAATCCGCCGCGCGCTTTTCGGTGGCGGAGGACAAGCCGTTAGTGCTTGGGACAAGCCGCTGTAATTCAAGCGCTTTGGCGGCGCTCGAACGGCTTTTGGCGGGCGGAGCTTTTGATGCTCCCGAGCAAAGCGGGGATATTACAATTTGCGCCGCCGCTACAGCCGCAGACGAGGCGGAGTTTACGGCAAGAACCATAAGGCGGCTTGTGCGCGAAAAGGGCTATCGATACCGCGATTTTGTAATAATAGCTAGGGACGCCGAAAAATACGAGGAAAGCGTTTACGCCGCCTGCAGGCTAAACGGAGTGCCTGTTTTCGGGGACAAGCGGGAACCGCTTTCCGCCTTTCCCGCCGCCGCGGCGGTAAACGCCGCATTGGAATATGCCTTAAAACCTACAAGCGAGAGCATTTTAAGGTTTAATAAAACGGGACTCGGCACACTTTCGGTTGAGGAAATTTCTGCGCTTGAAAATTATGTTTATCTTTGGAATATTGACGGCTCACTCTGGCAAAGCGTGTGGACAATGGACCCGCGCGGCTTTGTTTTAGAGGACGAGGGAAAAGGCGCTGACAAGGCGGAGCTTGAAAGAATAAATGCGTTAAGGCAAAAGGCCGCCGCTCCGCTTATTTCCTTTAAAGAAAAATGCAGGGGTACTGCCGCGGATATGTCCCGCGCGGTTGTAGAATTACTTGAAAGCTGTAATGCTGCCGAAAAGTTAGCTGAGCTTGCCGTTCGCTTTAAAGCGGAGGGCGCGGAGTTCAGAAGCGATGTTTTAAAGCAAAGCTATGACAGATATATGAAATTAAAAGGCAGGAGTTTTTTGAGGCGCTTTCTCTTTCGGTTTCACTGGACAGCGTGGGAGTGATTCCCCGTATGCTTGACGAGGTCACCTTCGGCGCGGCGGACAGAATACGCCCCTCAAGACCGCAGGTCGCCTTTATTTTAGGGGCTAATCAGGGTGTGTTCCCGAAAGGGCTTACTAATTCGGGAATACTCGGCGTGACCGAGCGCAAAAGCCTTATTGAGCTTGGTATTGAAATTCCCGATAATCAGATTTCCTCTGTAGTGGACGAAAATTATCTTGTTTACTGCAACCTTTGCTGTCCGTCTGACAGGCTGTATATTTCCTATGCGGTTCATTCGCTGACGGGCGAGGAGGCGGAGCCCTCCGCCTTTGTAGCGGAAATTGCCGAGAATTTAGGCTGTAAGACGGTCAAAGAGCCGCAGGAAAGCCTGACGGAGGAAAATCTGCCCGAAACTGCTAAAGCTGTCTATTCGCAGTATTGCCGCAGAAGACTGACTGCAGACGGCGAAACCCTTAAAGCCGCCCTTAAAGAAACAGGCGAGGAAAATAAAATCGAATATTTAAGCGAAAAGCTTTCGGGCGCGCCGCAAAGGCTGTCTAAAGAGACCGCCGAAAAGCTGTTCGGTAAAAATATTACAATGTCGGCCTCCCGCTTTGATACCTTCCATAAGTGCAGATTTTCCTTTTTCTGTAAATACGGGCTTTCGGCTAAAAGGATAAAACCCGCCGAGTTTGATGTTTTACAGCGGGGAACGATAGTACACTATGTGCTTGAAAGAATAGTGGGCACTTATAAAAAGGGTGTAGCAGATTTATCCGAAAACGAGATTAATTCGCTTGTGGATAAATATATAAACGAATACCTTGACGGCATTTTGGGCTACCGCGCTGTCGAAACCGAACGGTCTAAGTTTTTGGTTTCGCGCATTTCCCGCGCGCTTAAGGCGGTAGTAAGTCAGCTTTCCCGCGAGTTTGCCCAAAGCGGGTTTGAGCCTGTGGCCTGCGAGCTTAAAATAGGGGGCGGCGATATTCCCGAGCTTAAAATACCTTTTGATAACGGGGATATAAACATAGTCGGCAGTATCGACAGGGTGGACGAATATGACGGCTACATAAGAGTAATCGACTATAAAACCGGTGGAAAAAGCTTCAAACTGCCTGATATTCTTTTCGGGCTTAATCTGCAAATGCTTATCTACCTTTACGCCGTGGTGAGAGCGGGCGGCAAAGATGATGAAAAAGCGGCAGGAATTTTGTATATGCCCTCAAAACGCGACCTTAACGACAGCGGAATGGCGATGAACGGTCTTGTTCGTTCGGAGAAAAATATTGTAGCGGCAATGGACAGGGATATGCAGGGCGAGTTTGTGCCGAAGTACACCGTTACAAAAAACGGCACCTTAAGCAAAACCTGCACTTCATTTATAAGTGCGGAGGATTTCAGCGAGATTTTTGATTATATCGAGAGATTGATGAAGCGCACGGGAGACGGAATTTTAAGCGGGGATATAGCCGTAAGCCCCCTTGACGGCAGGGAAACCCCCGCCTGCAAATACTGCGATTACGCGGCGGTTTGCGGCAGGGAAAACGCCCCCTGCGAGAGAGTGCCAAACTTCAAAAACGACGAGGTAATGAATAAAATGAGGGAGGAGAAGTGTAATGGCATTTAATCCCACGCCCGAACAAAAATCGGCGATAGAGACAAAGGGTAATGTTTTGGTTTCCGCCGCTGCGGGGTCGGGCAAGACCGCGGTGCTGGTTGAAAGGGTTGTAAGGCTTTTAAGCGACAGAGAAAACCCAATAAGCGCCGACAGGCTCTTAATCGTGACCTTTACCAACGCCGCCGCCGCTGAAATGCGGACGAGAATTGAAAAGAGACTTGATTCCGAATGCCGTTTGAACCCCTCCGACATAGGGCTTTTAAAGCAGAGAAAGCTTTTGTCCTCTGCTAAAATCTGCACTATCGACTCCTTTTGCATTGACCTTGTAAGGGAAAATTTTGAGCGGGCGGGGGTTTCGCCCGACTTTAAAATAAGCGAGCAAAGCTCCCTCAAAACGGTAAATGAAAGCGTGCTTTCTGCCTTACTTAACGAATATTACGAAAAGGGCGGAGAGGAATTTTTTGGGCTTATGGACTTAGTCGGTGCAGAATATGATGATGGTAATTTTTCCGACTATATTCTTAAAATGTATGATTACAGCCGCCAGTTGGCTTTCCCGACCGAGTGGTTTGACTCACTTTCCTCGGCGTATAATCCCGACTGCTTTAACAGTGAAAATGAATGGTATAAATATTCTGTAAATAAGGCTTCTGATACCGCAAAGGAAATGCAGAGGGTTAATGCGGCGATACTTGACGCGCTTTTTGAGGAGGAAAAGGCGTACGATACATATGCTTTTTGCTTTACTGCCGCCGCCGAAGAAGAAGCAAGGCTTTACGAAGCGGCAAAAGGCGGGGACTGGGACGAAATATTCGGTGCGCTCAACAGCTTTGACCTACCATCAATTCCCCGCGCAAACGGCGAAAAGGGCAGGGCGGCAAAGGCGGCGCGGGATTATATTTTAAAGCTTGCCGAAAATCTTAAAAAGCTCTTTTTTGACGGTTCGGACGGCATCAAAAAACAACATGCCGATATTTACGGCAAGGTTTTGCTGCTCTCCGAAATATTAAATGAACTCGATAAAAGGCTCTTTGCAGAGTACCTTGAACGCAACACCTTTACCTTTCATAACATTGAGCATTTAGCTCTTAGGCTTTTGTGTGAAAAAACGCCCGAGGGGATTTTGCCGGGGGCGGGAGCGGAAGAACTGCTTTCCCGCTATGACGAGGTTATGGTGGACGAATATCAGGACACAAACGATTTGCAGGATATGCTTTTCTATGTGCTTTCCAACTGCGGCGAAAGGCTCTTCGCTGTAGGCGATGTCAAGCAGAGCATTTACGGCTTTAGGGGGGCAAAGCCCACAAACTTCCTTAATAAAATAAACGCCGCTGTACCTGCCGAAAGTGCGGCGGAAAACGATCCTAAAAAGATTATTC
>CAZRMP010000089.1:0-4223 GCA_964601235.1 uncultured Ruminococcus sp.
CTTACAATGTATACCGTGGCGGGAGCGATTTCAGGCCTTGCAAACTCCGATTCTATTGCAATGATTTCGGCGGGGAATACTCCGGACGGCGATGTAAGTTTAGGAGTTAAGGACAAGGCGCAGGTTACAATTAGAATTAAAAATCACCGCTTTGAAACTATTTATGCCGAGGCTCAGAATCCAAGAGCCATAATGGAGTTTGCCGATATTGATTTGGCTTACGGCTTGTTCGGCGGTACGGTTTCCACAATTAACGAAATGTGCAAGGGAAACATACGGCTTGCGGGAGTGCTTTCTATGGTAGACAATATTAACCGAATACTCGACCGTGTTTCGCTTTATCTTGCTTAAAGGAGTAGCATAAAATGAGTAAATATCCTGAATATTCACATAACAAAAGCCGTGAATGGTTCAACCGTGCACTTGATGTAATTCCGTCGGGAATTTACGGGCATTTAGGACCGTCGGAGGGACTTTTTCTGCCCCTTGAAAAGTGGCCGCTTATAAGCTCTAAGGCAGAGGGCACATATTTCTGGGATATGGACGGGAATAAGTATTTAGATCTTATGTGCGCTTACGGACCGAATGTGCTCGGTTATAATGACCCCGATGTTGATGCCGCCGCATTAGAACAGCTCAAAAACGGCAACTGCACCACCGCGCCCTCTTATAAAATGGTTGAGTGCGCCGAGCTTCTGGTGGATACTGTTGATACCGCCGACTGGGCGTATTTTATGAAAAACGGAACAGACGCTACAACCTTTGCGGTGCTTTGTTCCCGTGCCTTTACCCATAGGAAAAAGGTAGTATTTTTCAAGGGCTACTACCACGGCAACGACCCGTGGGCTATGAAGGCAGATTACCCCGGAATTACACCCCAAGATGTTGAAAACAATATAATTGTACCGTGGTTTGATATGGAAGCCCTCGAACAGGCTTGGGAAGAAACTGACGGAGATATCGCCGCTATAATTGCCCAACCCTATGACCACGGCAATTTCTATGATAATGTCTGCTCTACGCCCGAAAAATGGCAGGCTGTGAGAAAATTCTGCGATGAGCACGGTATAATTTTAATCTTTGACGATGTAAGGACGGGATTCCGTCTTGACCTTGCAGGCAGTGACCATTATTACGGCATTAAAGCCGATATAATCTGTTTTTGCAAGGCGCTGGCTAACGGCTACAATATGTCTGCCGCTTGCGGCAGGGAGTTTTTAAAGGCGGCGGCATCATCCCTTTCCTTTACCGGCTCTTACTGGATGAGCGCCGTGCCCTTTGCCGCCTGCATAGCCTGTATTAATAAAATGAAACGGCTTGATACGCCTACCCTCTTCCGTGAAAAGGGCGAAAAGCTGACAAATGCCTTTAAAAAGGCGGCTGAAGAAAACGGCTTTGACCTTGTGGTCTCCGGGGAGCCTGCGCTATTTTATTTGAGAATTGCAAATGATGATAGTCTGATGCTCCATCAGGAGTGGGTTGCCGAGTGCGTCTCCCGCGGACTCTTTTTAGCCTCCCACCACAACCATTTTATAAATGCGGCGCTTACCGATGAAGATATCAAACTTGCGGCAGATATTGCCTATGACGCATTTTCCGCGGTCAAAAAGCGCCATCCTGAGATGTAAAATCGTTTGGGTATTTAGGTGGAAAGAAAAATGGAATCGAAAAAAATCAGAAGTTCAAATATGGAGCTGTTGCGTATAGTGGCAATGCTTATGATAATTCCTTACCATATGGTATGCCATGCGGTATATGCACAGCTTACGGATGAGAACTTGACAGCACAATTTAATAACGGATTATTTAATCATCCGGCATTTTATAAAAAGCTATTTATATTGGATGCTGTTATGCCGTTTGGGACAACCGCAAACTCTTTGTTTATACTTATTTCGGGTTATTTTTTGATTACCAAAGGTAAAAATATTGACCTTGGCAAGACCGCGAAAAAATTGTTGTCACAGCTTGCTTTTGCAACGGTTGTATTAGTGATTGCATCTAATATATATTTTCATTTGAATGGGCAAAATCCGGTCAATATGATTTGCATAAATGACTTTAACGGTTTATCGTGGTTCGTGGGTTATTATTTTGCAATAGTGGTGATTGCGGCATTATTCTTTAATAAATATTTGATGAATCTTGATAAAAAAGGATATATTACTTTTTTGCTTGTGACTTTTGGGATTGTGCAGCTTTCTTGGTTGGGCACCCTGACAGACGGCCTTACTAACGGACTCAGAACCTTGTGTACGGGAATTTTTCTGTATGCCTTAGGCGGTTATATTCAAATATATAATCCTTTCAAAAAGGTACGCACACCAATTATCCTTCTGTTAATAGCGGCGGTTTATGTTTTGGTTTTTGTGTCAAGCTATAATAATACGCAGGCAAGAATTCAATATTATTTAATTAACGGTTCAAAGGATACTTTTATTCAAAGCGTGATAGGATATTCCAATTACAATCTTGTGCCGATTATTCTTTCCATATCGATTTTTGAAATTTTCAGGCGCATTCATATTCCAAACAGCAAAATTATAAATTTCATCGGCGGCTCAACCTTTATGATTTATCTGATTCATGATAACAATTTCTTCATTAGTGTTTGGAAATCGCAGGATTGGATAACGCTGTTATACAACAGTCCGATAGGATTTGTTATAAAAATAATTTGTTGGACGATAGTTGCCTTTATAATAGGAGTATTTGCTTATATAATATATAATTTTGCAGTTAAGATATTAAAGAGTAGTAAACGGATTATATTTAATGAAAGCGTTGAGTAGGTAAATGTCACTTGATTAACCTAAGCTTTTGTTGGAATAATTAAGTTAAGGTTTAAATTATTAAGGAAGTGAGATAATGTCCGACCGTACAATAGCGGCTATTGCCACGCCGATGGGCGAAAGCTCTATAGGTGTTATAAGAATTTCGGGGGAATCGGCGCTTAGTATTGCCGACAAGGTGTTTTTTGCCTTTAGCGGTGAAAATCTCTCGGATTTAGCGGGTTACCGAGCGGCATACGGCGAAATAAAGGAGGGCGACAGGGTGCTTGACGATGCGGTCGCCCTGGTTTTCCGCGCCCCTAAAAGCTATACGGGGGAGGATGTTGTGGAAATCTCGGTACACGGGGGCAGAATTCTGCTCCGCGAGGTACTAAGGCTTATTCTTAAAAACGGCGCTTTTTCTGCCGAGGCGGGGGAATTTACCAAGCGCGCCTTTTTAAACGGCAAAACCGACCTTACAAGGGCGGAGAGCGTTATGGGGCTTATCTCTGCAAAATCGGAAGCACAGCTAAGGCACATATAGGTAAGGTGGGCGAGAAAATAGAGGAAATAGAGGGGGATTTGGTGGCGGCTGACGCATCTATCGCCGCCTTTTCCGACTACCCCGATGAGGATATAGAGGGACTTGATTATGATAACTTCCTTAGAATGCTTGAAAATGCAAAAACAGAGCTTAATAAAATGCTCTCTACCTATGATGCAGGCAGAATTTTAAGAGAGGGGATAGACACCGCGATTGTCGGCAAGCCGAATGTGGGAAAATCCACACTTATGAATATGTTAAGCGGTGCGGAGCGCTCCATTGTTACCGAGGTTGCGGGAACTACCCGCGACATTATTGAAGAAACCGTTACGGTAGGGGATATTGTTTTGCGCCTTGCGGATACCGCGGGAATACACGATACCGATGATAAGGTTGAAAGCATAGGTGTTGACAGGGCAAAAGAGCGGCTTAATACCGCAGGGCTTATACTCGCGGTTTTCGACTGTACAAAACCGCTTGATAAGGACGATTACACGCTTATTGAAAATATACGCGGTAAAAATGTTATCGTTATAATAAATAAAACCGATTTGTCGTCGAAACTTGACAGATCGGTTTTCGAGGGATTTAAAATTGCAGAAACCTCGGCGAAAGAGGGGGACGGTTATGAAACGCTCTCTGATGCAATCGCTGAAGCTGCGGGAACGGCCGACCTCGACCCGGACAGCGCGGTGCTTTTAAACGAGCGCCAGCGCGACTGTGCCGTAAGGGCGCTTGACGGCGTAAACGAAGCTATAAACGCCCTTAAATGCGGCTGTACTATGGACGCGGTAGGCGTTTGCGTTGACGATGCGCTTGCCGCCCTTTTCGAGCTTACGGGCAAACGGGTGACAAACGAGGTCACCGATGAAATTTTCCGCAGGTTCTGTGTAGGAAAATAAATTAAC
>CAZRMP010000090.1:0-4175 GCA_964601235.1 uncultured Ruminococcus sp.
AACCGATATTTCGGCTGGCCGATGCGTAGGACTTACCGCCTGTATAGCCGCGTCTCTTTTGCAGATGACGGGCTATGCCAACAAAATATTCCCGAATTTAGCGGTTGTGCCGCTTTGGGTGGTTCTGCTTATAGTAATAGCGGTGGGAGCTGCTATAGGCTTTGTAAACGGCTTCTTTGTTGCAAAGTTTAAGCTTCATCCGTTTATCGTTACGCTCTCGACTCAGCTTATTGTTTTCGGTCTTGTACTTATGTATTTAATGCTCGGCGGAAACAACGGTCAGACCCTTTCGGGACTTGACGAATCCTATACAAGCTTTGTCCGCGGAACCCTCTTTACAATAGGCGGCGTAGCCGTTCCGAAATATGTCCTTTATTCTATAATTCTCACGGCGATTATGTGGGTTATCTGGAATAAAACCAAATTCGGTAAAAATATGTTTGCGGTTGGCTCTAATGAAGAGGCCGCAAATGTATCGGGCGTAAATGTTTTCTGGACAATCGTACTCGTATTCGTGCTTGCGGGCGCTATGTACGGTATAACAGGCTTTATCGAGGGTGCGCGTATCGCTTCCTGCTCGGCCAATACAGGTCTTAACTATGAATCGGACGCAATAGCGGCCTGCGTTATCGGCGGCGTTTCCTTTGTAGGCGGTACAGGTAAGATAAGCGGTATTGTAATCGGCGTATTCCTTTTACAGATTATATTCGTCGGACTTAACTTCCTCTCGGTTGACCCGAATATGCTCTATGTAATCAAGGGTCTTATAATCCTTGTTGCCTGCTCAATCGATATGCGTAAATATCTTGCCCGTAAATAATTAGATCTAAGGCGGTGAAAGCTATGGAGAACGGTAAAAATACCGATAAACAGGGTAAAACAGGCGGTCTGTACGCAAAAGTCAATATGTCCCTTAAAACCGCAAATATTATGGTGACGGTATTTATCGTTCTGCTTGTGGCGGCGACGGCATTTATCGTAAGCCACAGCGGCTTCACCGTAAGCTTTGATACAAACGGCGGCTCGCATATAGAAAGCGTTAAGGTTATGCATTCGGAAACCGTGAATATTAAAGAAACCCCTGTTAAGGAAGGGTATGTCTTTACAGGCTGGTATACAGACCGCGACTGCGCAGACAGCTTTGATATAACAACAGATACCGTAACTACCAGTATGACCCTTTATGCGGGTTGGGAAAAATCAGAGTAGTGCTTAAATGCGTTCGGGAAACCGAACGCATTTTGTAAAATAGCTGTATTTTACGAATTACGGTTTGCATTTTTCGCCAATTAATGTTATAATATAACTAAATAAACGCAGGGAGGATACCGCGTGAAATATACCGTGCTTGTGGTGGACGATGAACAGGAGCAAAGGCTCGCGCTTATAGAGCGTGTAGACTGGGATAAAGCCGGCTTTGAGGTTGTGGGCGAGGCCGAAAACGGCGTTGAAGCGCTTGATGTGCTTGAAAGCCTTGAACCCGATTTAATACTTACGGATATTAAAATGCCGATGATCTCGGGGCTTGAGCTTGCGGCTCGGGTCAGGGAAATAAGACCAGCCACTCAGATGGTAATTTTAAGCGGATACGACAACTTTGAATACGCGCAGACGGCGATAAATTACAATATTATAAGCTATCTTTTAAAGCCGATTTCACCTGATGAAATGTCTGAAGAGCTTATTAAAATACACCGCCGAATGGATGAGCGCCTTGCGGGAGTAATTTCTTCTGCGAATACCGACAGCGAGCAGCTTCGCAAGCTTCAAATAGATAAATTTTTAATACCCCTAATGCTTGGCAGTAACGAGGAACAGCCCGATGAAGGACAGCTGCTCAATAAGGCAAGGGAACTTAAAATAATAGGTGAAACCGATGTACCGGTTCGATTTTGCGTTTTGGTCACAAAGTTTAAAAACGCTAACGGCGTTTCGCAGACCGAGAAAAAACACGCTGATTTTATAGACTCCGTAATGTCAAGATATATGCACTCCGAAAGCCTTATTCTTTACGGCAGGGCGGTTACTCTTGCCGTAGTAAGCGGAGAGGGCGAGCTTTCAAACCTTTTAGAGCTTCCCTTGCTTGAAATAGTACAAACCGCAAAACGAATGCTCAATTCCACCTGCACTATAGGCGTAAGCCGTAAATTTTCGGCGCTTTCCGCCTGTTCGGGAGCTTATTTTCAGGCGATAACCGCAAGACGCTACACCTCTGACGGCGCCGGCGAGGTTCGCTTTATAAACGACCAGGAAAGGGACGGCGAGCTTGAAATAGACCGTGCGGAAAAATTTGCCGCAAGATTGGAACAGCTTTTAAAGGTGGGTGACGCGGAGGCACTCGAGGAGTTTATAAACGGGCTTTATGAAAGCAGTACGCCTGAAAACGCGGGACTGCTTGTAATGCAAATAATCACTACGGTTTACAGGGTAGTAAGCTCCGCTTCCAAAAAAAGCGGACTTTCAGAGCTTTTTTCCTCTAATCCGATTTTTGCGCGTATGACCTCCCACAGCAGTGAAAGGGTTATGAAAAATGAGCTTATCGCGTTTTGTAAGGACGCTAAGACTTTAATTTCAAATTCTCAAAAAAGAGATACCGAAATTCTATGTGACAAAGTAGTGCAGATTATTGACGGTAATTATTCCGATGAATCTCTTTCTTTAACCGGCGTCAGCAACGAGCTTGCAGTCAGCCCTAATTATTTAAGCGCTCTTATTAAAAAGCACAAGAAAAAGAATTTTATTACCCTGCTTACCGAGCGCAGAATGAAAGCGGCTTACGATATGCTTTTATGTACTAATATGAAGGTGGTTGAGATTTCGGAAAAATGCGGTTACAGCGACCAGCATTATTTCAGCTATTGCTTTAAAAAATTTTACGGCGAGTCTCCTAATAAAATAAGAAGCATTAACAGGAGTGAAGAATAATGAAAACCGAACGCCGACGATTTTCGGTAAGTCTGTCAGCGCTTAGTATTCTTGCAATAACGGCGGCGGCGGTCGCCGCTGTTTCTGTATGCATTGCAATCTTTGCTACCGTTTACAGCGACGCGCTTTTGAGGGAAACCAAGCTTACCGCTGAACAAACGGTACAGCAAACCGCGCTTTCGGTTAATAATTATCTCGATTCTATGCGGGATAAGCTGAGCTTTATATCGGGCACGGTGGCGGAGTGCGCCTCGGCGTCTGATTTTAATGATGAAATCTCCGTAATAACCCGAATGCAAAAGGATGTTTACGCCACCACTGTATATGACGGCGAGGGAAATATTATAAGCTGTACGGGTGGAGGCAAAAAGCTTAAAGATACCGTTTATCAAAATCTTTCCTTTAATAAGCAGCTTTTCAGCAATGCCGAGGACTTTGCGCTTTCAAGCCCCCATGTGCAAACCCTGTTTGAGGGGGAGTACCCCTGGGTGGTAACCCTTGCCGAAAAAACCGACAGTCCCATATTCGGCGAGGAAATATATGTTGCGATTGATTTTGAATTTTCGGAAATTGCAAAGTATATCGATAATGTAGGTATCGGCGGGCACGGCTACTGCTTTATAACCGACAGCGGCGGCAACATCATATACCACCCTCAGCAGCAGTTGATTTTTTCGGGACTTAAAACCGAAAACACCGAGCTTGTAAAATCCTTAAAAGACGGCGTACATTATAAAAAGAATATTATCTATACGCTAAATACCACAAACGATAAGCTTTGGCGGGTGGTAGGCGTAACCTTTACAGACGAGCTTGCAGTTGAGCGCAGAACACAAATTGTTGTAAGTATAGCCTTTTCCTTCTTTTTCTGTGCCGCAATTGCGCTTTTTGTACTGCTCGTTTACTCAAAAATTGTAAATGCGCCCGTGCGCTCCCTTATGCGGGCTATGAAATCCTTTGAACGCCACGCAGATAATTTTTCTTATGCGGGCGGAACCGAGACTGTCAGCGAAATCAGAGCCTTGTCTCTTTCCTTTGAGCATATGGCGAAAACCATTCAAAACCTGATGGAACAGGTACACAGGGAAGAAAAGGAGCTTAGAAAGACCGAACTTAAAGCGCTTCAGGCGCAGATTAACCCTCATTTCCTTTATAATACTCTCGATTCGATACAATGGATGTGCGAGCAGGGCAAAACAAAGGACGCCGCCGAAATGGTAAGGGCGTTGGCAAGGCTTTTCAGAATAAGT
>CAZRMP010000091.1:0-4135 GCA_964601235.1 uncultured Ruminococcus sp.
CGAGTATTTTAACAATGCAAAGGCGAAAATTCGCCCTTTAAAATCGGGCTCGGATTTGTCGGCTTTGCTTAAGGAGTTGCAAATGAAAAGCTTTACCGTAACAAAGAACGATGCATCAAAGCGTCTTGATAAATTCATAAATCAAAACTGCCCTGCTCTACCCTCTTCGCTTATGTTCAAATATATAAGAACAAAGCGCATAAAGGTAAACGGCAAGCGTGCAGAAATAAGCACACGGCTTAATGCGGGCGATACTGTTGATGCCTACATAAATGACGAGTTTTTTGTTTCCCAACAGCCGAAATATGATTTTCTGTCCGCCCCTGCAAGGCTCAACATTGTGTATGAGGATGAAAATATACTCTTAGCCGACAAAAAGCAGGGCTTGCTTGTTCACCCTGATAAGAATGAGTATAACGATACGCTTATTGCAAGAATTCAGCACTATCTTTACGATAAAGGCGAATACAACCCCCAGGAAGAAAACAGCTTTCGCCCCGCCCTTGCAAACCGCATTGACCGCAACACGGGCGGAATAGTAATCGCCGCCAAAAATGCCGAGGCGCTTAAAATTCTGTGCGATAAGATAAAATACCGCGAAATAGATAAAAAATACCTTGCGGTTATACACGGTGTGCCCGAAAAGAAAACCGCCCTTTTAGAGGGCTTTCTTGAGAAGAACGAAGATAAAAATAAGGTCTTCTTAAAAAATTACAAAACCGAGGATGCCCGCACTGTAAAAACAAGATACAGAGTGCTTCAAAGCAAAAACGGCCTTTCCCTTATTGAGGTAGAGCTGCTCACGGGCCGCACCCACCAGATAAGGGCGCATATGGCGTCAATCGGCCACCCGCTTTTGGGTGACGGAAAATACGGCAAGCTTGCCGCCGACAAAAAGCTTGGCTTTGATAAGCAGGCGCTTTATTCCTACAGTCTTAAATTCACATTCCGTACCGATGCGGGAATACTTAATTACCTGAACGGCAGGCATTTCACCGTAAACGAGGTATGGTTTGCGGATAAGCTTTTCGGCGACTCCTACCGAAAACTTTTGGAAAAATAGCCGAAACACGAAAGTGATTTAATGTCGCATCATATTTATTTTACTGTTGGAGTGAAGCCTAAATCTTCGAGCTCGGTCATAGCGGTTTTAAGACAATGCTCACAGCCGTCAATGGTTACTGTCTTGTTTTCAAGGGATACCTTGAATTTAAGCTCCGCGGCATTAAGCGCGTTGGTTATGCGCCTTACGCAGGCGTCGCAGTGCATATCGGGTACCAAGATTATTTTTTCCATTTTTATTTCCTCATTTCATTAATTTTTGTAAGGTGACAACAAGTTCGTCTATAACCGAATCATCGCCCTGCCTTATATTTTCAGCCACACATGTATGAATGTGGGAAGATAACAATTCCTTATTAAAAGCGTTAAGCGCCGCCGAGACTGCCGAGACCTGAACTAAAATATCGGTGCAGTAGGCATCGTTTTCGAGCATACCTTTAATGCCCCTTATCTGCCCCTCTATGCGGTTAAGTCGGTTTACAAGGGAGCGGTATTCCTTTTCCTCGCGATGCTTTATCTTTTTTTGACAGTTACATTCACTCATAGCTTTTTACCTCTAAGTCTCAGGGCATTCCCAACAACAAAAACCGAGCTTAGCGACATCGCAAGCCCCGCTAACATCGGGCTTAACAGCGGCCCGCCGAAGGCATATAACAGACCTGCCGCTACGGGTATGCAAACCGTGTTGTAGCAAAATGCCCAAAACAGATTTTCCTTTATATTAGTAATTGTAAGACGGCTTAATCGTATAGCGCGGGGAATGTCATTTGGGTCGCTTTTCATAAGGACTATATCCGCCGACTCTATCGCTATATCGCTTCCGCTTGCCACCGCACAGCCGATGTCAGCCTTAGTAAGGGCGGGTGCGTCATTAATGCCGTCCCCCACCATCATAACCGTGCCGTACTTTTTGCGTATCTCGTCCACAATAATCGCCTTTTGTTCGGGGAGCACCTCGGAATAGATTTCGTCAGCGTTAAGACTTTTGCCGATATATTCAGCGCACGCCTTGTTATCCCCCGAAAGAATAACGGTTTTGACCCCTAATTTTTTTAGTCTGCCAAATGCCTCATTAGAGGTCTCTTTTAGCTTATCCGCCACGGCGATTATACCTGCCGTTTTTTTATCAATAGCCGTAAAAATAAGGGATTTACCCTCACTCGAAAGCTTTTCCGCTATATTTTCATAATTAGCGGTATCTATTCCGTTTTCTCTCAGTAAGGATAGACTGCCTATAAAAATTTCTTTTCCGTCAAGCACAGCGCGAATACCCTTACCCGAAATATTTTCGGTGCTTTCGGGGCGGATTTTAATTATGATACCGTTTTTTTCGGCGTATTCGGTCACCGCCTTTGCAAGCGGGTGGTCGGATAAAGACTCTACCGCCACAGCGGTTTCAAGTAAGAGTTTTTCGTTATCCGAAACAACATCTGTAACGGTGGGTTTCCCTTCTGTAACTGTTCCGGTTTTATCAAAAATAACCGCCTTTACCTTGTGGGAGATTTCAAGTATTTCGCCGTTGCGTATTAAAATTCCGTTAGTAGCACCGAGCCCCGTCCCCACCATTACGGCTGTAGGGGTTGCAAGCCCTAAAGCACAGGGACAGGCGATTACAAGCACGCTTGTAAATACCCTTAGCGCAAAGGAAATGTCCTTGCCCGTGATAAGCCACGCGGCGGCGGAAATCAAAGCAATTAAAATAACCGCAGGTACAAACACGCCCGCCACCTTATCCGCAGTTTTGGATATAGGTGCTTTTTTGTTTTGCGCGTCCTCAACGAATTTAATAATTTTGGCAAGGGCGGTATCACCGCCGACCCTTGTAACCCTTACATATATAACCCCGTTTAGGTTAATACTTCCGCCTATAACCTCGCTCCCGACCGTTTTTGGAACAGGCATACTCTCCCCCGTAAGCATTGCTTCGTCCGCGGAGGACTCGCCCTTTGTAACAACCCCGTCAAGGGGGATTTTAGCTCCTGCTTTTACAATAAGAGTTTCATTAACGCCAACCTCGGCGGTCGGTACGGTGTATTCCTTGCCGCCCCGCAGTACTAAGGCTGTATCGGGGGTAAGCTCCATAAGCTTTTGTACGGCTAAGGCGGTTTTTTTCATACTCCGCCTCTCCATATGCTTACCCAGCGCCACAAGGGTTATTACCACCGCCACGCTTTCGTAATAAAGATTATGCACCGCGTGGGGGTCGTAGGGTATCATATATGTCATTACAACGCTGTATATAAATGAAGCTCCCGCGCCCACAGCCACCAGCGAATCCATATTAGGGTGACCTCTTAATAATAGGGGTATTCCCGTAGTAAAGAATTTTTTGCCCAAAAACAGCACGGGAATACACAGTAATAGCTGAGTCAGTGCAAAGCCCCAGGGCGAAGAGTGCATATTCATAAAGAAAGGCACGGGCAGACGGTCTGTCAGCATTTGTCCCATTGATATATAAAGAAGTACCGCCGACATCACTGCCGAAATTATAAGGGGCTCCGACCCGCTTTTTTCCTTTTTTTCTTTTTGCTTTTCCTGCGGTTTGTCGGGCTTATCGGGCGAAATACCGAAGCCCGCCTTTTCAACAACCCTTATAAAATCAGGCTCGCCTGTTTTGGTTTCGTCGAAATTTACGGTCATTTTACTCGTTATAAGGTTTACTTCACAGCTTTCGACACCGTCGAGCCGTGAAACCACCTTTTGCACCGAGCTTGAACACGCCGCGCAGGACATACCGCTTATATTGTATTGTTCTTGTTTCATTGCATTGCTCCTTAGATTACACCGGGACGATTTGGGGCTGTCCCCTACCGAATTATATACCCCATAGGGGTATTTGTCAAGTATATTATCTGCCGAAATATAAAAATAATTCATAAAATACTTGACAAATAAGAAAAAACAGTATATTATTGTATTAGTTCATTAGTACACTAAGAAAGTGAGGCGATAAAATGTCTTGGAGCTTTTCAAACGACAAACCGATTTTTCAGCAGCTGGTCGATATTATCACCCTTAAGATAGTAAGCGGGGAATACCCTGCGGGAAGTAAGCTTGAAGCGGTGCGGGAGCT
>CAZRMP010000092.1:0-4111 GCA_964601235.1 uncultured Ruminococcus sp.
CATAGCCTCGAGCACCATAAGAACATCGCCCTTCTTAACTGAAGCGCCGTTTGTAACATTTACCGAAAGAATGGTTCCGGGCATCGGGCTTGATACGGTTTCACCGCCTGAAGCAGGCTTTGCAGCGGGTGCGGGTGCGGCGGCAGGAGCCGGAGCAGCAGGAGCGGCTGCCTTAACATCGGAAGCGTCAACTGCTTCTACAGTTACTTCGTAAGCGGTACCGTTTACAGTTACATTATACTTTTTCATTTTTAAAACACCTTTACTTTAAATTTTTTTAAATGAATGAATCCTTATTGCGGAAATATCTGTTCCCATTTCCTCCGCAAGAGCGGCAGATACAGCTGCGATTATCTCCTGACGGTTTTCAATCGGCTTTGCGACAGCAACGGGTGCGGCAGAAGCCTCGGCAGTTTTAGGCTTTTTCTCAAACGCTCTGCAAATTGCGCTCATAATGAGGCAAAGCAAAACTATGCATAAAAGGCCCAAGAAAACAGTCCCAACACCCATTCCGACGATGAATAAATTTGACACAAAAATGCACCTCCTCTAAGGCATTGAAAATAATTTTTGTTTACCGCAAAAATAGATTGTGATAAAAATAACAAATTTGCCCATTTACAATTATTATACATAATAAAGCAAGTAATTACAATAAGAACAATAAATTTTTATCATTTTTTTAACCATTATTAATATTTCTTAATATTTTCTTAATATCAGTTTGCGGAGTAACATTTTGTTTGCTTTTACAATAAAATAATGTAGGACAATATATGCGGGAGAAACCTATCCCCCGCCGTCTTTAATTGAGAATTAAAAGTCTTGAAATTTTGAAGGGAGAGATTTTATGGACAGAAGAATGTTCGATATGTCCGAATTTTATAGGGTCAATGCCGATATGCCGACTGATCCCATAAGAGACGAGCGGTCACGCAATAATGTTGAAAGCAGCGGTGACTGTACCGACCCTCTTACAATGGTATTTATTAATATGCAGCCCCTTGACAGTGTTTATCCCCTTAGTGAGGCTTATGAGGTTGGAACTTTGTTTCCAAATCTTAACAAGCCATTTTACGGAGGTATGAATAATGAACGATAAAGACAAGCTGAAAAAACAGATATGCGAGCTTGATTTTGCGCTTCACGAACTGGTGCTGTTTCTCGATTCCCACCCTAACAACCGCCGCGCCATGGAATTAATGCGCGAATACCGAGAAAAACGCAGTAAATTAATTTCAGAGTACGAGCAGAAATTCGGAAAATATATTGTAACCGTAGCGGATGTTCCAATGTCAGGCAGATGGGAATGGCTTGACGGCCCCTGGCCTTGGGACACAGATTTTATGGAGGGTTGAAATTATGTGGCAATATGAGAAAAAGCTTCAATATCCCGTAAAAATTAAAAATCCCAATCCGAAATACGCGCAGATAATAATAAGTCAATACGGCGGCCCCGATGGGGAGTTAGGTGCTTCAATGCGTTATCTCACCCAGCGTTACAGCCAACCCTACAACGAAATAAAAGGAATGCTTACCGATATAGGCACAGAGGAACTTGCCCATATGGAGATGGTTTGCGCAATGGTCCATCAATTAACCCGAGACCTTACACCTGAGCAAATAAAGGAAAGCGGATTCGCCCCCTATTTTGTAGATCATACACTCGGCGTATATCCTGTAGCCGCCTCAAGTACTCCCTGGACCGCAACCTATATTCAAGCAAAGGGCGACCCTATTACAGACCTGCACGAGGATTTGGCGGCAGAGCAGAAAGCGAGGGTCACCTACGACAACCTGCTAAGGCTTATAGATGACCCGGATGTTATCGATCCGCTTAAATTCTTGCGCGCGCGCGAAATCGTACACTATCAGCGTTTCGGTGAAGCGTTGCGGCTTACTACAGACCGACTTAACTGCAAGAATTTTTACGCCTTTAATCCGAGCTTTGATAATTCCAAGGGAAAGAAAAACAGATAATAATATAAAATCCCGTAAAACAGATGAATTTCAGCTGTTATTACGGGATTTATAATATTTTCAAGAGAAGGCGATTTTTGTTCTATAATAAAAAATTTAATTACCTCGTAAGCTCTTACGAACCTCACGGAATTCCGGGGGCAGTTCATCTAATGTCATATTTCTAACTCTGTCAGTTGTTCCGTCTTGTCTTGCATTTGTATAATACCATTCCTTAAATTGAAGGGTTGCAAGCGTTTTATTAAGAGCCTTAATTTCATCCTCCACCCTTTTCTTTTGCTCAACAATAAGTTCAAGACGGTCACTAATAGTGCTGTCTCCTTGCATTGCCATTTCAATAAAACTTTTGATATCACAAAGTTTCATTCCCGCCTTCTTTAAGTAACCTATAAAACGAAGTGGAAATACCACAAATCGGTTACCGAAAGCAAAAGCAACAAAATTCTTATTGCATATTATTCTGCTTCCGGCAACACCAAAGAGGTTGCTGAATATATTGCAAAGGAAACAAAGGGGAATTTGTTTGAAATCACTCCGGTATAGCCCTATACCTCAGACGACCTTAATTGGAGAGCAGACGGTAGCCGTGTAAATGTTGAACACGAGGACGAGAGCAAGCGTGATATACAGCTCGTAAAGAATACACCTGACAATTTTGCAGAATATGACACTGTATATATCGGATATCCGATTTGGTGGGCTATTGCCGCTTGGCCTGTAAATAATCTTGTAAAGAACAATGTCAGGAGATATGCAAAATGAAAAATGTACTAATTTTATCAGGAAGTCCGAGAAAAGGCGGAAACTCAGATACTTTGTGTGATGCATTTATGAAGGGGGCTTTGGAGTCGGGTAACAAGGTTATAAAAATTAACACAGCCGACAAAAAAGTTGCACCTTATGTAATATAAAAGAACAAATCGAATTTTTATAGTTGAAAAGTATCATAAAATATGATACAATCTAAACAGACAAACAAATATAATAGGTTGCCACCGGGTAACAGAATGCAGAAAAGCATTCAGTACTACATCGTTAGGTCTTAGAAGATGTAGTGCCGAGTGCTTTTATTTTTGGATTGGAGTAATAAATGAATAACCCTATTAAAAACTTATCAAAAATTGAATGGTTATTGTGGACGGTATCACTTTCTATATTAACTATCACTTATATTGCGTTTAAAAATGCCGATATACTGACTTTAATAGCCACATATATAGGAGTCACTTCGCTGATTTTTGCGGCAAAAGGTAATGCCTTCAGCCAGATACTGATGATAGTCTTCAGTATCCTATATGCCGTTATTTCTTTTAGATTTCATTATTGGGGAGAGATGATAACCTATCTCGGTATGACCTTACCTATGGCGGTATGGTCGACTGTAACTTGGATTAAAAATCCTGCAAAAAACGGGAAAGAAGTTGCAATTCAAAAGCTCACTTTAAAACACAAAATTCGGCTTATAATTTTCAGCGTGATAATTACGGCTGTATTTTGCTATCTGCTGTATCTGCTGAAAACGCCCAACATTGTATTCAGCACAGTTTCAATCACAACAAGTTTCGTAGCCGCTTCCCTTACAAAGCTTCGGTCATCATACTATGCATTATGGTATGCCTTTAATGATGTAGTTCTAATTATTCTTTGGACCTTTGCCTCAATGGAAAACCCAACATATGTACCGGTAGTTATCAATTTTATTATTTTCTTAACAAATGATATGTACGGCTTTTTTAGTTGGAAAAAACGAGAGATTGTCCAAAATGCTGAATCTTAATATCCGCAGGTAACAGCTCTTGCACGGGATTTTTAATATTTAATCTTGTAATATTATAAAAAAGTTGTTATAATGTTATGTAAGCAGGCTTTTTAGGTTTTAAAACGGAGGAATATAAAATGGCGGTAGGATTTAAAAAGAGTCTTTTTGGATTTAACTGCGACGATGTAATGCAATACATAGAGCGTTCGCAGAAAAGCTTTGCCGAAAAGGAAAAGGAATTATCAAATCAAGTTGAGGAGCTTTCACGGGACCTTGATTTATCTAACGAAAATTACCGTAAGCTTAATGAGGAAAAGGAGCTTATTTCCAAGAAGCTTGCGGATTTCAGCGAGAAATACGAGGAAATAGAGC
>CAZRMP010000093.1:0-4052 GCA_964601235.1 uncultured Ruminococcus sp.
AGACGAAAACAAGGCGTTAAGAGCCGAGATTGCCGCGCTTTATAAAAAGCTTAATCAGAATTAGTCCGCTTTTTCCGACAAGGCAGGCGATTACCCGATTATTACCGCCGACAAGACGGAAGTATTAATTAAGGAGGAAGGATTATGAAAAAACGGTTTATTATAATAATTATCGCCGCGGCTTTAATTCTTTTCGTACCTGTCCCGACAGGTCGGTATAAGGACGGCGGAACAAAGGAATACACGGCGCTTACCTATAAAATTGTCAAGTGGCACAGGCTAAGCGACGCGGAGGGTGAATATTACATTAAAACGCGGGTATATCCTTTTCCGCTTAATTTCCGTTCGGTTGACGCGCTGTGGGAAAGAGAAGAAAAAAACTTTAATGATGCATCGAACTTTTCTACTGAAGAGTTAATTGCCATAGAGACAGATAATGTAATGATTTACTATGCTTCGGAAAACGGCATTGAAAGCGAGGAAATATTTTTGACCTGTACCTCAAAGGATGTATTTTCTGCTTGGAAAGCCAAAAACGGTATCGGGGACGAGGTGGAGCTTATAAAGACGGAAATTAAGGATAATTCGGTCACCGAAAGCTCGGAAAAAGACGGCTCTAAGGTTATTACCCACACGATCGGCGATTATTTTATTCTTAATATCACTGTTTCAAAAAACCTTGAAAGCTATTACCCCTCCCGAGGTGAAGAACTGCTTTGCGAGTCTCTTAAAAAAACTATGACGGGGTATCAAAGCATAGAGTTTGACGAATATTATCTTTATTTGGAGTGATTGTTTTGAAAAAGAGAGTGTTATTACTGTTCCTGTGCCGCCGGACTTGCGATTTCAAAACAATATCCTCTGTATTTTAAATACCGACAGACAAGGAAACACCCTGCAAGACATTACGCCTTGCAGGGTGTTTTTAAGTTTACGCTTTAAAAACAGCCTTAATAACAGACCCGATTTTCGGGGGAGTTCCGTACAGCAGTACGCCTACGCGGTAAATTTTTGCAGATATAAACCCGACACCTACGGTTGAAGCTATAAGAACGGCAATCGAAATTGCAATCTCATACCAGGCTACCGTACTCATAGCAATTCTTGTGAACATAGCCATAGGAGAGGTGAAGGGAATGAATGAGCATACCTTCATCAAAATATTATCAATACTGCCGCTCGTCATGGAGAATATAACCACAAAGAAAGCGATAATAAATAAAAAGGTGATAGGCATTACCGATGTGTTTATATCCTCAAGCTTTGACGCCGTTGAGCCGATAGCGCCGTAAAGAAATGCGTAAATCAGGAAGCCGAGGATAAAGAAGACAAGCATATATACAAATAAACGGGCGGGGATATTGAAAATTGACTCGATAATCATATTATCTCCCCAAGCGGTTTTATTTATATTATAGAATACAAGCGCAGAGCCGAAAATTGCAACTAACTGAACAAGACCCGCGGCACAGGACGCAAGCACCTTTCCGAACATCATACTTGTGGGCCTGGCGCTTGTGACTAACAGCTCCATTGCCCGTGAGCTTTTTTCTGTTGCAACATTTGTAGCAACCATCTGTCCGTACAGCAAAATAACCATATAAAGCGCAAAAATCATTATATATGTATAAAAGAAGTTGTGCATTTGGTCTTTTCCGAGGGCGGCGGTTTTACTGTCAATTTGAACAGACATAATTTCGCCCGCCTGTTCGGGGGTTATTCCGCTTTGTATCATAGCGTTTACTCGGCAAACCTCCTGCAATACGGAGTCTGCAACAGCCGTGTTTGAGTCGTACATTGAGAGGTTATCAACATAGTAGGTATAAGAAGACGCGCTGTCCATTACAAAAGCGCATTCGGCGTTGCCGGAGGTTATTTGCGCCTTAACATCATCGACCGTTCCGTCGGCAACTGTAATGCTGTAATCGGAAAAAGCATCGGTAAAATATTGCTTTACAAGTAAAGAAAGCTCGCTGTTTTCCGAATAGACAAGCATAACGGGCTTGTCGCTTGAGGCAGAGGCGCTGTCGTCCGACTTAAAAAGTGATAATATATTGGGAATAAACATAACAACGGCTATTACCGCGACAAGTAACACGGTCATTCCCACAAAAACCTTGTTTTTCAAATACCCTTTGAGCTCAAATTTAAGTATTTTTCCAAACTGTTTCATTTTCCTGCCCTCCTATACCTGCTCGCCCGCATATTCTACAAAAATATCGTTAAGGGAAGGCTCGAATACCTTTACCTCGTCAATATCGTAACTGTCAACAAGCCGTTTCATAGTTGACTGCTTGTCGGCGGGACTTGCAAGCTGAATCAGCAGAGAACCGTTATCGGTTATGGTACAGGCATCGCTGAAATCCGCCTTAATCTTTTCGGGCTTTGCGGTGCTTACTACCAATCGGTCGCGGACATAGTTCCGCTTTATATCGCGAAGGTCTCCCTGAAGCGCCACCTTACCCGCGTTGATAATGGCAATACTGTCGCAAAACTCCTCTATGTAACTCATTTGATGGCTTGAAAAGAGAACAATTTTACCTTTTGCTATCTCTTCCTTTACCACATCCTTTAAAAGCATAGCGTTTACGGGATCAAGCCCCGAAAAAGGCTCGTCAAGAATAATTATTTGAGGGTTGTGAGCTAAAGCCGTAATTAACTGTATTTTCTGCTGATTGCCCTTTGAAAGGGTATCAAGGCGTTTATTTCGGTACTCACTCATACCAAGCCTGTCAAGCCAATAATCCACCGCCTTAACGGCGTTTTTGCGGGTCATACCCTTTAGTTCCGCAAAATATACAAGCTGGTCTATAATGAGCTTTTTGGGGTACAAGCCCCTTTCCTCGGGAAGATAACCGAAGCCCACCTTGTCATAGTCAATCGGTTTGCCGTCTGCTAATACCTCGCCGCTGTTGGCGGGAAAGACATTCATCAGAATACGGATAGAAGTTGTTTTTCCCGCACCGTTTCTTCCGAGCAAGCCGAATGCCTTTCCGCTTTCCGCGCTAAAGGAAACACCCTTAAGAACCTGTTTTTCCCCAAAGGATTTATTGATATTTTTAAGCTCAAGCCGCATAATTTATTCCCCCTGTAAACAAGAAGCTTGCACAAATAAGTTTTTTAATGCGATAGTCCTGTTTTTTATTTAAATTCTATTTTTGAAACCGTACTCTTGTCTTCGGCAGAGGAAACGGTCATTTCAATACTGTCGCCCGATTTTGCAAGGGGGAGCTTATCCGAAATTGTGATGGGGGCGATATAGATTTTATCGTCATTCTGAAGCTTTATATAGTAGTTTGTGTTGCCCGAAACCACCGCCGAGGCGATATTTTCTATAACGCCCGAAACGGTTGTTTCAGCCGTGTCCTCAACCTCAAGATTTTCGTTTTTAAGCTTGCTTATATAGTCCGCGCGCGCATCCTCAACCGAGCTTCCCGTGCCGACTATCTGGTACTGGCTTACATCTACAAAGGCGTACATCTTAACCAGTCCCGCCCCGTCCTTAAGGGACATAAAGTAGGTCGGTCTGTCGGAAATATTGAGCAGAAGCGGGAAGGTTGCGCTGTATTTAAGGTGCTGAACCTGACCCTCGGCGGACTCCATTGCGGAGTATTCCTCAGCGCCCGGTATCGCGTAATACTTAGTTTCCTTTGTGCGGAGATTAGTAAGCACAAAGCCCACATTAGATTCATCGCTTGTAACAGATGTGATACCCGTATAAAGGTATACATCGTCATTCATAGCGAGATAATTATATCCGTCGGTGGGCTGTAAAACGCCCTTTTGACCGAAGATTGAGTTAAAGAAGCCCGAGCGGTATTTTCCGTTGTAGATTAACTGCTCCATAATCATATCCGAGCTATAGACCTGGTCTACCCAGGTGGGTATATCGTTGAGCTTGTAGTATTTGCTTTCGCCCGTAACGGCGTTTAGAAGCACCGCGCCCTGAATGTCGCGCCCGCTCCAGTAGCCTATTCTAAAGGTCATTGTAGAGGCGACCCAGTAGGGCGTGCCGTCCTCGTCAATCTCAAAGGAGATGTTGTCAAATATTT
>CAZRMP010000094.1:0-3922 GCA_964601235.1 uncultured Ruminococcus sp.
ACGGACTGTATGTCAGAACCGCGCTTGCCGACACAAGCCGCCCATCGGGCGAGCTACATAAAATGTCGGCTGGGGTGGTAAACGCCGCCGCGCAGGCAAAGGCTTTTTCGCTGATTGAGCCCGTTCTCAACGAAAAGGAGCTTTCGGTCTTTAAGCGCGGGCGTAATTTCCATACCTCGTCCACACCTAAAAATGCCTCTAACGGCGATTATCACACCGCGACAGGACTTGAATGCCTTTTCGGTTGGCTGTATCTGTCGGGAGACAAGCAGAGAGCGGACGAGCTTTTTAAAATGATATGGGATGCTAGATGTTAGACATTAGACGCTAGACACTAGACAACGGACGGCTTTTGACCGCCCGTTTTTAAGTTTTGTCCGGTTTGAACTGTGTTGCACGCGGACATTCTGAATCGGTACATTGTTCACAAGATTTTTGATTGTGCGTTTCAAGACAACAAATCATATAATTACATTCATCACAGCAACATTCAATAGCATTCCCGTTATCATCAAAATGTTCTCCGTTTCCGGGGCAATCATCGCCGTTATTTCCGGGTATAAGTTCAATTCCTGTTACATCAATAATCATAATATATCCCCTTTTATGCATATAGACTAATACATTATATAATGTATTAGTCTATATGTAAAGAGGAAAAATAAGATATTATCTAACATAAATATATGATATGGAGAAATATCTTATGATAAAGTTAAATGTAATTGATTTACTTGAGAAAAACGGGAAAACAAAATACTGGCTATACAAGCAGTTGGGTATGAGCTATCAGAATTTTAACAAAATGATTAACAATCAAACAAAATCTATACGCTATGAAAATATTGAGACTATTTGCTTGTTGTTAAATTGTACTCCGAATGATCTTTTTAAAATAACAGAAGAATAAAATACGGGTGGCAGAGCATTATACTGTCACCCGTGTTTTATTAATCTTCTGTATCAAATTCCATATTCGCAAATATGCGCTCCATTCGGGGATCCGGGAAGCGCTTGTCGAAAAATTTATCAAAGGCTGAACTTGCGGGCACATTGTGAACACGCTGAGACCAGCGCCATACCGAGCAAAGGCTCATAAGGGCGTTGAAAACCATAAACACCGTGAGCGCTACGGTTATAATTTTTCCCGCCTTGTTGGGGATTTTCAGAATTATTTTCGCAACTCTCGGGTAAATGCTTTTAATCCACATAACTCCCAAGAAGCCCCAAAAAACAGAGTACAACAGGCATATTCTGCCGTTTATATTAAAGGGTATCTCGCTGTAATCCCACGAGGTAGAGCCGAACAGGGCTTCCTGCCCCCACGAAAGCACATATTCAATAATGCTGCCAATAATTATTGCTCCGAAAAACGAAAACATAGCACTGCGGTTGCGGTAGCGGTAAAGAATAAGGGTCAGCGCGACCGCGCCCACTCCGTAAAGCAGGTTAAAAGGCCCGTACACAAGCCCCGCGCGGCTTTCTATGTATCCGTTGCGGATAAGACACCAAAGCATTTCGACAACCACGCCCGCAAAGCTGCCCGATATGCAGATAAGCGCGATTTTGTAAAAATTAAGTCCCGCGGCGAAATTTTTTGTTTTGGTTTCCTCATAATCGATTACCGAATTGGCGGGCGCTCGGCGCAGAAAACGCCGCTTGCTTTCGCTTTTTTTGCCTTCATTAAGGCGGGTTTTAAGCTCGTCTGCCTGCTCGGAGGACCATCTCTGCACCTTTTTAAGCTTTGCGGAGGTTTTTTCAAGTGTTTCTACCTCGTACTTTACCTCGCTTGCAAGGGCTTCCTGTTCTTCGGCTGTTATATTGCTCTGATTTGCAAGCCGTTCGTACAAAAGAGCGTATCTTTCGCTCTCTCGGCTTTGCATATCGAGAATTTCATCGCTTAAATCTTCAAAATTTTTAAGGGGCATAATCTATCTCCTTTATATCAAATTTGAAAGCTCGGCTAACTCCTCTAAGGTCAGCCTTTCTCCCCGCACGGTTTCGGAAAGACCTAACTGTGCGAGGGCTTTTTTTATATTTTCTTTATCAATGCCTAATGTATTTGAAACGGTGTTTACAAGGGTTTTTCTGCGCTGTGCAAAGCTTGCCTTTACAAGGCGGAAAAATTTTTTCTCGTCTAATACTTTTACAGGCGGGTTTTTGCGTATATGAAGCTGTATAACCGCAGAATCCACCTTCGGAGGGGGCATAAAGCTGTCCTTGCCAACCCCGAATAATATTTCGGGCTCTGCATAGTAGCTTACTGCGGCGCTGACGGCTCCCGCCTCTCTTGTTCCGACCTTGGCGCAGAGTCTTTCCGCCGCCTCTTTCTGCACCATAACGGTTATGCTGTCAATAGGAAGTCTGCTTTCAAGCAGGCTCATAACAATAGGCGAGGTGATGTAATAGGGAAGATTTGCACAGACCGCCACACTCGAGCAGTCGGAAAATTTTTCGGCAATAAGGGCTTTAAGGTCGGTCTTTAAAACATCGCCGTATATTATTTCTGTGTTTTCGCAGTCGGCGAGTGTTACGGGCAGTATTTTTTTAAGGCGCTCGTCAAGCTCGATTGCGATAACGCGCTTGGCGCGGGCGGAAAGCTCGGCTGTAAGCACCCCTATGCCGGGGCCTATTTCTATAACGCCCGTATCGCTGTCACAGGCGGCGTCTGCCATGGCGGGGCATACATCCGGGTTTATTAAAAAGTTTTGTCCCAGTGATTTTTTAAATGTGAAACCGTTTTTTTGAAGTAACGCACGGACGGTATTTATGTCAGATAAATTCATAAAATTACTCCTATAATTATGCTTTAAACCCATTATACTTTAATATTTACACTGTTGCAATAAATTTTTGCGTGACAAATGGCTGAATGTAGTATATAATAGATTTGCAAAATTATTTTTGGATGTGAATAAATTGGATAATAGGTATTATGACAGGGTAATTGAGGAAATGCAGCCGTTTTTTGACGAGCAGGGCTTTAAGGCAGAGGAGGACGGCAGCTTTAAGAATGACAAGAAGTCGGTAAAGGTGCAGTATGACGATGCCCGTCAGATGTATACCCTTTCCGCCGCGGATATTGAGGACGGAAATATCGGGGAATATGCCGAGATAAACGCTTGGCTTTTTGACGATAGCCAGAATGCTAAGGACGCGGCTTCGGTAGGTATAGATTTTACCGCCACTTTGCGTAAAAGCTTAGGAATTAAAGTAAAGCGCGCCGCGGGAGCGGAGGTTGAGCTGCCCACTTTTTCAAAGGGCGGAAGCATCACGGTTACGGGCTTTGCTAAAAAAATGCTGGATTTTTTCCCTGTGCTTAAGGACGAGTATAAAAATCATATTGCCGAAAACGGTAATTTCCTTTATTTAAACTTCTTTGGCGAGCATCTTGTTCCGCAGTTGAAAGCGGTGCTTTCTTCGGGCAATAAAAAGCAGATTAAAAAGCTTTTTGATTTACTTGATGACCTTTATGTAAAGGGAGATAAGGACACGGTAAATACTATTGTTGCGGTTCTTTGCGCGGCGGCTTACAATGATGAAAATGTAACTGCGGCGGCAAAAGAAATGTTAGACGGGGATAAGCATTTCCTCTCTTCATTTGAAAATTTCCTCCCCGCACTGCCAAAGAGCAAAAAGCTGTTGGCAGCTTTGGTAAAATAAAAAATGTTGCAACTGAATTAAAAAACACTTGACAAATTCAAAATAGGTGTTAAAATAGTATTCACAATGAAGCAGTACGCCAGTCGTCCTCACCTTTTGGGTTGCGTCTTAAAAGGTTAATAAAGATACAAAGCAACACTTGGTATTTTTATGCGCGGACGAATTGTCGTCCGCGCTTTTGATTTGCAAAAAAACTGCAAATCCGGCTGCAAACGAATTTTGGAGGTGCATCAATATTAGCAGCAAAGAGCTTTCCGTA
>CAZRMP010000095.1:0-3718 GCA_964601235.1 uncultured Ruminococcus sp.
ATCACCAACCCGCCCTACGGCGAGCGGCTTTTGGATGTTAAGGCGGCGGAGGAACTTTACACCGTAATGGGTAACCGCTTTAAAGAGGGTGATGGAAGAAAGTACTATGTTATAAGCCCCCACGATGAGTTTGAAAAATATTTCGGCAGAACCGCCGATAAACGGCGTAAGCTTTACAACGGTATGATAAAATGCCAGTTGTTTATGTATTTTAAAAATAAGGAGAGTTAAAAATGTCAAAGAAAAAGGGAATCATAGCGGAATTTAAGGAGTTTATCTCAAGAGGAAATGTAATCGACCTTGCGGTGGGCGTTGTAATGGGCAGTGCCTTTACGGCTATCGTAACCTCGCTTGTAAATGACATTATAATGCCCGCTATCGGCGTCCTTTTCGGAGGAATCGATTTCACTTCATTAAGACTTGTTATCCGCGAGGCAACTGAAACCACCGAGGAGGCGGCTATCGGCTACGGCAATTTTATCCAGTGCGTTGTTAATTTCCTGCTTATAGCAATGGTTATTTTCCTTGTAATAAAGGGTATGAACACCTTTAAGCGCAAAAAAGAGGAAGCTGTAGAGGAAGCAAAGCCTGTAGAGCCTTCGGAAGAGGTACTGTTACTTCGCGAAATCCGCGATTCACTTAAAAATTCAAAGGAATAATTTATTAAATATTTGGAGGTTATTAGTATGCGCGGAGTAATGATAGACTGTTCAAGAAATGCGGTAATGAATGTAGAAGCGGTTAAAAGGTTTGTTTTGACTTTGGAAAAAATGCATTACGATACCTTACTGCTTTATACAGAGGACACTTACGAGGTTGACGGGGAGCCGCTTTTCGGTCATTTGAGGGGCAGATATTCTAAGGAAGAAATAAAGGAAATAGACTCGTTTTGTATTTCCCACGGAATAGAGCTTATACCCTGTATACAAACCTTGGCACACCTTAACGCTATTTTTAAATGGCATGAGGAATATGACAGAATCAATGACTGCAATGATATTTTGCTGATGGACGAGGAGGATACATACGAGCTTATAGACCGTATGCTTTCAAGCCTTGCAAGCTGTGTTACGACAAGAAAAATCAATATAGGTATGGACGAGGCATTTATGATGACCTACGGCAACTACCGTAAAAAGCACGGAGTAGGTGACCGTTCTGAAATAGTAATGCGCCATTTAAACAAGGTTTGCGATATTGCAAAAAAATACGGTTGGCAACCGATGATTTGGCATGATATGGTGGTCGGTTGGAATATGACCCCCGAAAAGGCAAAGGATATTAAGGATCTGCCCGAAGACCTCACCCTTATTTATTGGAACTATGCAGGCAGGGATTATAACAGATACTCCCGAGCAATGGATATGATGGGCCTACTTAACAGACCTGTTGTTTTTGCGGGCGGCGCTTGGGGCTGGAACGGCTTTACACCCGATAACCAGTTCAGTATTGATAATAATAATGTTTCGGTTAAGGTCGCTATTGATAAGGGTATTGGCACATTCCTTACCCTGTGGGGAGATGACGGCGGCGAATGTTCCCGCTTTGCACTGTTGCCAACCTTGGCGCATACTGCGGGCTTATACGAAAATAAGAGCTTAGAGCAGATTAAAAGCGATTTTTATGATATGACCGGTATGAGCTATGACGATTTTATGCTGCTCGATTTGCTTGATGTGGCAATGGAGGGGGATACGGTATATCAGGATAGACCGTATTATAATAAGTTCACAAAGCTGTGGCTTTACAATGACCCATTTATGGGTATGGCGGACCACAGAATCACAGGCAAGGAGAATGCCCACTACAGGGAGGTTTACAATAAGCTTTCCGCAGTAAAGCCCACAGAGGATTATAAGCTGTTATTTGATTATGCGGCGGCGTTGGCAGACCTTCTTTCTGTCAAGACCGAGCTTGGTGTAAGAACAAGGAACGCTTATAAAGCCAACGATAAAAAGGCACTGCTTGAAATCGCCGAAAAGGACTATACCACGGCTATGGAAAAGCTTAACACCTTCCATAAGGTATACCAGAAATTCTGGTTCAGCGAAAACAAGCCCCACGGCTTTGATATTCAGGATGTAAGGTTCGGCGGATTGCTAAAGCGGCTTGAGTCCTGCAAAAACAGGCTTATAGATTACTGCGGCGGCAAGACCGATTCCATACCCGAGCTTGAAGAGCCGGTTATTGCTGCGAACCGCAACGCTTCCTGGGGCGGAATGGTATCGCCTAATGTCATTACCCATATTATATAAAATAAATATTTTTGTTGACAAATACGGTTTTTAGTAATATTATATTATCATAATCTTCAGGGCGGGGTGAGATTCCCCACCGGCGGTAAAGCCCGCGAGCCTTTTTGGCTGATTCGGTGAAATTCCGAAGCCGACGGTTAAGTCATTTTCATTTTTGTCGGGTTCGACTCTTCAATGACTACAGTCCGGATGAAAGAAGAATGTATAATTATTTGCATTTTTACGCCCTCACTTTAGTGGGGGCGTTTCTTCTTTTTTTTAATTCCCCTGAAAAAAGAAAGGAAAATGTAAAATGAAAAAACAAAATTTAATCAGAGGTATTGCTGTAAGCGCGGTTATGGGAGCGCTGGGATTTGTGCTTATGCTCCTTGAATTTCCGTTGCCCTTTATCATTCCGTCCTTTATCAAGCTTGATTTTTCGGAAATTCCCGCTATAATCACCGCATTTGCCTTCGGTCCGCAGTACGGAATATTGGTCTGCCTTATTAAAAATCTGCTCCACCTTTTCGTCACCACATCGGCGGGTGTGGGCGAGCTTTCAAACTTCCTTTTGGGAGCGGTTTTCACGGGCGTAGCGGGGCTTATCTATATGAAGCACAAGGACCGCAAGAGTGCGCTTATAGGTGCACTTGTGGGCTCCTTTGCAATGGCGGCGGTAAGCGTTGTCACGAATTATTTTGTGGTTTATCCCGCCTATGTGGTGCTTTACGGTATGCCGATGGAGGCGATTATCGGAATGTATCAGGCTATTTTGCCTGCCTCCGACACACTCTTAAAATCCCTTTTAATCTTCAATCTTCCCTTTACCTTTATTAAGGGCATAATCGATGCGGCGGTTTGCTTTGCAGTTTATAAGCGAATTTCCCCGATACTGAAGTACGGGCTTAAAAAGCAGAACGGTTAAAATTTCTTGTTGACAAACGCAAATAATGTGTTACAATAGTAACCGTAAAATTTAATATGTCCTTATCAAGAGCGGCGGAGGGAACCGGCCCTGTGATGCCCGGCAACCTGATAGTTTTATCAAGGTGCCAATTCCGGCGGATTATCCGAAAGATGAGGTTTTGTGCCGCTTGCCTTTCGGTGAGCGGCTTTTTTCTTGCTTTTAGGAAATAAAAAACGGAGGAATTAAAAATGTCAAAAATGCTTTTTACATCTGAATCGGTCACCGAGGGTCATCCCGATAAGGTCTGCGACCGCATTTCGGACGCTGTATTAGACGAGATTCTTAAAAAAGACCCTAATGCCCGCGTTGCCTGCGAGACCTTTTGCACCACGGGAAGTGTCACGGTTATGGGGGAAATCAGTACAAGCTGTCAGGTTGATATTCCGCAGATTGCGCGGGATACCGTCTGCGAAATAGGCTATAACAGCCCCGAAGCCGGCTTTGACGGCAACACCTGCGCGGTTATGACGGCTATTGATAAGCAGTCGCCCGATATTGCTATGGGGGTTGACAATTC
>CAZRMP010000096.1:0-3648 GCA_964601235.1 uncultured Ruminococcus sp.
GTTTCCCACAATCAAGACACTCGCGGCGGCGGCGTATGCGCTGACCTTCATCGGTTGGTCTTGAATCGATTACCTTGCTTTCTTCAAATCCGCAAAAGGGACATTTCATAACCGTTACTCCTTTTAAAGTTATTACATATATTTCAAAAAGTACTTGTATTATACTATATATGGTGGTAAAATACAAGCATAAAATACGGCAAAACGCCGATAAATATGCTATTTAAGGAGAAAAATTATGAACGCTTTACAGCTCAGAAAGCCCGAAACAGGAGATACTGTTGCAGTTATGCACACAAATATGGGTGATATTAAGATAAAACTTTTCCCGGATATGACCCCTAAAACCGCCGAAAACTTTATGACCCACGCTAAAAACGGCTATTATAACGGACTTAAATTCCACAGAGTTATCAAGGACTTTATGATTCAGGGCGGCGACCCTTTAGGTACTGGTATCGGCGGCGAATCCATTTGGGGCGGCAAGTTTGAGGACGAGTTTGATATAGAGCTTCATAACCTTCGCGGCGCGATTTCTATGGCAAACTCAGGCCCTAATACCAACGGCAGTCAGTTCTTTATCGTTCAGGCAAACGAGGCACCAAGTAATATGCTCGAACAAATGGAAGAGCTTACAGAAAGCGGATTCCCACGGGATATAATCGAGGCTTACAGGGAACTCGGCGGCACGCCTTGGCTTGATTTCCGCCACAGCGTATTCGGTCAGGTATTTGAGGGTATGGATATTGTCGATAATATAGCGGCGGTCAAAACCGTAAACGATGTACCCTGCGAGGATGTAATCATCACCTCGATTGATGTTGAGACTGTATGATGGGTGCAGGTTCTTTTTACATATTAGCCATTCCGTTTTTGGGTACGGTTTTAGGCTCGGCCTGCGTTTTCTTTATGAAAAAGGGTATGAGCTCTGTTCTTCAGCGCTCTTTGTCGGGCTTTGCGGCGGGGGTTATGACGGCGGCTTCGGTCTGGAGTCTTTTAATTCCCGCACTTGAACAGGCGGGAAATATGGGCAAATGGTCCTTTGTACCCGCCGCCGTCGGCTTTTGGGCAGGCATCCTATTCCTGTTATTGCTTGACCATATAATTCCGCATCTTCATATAAACGAAGAAAAAGCAGAAGGACCGAAAAGTAAATTACAAAAAACCACTATGCTGGTGCTTGCGGTAACACTCCACAATATTCCCGAGGGAATGGCTGTGGGGGTGGTTTTCGCGGGCTTTCTTAAGGGAGACTCGGGCATTAGCGCTACGGGAGTGCTTGCGCTTTCTTTAGGTATAGCTATACAGAATTTCCCCGAGGGCGCTATTATTTCAATGCCGCTTAAATCAGAGGGCGTAAGTAAATCAGGCGCGTTTTTAAGGGGTGCCGCTTCGGGTTTTGTTGAGCCTATCGGCGCGCTTATTACTGTTGCGGCTTCAAGCTTTGTCTTGCCCGCATTGCCGTATTTTTTAAGCTTTGCGGCGGGCGCTATGCTTTATGTTGTGGTCGAGGAGCTTATCCCCGAAATGTCTGCAGGGGAGCATTCCAATATCGGGACGGTGTTTTTTGCCGTCGGTTTTTGTCTTATGATGATTTTGGATGTAGCTTTGGGATAAAATTTGAAACTCTTTGTAGATTTGTTAACAATTTTGTGATATAATTCTCTTATTATTTTTGATTTATGAGGTTATGAATATGGGTAATGAAAGCACGGTGGCTGAGTATTCCCTTGGTATAGATATCGGCTCAACCACGGCAAAAATCGTACTTCGTAAAGGGGAAGATGTACTTTTCGAACGCTATGAGCGCCATTTTTCACAGGTTCGTGAAAAAACCGCGGAGCTTTTGCACCTTATAAGCGAAATTACGGGGAACAGCCAGATTGCCGCCGCTATTTCAGGCTCGGCGGGCTTGGGTCTTGCCGAGGCGGCGAATATTCCGTTTATTCAAGAGGTTTTCGCGACGGGCGAGGTTGTAAAGCTTAAAGAGCCCGACACTTCCTGCGTAATAGAATTAGGCGGTGAGGACGCTAAGATAATATTTTTTGACGGCGGACTTGACGAACGAATGAACGGCAGCTGTGCGGGCGGCACGGGCGCATTTATCGACCAAATGGCGACCCTGCTTAATATAACAGTTGACGAGCTTGACAAACTGAGCCTTGATGCGGGCAGGCTTTATCCTATAGCGTCTCGCTGCGGTGTTTTTGCTAAAACCGATATTCAGCCTCTCTTAAATCAAGGAGCGCGTAAAGAGGATGTTGCCGCAAGCATTTATCAGGCGGTGGTAAATCAGACCATCGCGGGACTGGCACAAGGCAAAAAGATTGAGGGTAAGGTGCTTTTCTTAGGCGGCCCGCTTTATTACTGTAAGGGACTGGGACTCCGCTTTAAGAAGACCTTAGGGCTTGATGACGAGCACGCAGTATTTCCCGAGTACGGGCGTTATGCGGTAGCTTTGGGCGCGTCCTATTTCGCCGAAAAACAGCAGGATACATATACTATCGATTCGCTAATTAAAGCGGTAGAAAACGCGGGCTCTGTATCTTCGGGTAAGGGGAGATTAAAGCCGCTTTTCGCTAATAAGGACGAATACAAGGAGTTTGTTGACAGGCACGCGAAATCCACGGTTAAAAACGCGGATATTGCCGAATATACGGGCAAAGCCTATCTCGGAATCGACTGCGGCTCTACTACCACAAAGCTCTGCCTTTTGACCGAAAATAACGAAATTTTATACTCCTATTACGCTTCAAATCAGGGCAATCCTGTGGAGATTGTAAGGGAACAGCTGACCGAGATTTATTCTCTTTTAGGGGATAAAATTGTAATCGCGGGCTCTGCCGTTACAGGCTACGGCGAGGAGCTTATCAAGCACGCCTTTTCGGTGGATTACGGCATTGTAGAGACCATTGCCCACTATACCGCCGCTAAATATTTTGAGCCTGATGTGGGCTTTATTCTCGATATCGGCGGTCAGGACATTAAGTGCTTTAAGATAAGAAACGGCGCTATTGACAGCATTATGTTAAACGAAGCCTGCTCCTCGGGCTGCGGCTCGTTTCTTGAAACCTTTGCAAAGGCTATGGGCTATTCTATTGAGGACTTTGCCGAAAAGGGACTTCACGGAAAAGCGCCTGTTGATTTGGGTAGCCGCTGTACCGTATTTATGAATTCGTCGGTTAAGCAGTCGCAAAAGGACGGAGCATCTGTCGAGGATATTTCGGCGGGACTGTCAATAAGCGTTGTTAAAAACGCGCTTTATAAGGTTATACGCGCCTCTTCTGCAGACGAGCTGGGTGAAAAAATTGTAGTTCAGGGCGGCACTTTTTATAATGACGCGGTTCTGCGTGCCTTTGAAAGGGAAATCGGCCATAATGTAATACGCCCCTCCATTGCGGGACTTATGGGCGCATACGGCGCGGCGCTTTACTCTAAAAAGTGCGGAAAGTCAAATATAATAGACAGCGAAAACTTAAAAAACTTCGCTCACACCTCAAAATCCGCTGTTTGTCAGGGTTGCACCAACCATTGCAGACTAACGGTTAACTCCTTCGGCGACGGTAAGAAATTTATTTCGGGCAACCAGTGCGAAAAGGGACTGGGAAAAACCGTTTCAAAAGAACCGCTTCCGAACCTTTACGAATT
>CAZRMP010000097.1:0-3640 GCA_964601235.1 uncultured Ruminococcus sp.
GTCCACAGGCACGCCCGTGCCCTCGTCGTGGTTGCCGATTGCCGAAACCACGGTGGCTATATCGGCGGCGTCCATATTAAGGTTGTCTAAGATTCTGAACGCCATTACCGCCCCGCTTTGAGAGTGCTCGATGCGGTTTACAAGGTTGCCTATATCGTGAAGATAAGCGGCGATTTTCGCAAGCTCTATCTCGTGCTCGGAATAGCCCATTACCGACAAAATGTACCTGCAGGTATCCGCCACCTTGCCCACATGGGCAAAGCTGTGCTCGGTAAAGCCTAATGCCGAAAGGGTTTTATCCGCTCCCTCGATATACGCCTTTACCGATTCGTTTCGTTTTAATTCTTCATAGGTTAGCATATTTTTCCTCCCTTACGGGAGACGCACCTAATGAACTCCCGTTATTGAATATTCCACCCACTCGGCGATATTAACCGCGTGGTCTCCTATGCGCTCAAGGTATTTTGCAATCATCAATAAATCTATGCAGAACTCGCCGTTTGCGCGGTCTTCTGCAATAAGCCGTACAAGCTCGTCTTTAACACAGCCGAAAAGGTTATCCACCTTATCGTCATATTCCATAACCGCGCGCGCCAATGACAAATCCTTTTTAACAAAGGACTCAACGCTGTCGGTCACCATTTTGGTTGCCGCCGCCGCCATATCGCTTATATGCACGCGGCTTTGGACGCTGCTGTTTTTAATAAATTTTGTGATTTCCGCAATGTCGGAGGCCTGATCGCCTATTCTTTCCATATCCGAAATCATCTTAAGGGCGGAAGAAATAACCCTTAAGTCCCTTGCGACGGGCTGCTGCTGAAGTAATAGCTTCATACAAATAGCCTCAATATCCCGTTCCTTTTGGTCTATCTCGGCGTCTGTCGCAAAGACCTTGTCGCAAAGGGCGTCGTCCCCGTCGAGCATAGCCTTTACCGAGGCGGAAATCGCGTCCTCGCAGAGGGCGCCCATTGTTATAAGCTCTAAATTAAGCTTTTCAAGCTGACTGTCAAATTTGTTTCTCATATTAGCCGAACCTCCCCGTTATATAGTCCTCTGTGCGCTTATCCTGCGGGTTTGAGAACATCTTTTCGGTCTCGGAAAACTCTACTACCTCGCCCAAAAGGAAAAACGCCGTGTAATCGGATATACGCACCGCCTGCTGCATATTGTGGGTCACCATAATTATGGTGTAATCTTTTTTCAGCTCTAGGCTTAAGTCCTCTATTTTAGAGGTGGAGATTGGGTCTAATGCGCTTGTGGGCTCGTCCATTAAAAGCACCTCGGGTTTTACGGCGAGTGCCCGCGCGATGCAAAGTCTCTGCTGTTGACCGCCAGACATTGGAAGGGCGCTTTTTTTAAGTATGTCCTTGGTTTCCTCCCATATAGCCGCCTTTTTAAGGGATTCCTCGACTATTTCATCTAATTTTTGCTTTGAACGGATGCCGTGGGTGCGCGGGCCGAAGGCTATGTTGTCGTAAATCGACATAGGGAAGGGGTTCGGCTTTTGAAAAACCATTCCTACCCTCTTGCGCAAGGTGTTTACATCCATTCCGCCGTAAACGCTTTCGCCGTCCAAGGTCACCTCGCCCGTTATTTTACAGCCCTCAACCAAATCGTTCATACGGTTAAGGGACTTTAAAAGGGTGGATTTTCCGCAGCCCGAAGGCCCTATAAACGCGCTTATTTTATTGGCGGGCAGGGAAAGGTTAATATTTTTAAGCGCCTTAAAATCATTATACCATAAATCAAGATTTTTTACAGCTATTTTCTCCATTTTTTTATCCTTTCAAAATTTTTGCGGGACGATGTAGGCATCGTCCCCTACGAATGAAAATAAGACTTGTGTAGGGGGCGATGCCCACATCGCCCCGTCTTATTTTTTAGCAGTTAGCCTTTTCGCAATAAGCCCCGACAGCATATTGATTATCAGCACCATTATAAGCAGCACCACCGCCGTGGCGTAGGCCTGCTCCATATAAAGACCCTCGCTTAAAAGGGCGTACATATGGATTGAAAGGGTGCGTCCGCTGTGCATAAGGTCGCCCGGTATTCCCGCCACCGTGCCCGAGGTGTATATGAGCGCCGCAGTCTCGCCCACAATTCTTCCGATTGCAAGAATTATTCCCGAAAGAATACCCGGTACCGCCGAGGGCAAAACCACCTTGAAGACGGTGCGGAGTCTGCCCGCGCCGAGACCGAAGCTGCCCTCCCTGAAAGAATCGGGAACGGACAGGAGCGCCTCTTCGGTAGTTCGCATTACCGTCGGCAAAATCATAATGGCAAGGGTAAGCGCCCCCGACAGCATAGAATTGCCGAAGCCGCAGGCGATAACGAAAATCAGGTAGCCGAAAAGTCCGTAAACAATAGAGGGGATACCCGAAAGCGTCTCGGTTGTGACCCGCACCACCTTTACAAGCGGATTGCCGCGCTTTGCGTACTCGGTAAGGTATATCGCCGAGAAAACGCCTATCGGCACGGCGAGGGCTAAGGACAAAAGGGTCATTGTGACGGTGTTTATAATCGCGGGGAGCATAGACACATTTTCGGTATTGTACTCCAAAGCGAAAAGGGAGGGCTTTATATTCGGTATGCCCTTAATAAGTATATACGTTACCAAAATAACAACGACAGCCGCGGTTATAACCGCCGCTCCCCAGGTCAAAAGAAACATTATAAATGAGGCGGGGCGGCGCTTGTAGGCGGCAAGCCTTTGCTTATAGGTAACCTTATTTATATACGCGGTATTCTCTTTCATTTGGCTTTCCTCCTCTTTCTCTCCTTTTTATCCCGTTTTGCAAGGGAAAAGAGCAGATTAATTATGAGGATAAAGACGAAAAGCACCACCGCCGTGGCGATAAGCGCCTCGCGGTGCAGGTCGGCGGCGTAGCCCATTTCAAGCACAATGTTAGAGGTAAGGGTTCGCACACCCTCAAATATACTGCCGGGTATCTGCGCCTGATTGCCCGCAACCATATTTACCGCCATCGCTTCTCCGATAGCTCTGCCTATGCCTAAAATCACCCCCGCGGTAATTCCCGATTTTGCGGCGGGAAGCACCGTGCGGTAAATGCTCCGCTCGTTTGTAGCGCCTAAAGCCAGCGCACCCTCGTAATAGCTTTCGGGCACTACCGAGGCGGTAAGCACGCTTTTGCCCGAGCCGCCGAAAAGGTTTTGCATTACGGGCACTATGACCACAAGCCCGAAAAAGCCGTAGACAATAGAGGGTATGCCCGCAAGTAAATCCACTGCGGGCTTAAGTACTTTATAAAGGGGTTTCGGGCAGAATTTCGCCAAAAATACGGCGGACAGCACCCCTATGGGCACACCGATTATTATAGCCCCCGCCGTAACATAAATACTGCCGACAATCATTGGCAGTATGCCGAATTTGTCTTCAAGCGGTTTCCAGACCCTGCCTAACAAAAATTCGCCCACGCCGATTTTGCCCATAGTGGGAAGCCCGTTTGCAAAAAGAAACAGGCAAATAAGCAGCACCGCGACAATCGAAACGCAGGCACAGATAATAAAAACCGTTTTCATTGAGACTTCTTTTATTTTTTGGAGCTTTAGATTCATATTTTTCTCGTGTTTTAGATGTTAGGTAACCATAAGCCTCCCTTGTCTAAAGGGAGGTGCCGAG
>CAZRMP010000098.1:0-2803 GCA_964601235.1 uncultured Ruminococcus sp.
GTAAATCCTGATGCTCGTCTACCGCCTTGATAACCGCGGCAAGGGTCAGCAGGAAGAGTGAGTTTTCACCAGGATTTTTGCCGGGCTTGAGGAAATTAATGCCCGTATCGGTTGAAAGCGACCAGTTGTTATGCTTACCGCTGCCGTTTACACCGTCAAAGGGCTTTTCATGGAGAAGACAAACAAGCCCGTGCTTTAAAGCGGTCTTCTTCATCATGTCCATTGTAAGCTGATTATGGTCGGCGGCAATATTTGTAGTAGTGAAAATAGGTGCTAATTCGTGCTGTGCGGGGGCAACCTCGTTATGCTCGGTCTTTGCAAGCACGCCTAATTTCCAAAGCTCGCTGTCAAGGTCGCGCATAAAAGCGGCAACCCTCGGCTTTAAAACGCCGAAATAGTGGTCGTCCATCTCCTGACCCTTAGGCGGCATAGCGCCAATAAGTGTTCTGCCGCAGAAAACCAAATCGGGGCGCTTATCGTACATAGCCTTGTCCACAAGAAAATACTCCTGCTCGGGGCCTACCGTTACATTTACCCGCTTAACATCATTCATACCGAAAAGGCGGACAATTCTAAGCGCTTGCTTATTGATAGCGTCCATACTGCG
This sequence comes from uncultured Ruminococcus sp., assembly GCA_964601235.1. Lineage (GTDB taxonomy): Bacteria > Bacillota > Clostridia > Oscillospirales > Acutalibacteraceae > UBA737. Next base: position 608 of record CAZRMP010000098.1, read on the forward strand.
AAGTAATGGCGTTTTTTGGTCGAGTGCCTCACCGCAGTAGGAGCAGAAGGCGGTCGGAATACAGAGGGTATCGTCCTTTACAAAGGCATAGGAGCTGGGGTCCCAAGCGGTATATCCCCTCGCCTCAAAGGTGGCGCGAAGTCCTCCCGACGGGAAAGAAGAAGCGTCAGGCTCGCCCTTAATAAGCTCCTTACCGGAAAATTCCATAATAATATGGTCATCTCCCGTAGGAGAAATAAAGCTATCGTGTTTTTCGGCGGTAATGCCTGTCAAAGGCTGGAACCAATGGGTAAAATGCGTAGCGCCCTTTTCAATCGCCCAATCCTTCATAGCGGCGGCAACCGTGTCCGCAATACTGCTGTCGATACCCTTACCCTCTTTTATAGCAGCCTTTAAAGCCTTGTATGTATCCTTCGGAAGTCGCTCAATCATCACCGAATCGTTAAATACGTTAGCACCGAAAATTTCACTTACCTTATCCAAAACCATTCCTCCAAACTTTAATTACAATATATAGTATAACTGGAAAACGGCGGTTTGTCAATTAATGATTCCGCCGTTTTTGCAAAGCTCTATTATATATTTTTCCCAGTAATAGCAATCGGGAACGGTAATATCGGTATCGGTGCTTTCTACAATAAAGTCAAAGAACTCGCCGTCAATGCCGTTTTCTCCGATTTTTTTCATAAGCGCCGTTATTATTTGCCGCTTTAATTCCGAAATATCAACCCTGCGGCTTAAAATATCCGTAATCTGAACCCCCGTGTATCTAAAGGCTTCACCCTCTATATTCAGCTCTATTCCGTCGGCGCAGTCAATAAGCTCGGCAACAAAGCTATAATCGGTTTTAACGGTAAAATCTATAGGATAGCCAAAGATTTCGCCCTCGTATTCCGTTTCGGGCGGGATAATAACCTTAAGTTTTTCCTCGTCAAAATCGAGATATAAAAAGGTTGAGTCTTCGCAAATATCAAACATTATCCCCTTGTTTTCGGGGGCAGAAAAGCTGTAAGGCACGCTTGAAACCTTATTTTCCGTCTCCTTAAAATTTTGGCGCAGATAAAAATATCCGCCGCCCACAAATAGTGAGCAGCAGATAATACAAATACACAAAAGCTTAATTATTCCGAATATTTTTCTTTTCAAAACGCTCACCCGATATATTATCGGCTTATTTTATGAAAAAAATTCGTTATCAAATAGTTTTTCCCACAAATTCAAGCAAGGTTTCAAAAAGCTCGGGCTTTACGCGCTTTAAGGAAATAACCTGACCCTCGGTGTTTAAAAAGCAATGGGTCGAGGCGCCCTCAGCCCTAAGCTCCCCCTCCTCGGACAAAACCCTGTAGCTTACGAAAAACTTAACATTTCCCACCTTTTCGAGGGTGGTTTCAATGATAACCTCTTCGCCGTAGTAGCAGGATTTTTTATACTCACAGCTAACCGACAGCACCGGGCTTATTATCCCCATACTCTCGGTCACCGAATACGGCGCGCCGATTTTTTCAAAAAAGTCGCTCCTTGCCTCTTCAAACCAGCGAATGTAGTTTGAATGATGAACAAACCCCATTTTATCGGTCTCATAATACTGAACCTTATGCTTATATTTTTCCGTTTTAGTCACCCTATTTCAATGTATCGGCTATCTTGTAGATAAGCTCCTTTGATTTTTCCCAGCCAAGACAGGGGTCGGTTATGGATTTGCCGTAGATATGCTCGCCTATTTTCTGGGCTCCGTCCTCTATGTAGCTTTCAATCATAAGACCCTTTACCATTGAGCGAATGTCTTTATTGTGATTACAGCTATAGACAACATCCTTTGCAATTCTTACCTGTTCAAGACACTGCTTACCTGAATTTGCGTGGTTGGTATCAATTATTGCTGCGGGGTTTTCAAGTCCGGATTTGCCGTAAAGCTCGTAAAGCTTTAATAAGTCCTCATAATGGTAATTTGAAGCATTCTTACCTGCATAATCAATATATCCGCGCAAAATCGCATGTGCGTATGGATTCCCGTCGCTGTTTACCTCCCAGCCGCGGTAAATAAAGGTGTGCTTATGCTGTGCGGCGGTTATTGAGTTCATCATAATGCTAAGGTCGCCGCTTGTGGGGTTCTTCATACCTACGGGAATATCAAGACCGCTGGCGGTTAGCCTGTGCTGTTGGTTTTCAACCGAACGGGCACCGACCGCAACATAA
>CAZRMP010000098.1:2813-3570 GCA_964601235.1 uncultured Ruminococcus sp.
GAAAGCAGGTCGGAAAGATAACGGTGATTGTCAGGATACAGCATTTCGTCCGCGCAGGAAAAGCCGTAATCGCTAAGCGCCGCCATATGAAGCTCTCTTATAGCCACAATGCCCTTAAGCATATCGGGGTTTTCGTCAGGGTCGGGCTGATGAAGCATACCCTTGTAGCCGTCACCCGTAGTTCTCGGCTTATTAGTATAAATACGGGGAACGATAAGTATTTTATCTTTAACCTCGTCCTGCACGGTGCGAAGGCGTGATATGTAATCGAGTACAGGCTCGCGGCTATCCGCAGAGCAGGGACCTATTACAAGTATAAATTTATCCGATTCACCGCTGAAAATTTTTCTTAACTCCTCATCGCGCTCCTTTTTAACCTTTGCCATTTCCTCGGTTACGGGATAGCGGGTTTTTATCTGCTGCGGAATGGGAAGCTTTCTTTTAAATGTCATATTCATAATTATCTACTCCTATAATTAAATATTTTTATCAAAGCGTTTTCTGCGCTCTGTTGAAGTTTTCATCATATCGCGCATACCGTCGCGGTCGCCTGTTTTGATTTTTTGATAAAGCTCGTCAAACGAGGCTTTAAAACGGTCCATTTCTGTAAGCAACGCCTCCTTATTATCAAGGAAGAGTTCGCTCCACATCTCATCATTTATCTTAGCGATTCTTGTTAAATCCCTGAATGAGTCGCCCGTGTAATACTCAAGGTCGGGCGTGTTATTCGCGCACATAAGCGAAACGGCGATACAGT
>CAZRMP010000099.1:0-3358 GCA_964601235.1 uncultured Ruminococcus sp.
AGGCGTGACGGGTTCGACTCTCGTCAGCCTAAAGGAGAAGGTTAAAATGGATATTTGTGAAAAGATTGCTTATATTAAAGGTCTTGCAGAGGGTTTGAATCTTGACGAAACCACAAAGGAGGGTAAGATTCTTGCCGCGGTTATCGACCTTTTAGGTGATATCACCGATGAAATCTGCGAAATTGAGGACGGCTGTGACGAGCTTATGGAGCAGATTGACGCTGTTGATGAGGACCTTTCCGCTGTTGAGGATATAATCTACGGCGAGGATGAGGACGATTGCTGCGATTGCGATGATTGCTGCGACTGCGATGACGAGGTCTACGAAATCGAGTGTCCTGCTTGCCATGACACTATTTACCTTGATGCTGATATGCTCGAGGAAGAGGGTATGGTTTGCCCGAATTGCGGCACAGATTTGGAGTTTGATTTCGACTGTGACTGTGACTGCGACTGCGACGATTGCTGCGACCCGGACGACGCTGACGGAGAATAGCTTTCCGAATACTTGGCCGTGTTTCGTCCCTATTAGGGGCGGACGCGGCTTTTTTAATTAAATTTGGCGGTGGGGAAAATATGGCAATTACTGAATTAAAGCTTGAATATGCGGTATGCGATACCGAAAATAAAGGCATACCGGTTATTATTGCGGCGGCGGGCTCCTCCAGCCGTATGGAGGGCATAAACAAGCAAACCGCTTTACTTTGCGGTGTGCCTGTTCTTGCGAGAACGCTTATGACCTTTAACCGTTCTGACGCTATTTCCTCGATTATTCTAATAGTAAGACCTGAGGATGTTTTCAGTATGCAGATGATGGCGGAAAAGTACGGTATAGATAAGCTTACCGATATCGTCTGCGGCGGTGATACCAGGCAGGAATCGGTACTTAACGGCTTTAACCGTCTTGATAAAAATGCCGAGGCTGTGCTTATTCATGACGGTGCGCGTCCTTTTGTCGATAATTCCGTTATCCGTGGGGTTGCGGGTGCGCTGAAGGAATACTCGGCTGTAACCTGTGCAGTGCCCGTAAAAGATACGATTAAGGTGGTCGATAAGGACGGAAATGTTTTATCCACACCTGACCGTTCCACCCTTGCGGCGGTGCAGACCCCGCAGGGGGTGAGGGTTGCTGATTACCGTGCGGCTATCGAAAAAATCGGGGATGTTTCAAAATTTACCGACGATATGTCGATTATGGAGTCGGCAGGCTTCCATGTGCACACCGTAAAGGGCAGCTACCGCAACATAAAAATCACAACTCCTGAGGATTTGCGGCTTGCGGAGTATTTGATAAGCGAGGAAGAAGAGGAATGAGAATAGGTCACGGATATGATGTTCACAGGCTGGTAAAGGACAGACCGCTGATATTGGGCGGCGTTAAGATTCCGTTTGAATTGGGACTTTTAGGTCACTCCGACGCTGATGCTTTATTGCATGCTGTATGCGACGCGCTTTTAGGCGCGGCGGCTCTTGGTGATATTGGCAAGCATTTTCCTGACAATGCCGAGGAGTTTCACAATATCGATAGCAGAATACTGCTTAGAAAAACCGTGGAACTGCTTAACGAAAAGGGATATAATATTGTTAATATAGACGCGACGGTAATTGCCCAAAAACCAAAGCTTGCCCCGTTTATTGAAAGGATGCGGGAGAATATTGCACTTGACTGCAAAATACCCGCAGAAAGCGTTAATGTTAAGGCTACAACCGAGGAGGGTCTCGGATTCACGGGGGACCTAAGCGGAATTTCCGTCCACGCGGTTTGTCTTATAGAATAAATTATACTTCTGCCCCATATTATTAATATGAGGTAGATAACAATGAAGCTTTTTATTACGCTATCTAAAAGAACACTTTGCGTTATTTTGGCCTTGCTTATAATTTCGCTTATAATTATAAGCCGCCTTTTTACAATCAAAGCAGGCGGAATAGACGGCTCTACAAACGCGCTTAGAGTTGAATATTTATCGGGACTTGGCTACACCGTGGACGAAACGGCGGTTTCTGTAAAGGAGATAGTTGTTCCCGAAAATTTTTCGGATGTCTATAACGAGTACAACCGCCTTCAGCAAAAGGCGGGCTTTGATTTGTCCCGGTACAGGGGCAACAGCGCTTGCGTTTATACATACCGTTTAACCGACAGTGAGGATACCGTGATAAATCTCATTGTGTCCGATAATAATATTATAGGCGGCGATATTTCGTCTGTCAGAATAGACGGCGAGATGAAGGCTTTGGAGAGGAAGTAAAATGCCTAATACAAGACTTGATAAGCTTGTTGCGTCACAGCTTAATATTTCAAGGAAGGATGCCCGTTTAGGTGTTCGCAGGGGACGAGCCGCCGTTAACGGAGAGACTGTGAAAAATCCCGAGTGTTTGATTAATCCCGAAAAAGACGAAATATTATATGACGGACAGGCTGTTTCATATAAAGAGTTTATATACATTGTTATGAATAAACCCGCGGGGGTGCTTTCCGCCTCAAACGATAAGAACAGAGAAACTGTCGTTGACCTTGTTCCCGAAAATCTGCGCCGAAAGGGACTTTTTCCCGTGGGCAGACTTGATAAGGACACTACGGGACTTCTTATAATCACCGATGACGGCGATTTTGCCCACAGGGTGCTCTCTCCGCAGAAAAATATTTTTAAAACCTATATTGCCGAGGTTGACGGTGATATTACCGATGAAACGCTGGATATTTTTTCAAGGGAAATAACCCTTGCAGACGGTACGGTTTGCCGCAGGGCTCACCTTAAAAGGCTTGAGAGCAGAAGAGCGGAAATTAAGATATGCGAGGGAAGATACCATCAGATAAAGCGTATGCTCGGTGTTGCGGGGCTTGGAGTTAATAGGCTTGAACGCAAATCAATAGGAAAATATGTTCTTCCCGAGTTTTTAAAATGCGGCGAATGTATCGAAGTATCAAAGGATGACTTATTTCCTATATTTTCCCTTTAATGACGCATATTAAACAAAATATTTCTTCTATTATTGGATATATTTTGCATAGTAATTTAATTCCTATTTTGTTATAATGATAATACAAAAATGTTTGATTTTCAGGAGGATTTATCAATGGCAAGTTTGTCTTTGCGCAATGTTTACAAAAGGTATCCGGGCGGAGTTACCGCTGTTTCGGATTTCAACCTTGAAATCAAGGATAAGGAGTTTATTATCCTTGTAGGTCCTTCAGGCTGCGGTAAATCTACCACTCTCAGAATGGTGGCAGGTCTCGAAGAAATTTCTGACGGTGAAATTTATATAGGTGACAAACTCGTCAATGATGTTGCCCCGAAAGACCGCGATATCGCGATGGTTTTCCAGAACTATGCTCTTTATCCGCATATGACGGTTT
>CAZRMP010000100.1:0-3261 GCA_964601235.1 uncultured Ruminococcus sp.
CCAACCGCTTCCACGATAAGGCCGTTACCGAGGGTCAGCGCAAATTTATGGGCACGCTGTGGAACACCTACGCCTTCTATGTGCTCTACGCCAACATTGACGAGTTCGACCCAACAAAGTACAGCCTTAATGACTGCACTCTTACCGTAATGGATAAGTGGCTCTTATCAAAGCTTAACTCTATGGTAAAAGCGGTGGACGATAATTTAGCTAATTACCGCATACCCGAGGCGGCGCGTGCTTTGCAGGAATTTGTGGACGATATGAGTAACTGGTATGTCCGCCGCGGACGGGAGCGCTACTGGGTACAGGGTCTGCCTGAGGATAAGATTGCGGCGTATATGACCCTTTACACCGCCCTTGTCACCACCGCTAAGGCGGCGGCGCCGATGATTCCCTTTATGACCGAGAGCATTTACCAAAACCTTGTAAGAAGCGTTGATAAGTCCGCACCCGAGAGTATCCATCTCTGCGATTTCCCCGATATAGACGAGGCGGCGATTGATAAAGAGCTTGAAAGCAATATGGACAAGGTGCTTGAAATAGTCGTTTTAGGCAGAGCCGCGAGAAACGGCGCGGCGCTTAAAAACCGCCAGCCGCTGGCTACAATGTATGTAAAGCTTGACGGCGACTTAGACGGATTTTATACCGACATTATCCGCGATGAGCTTAACATAAAGAATGTAAGCTTCACCGGCAGCGTGGACGGCTTTGTAACCTATCAGTTCAAGCCTCAGCTTAAAACAGTTGGTCCTAAGTTCGGAAAACAGCTAAACGAAATTAGAACCGCCCTTTCCGAAATTGACGGCACTGCTGCTAAGAAACAGCTTGATAATGACGGTTATATCGAATTAGACCTGCCGTCAGGTAAGGTAAAGCTTGAAACCGAGGATTTACTGATTGATGCCAAGCAAAAGGACGGCTTCTATTCGGTCAGCGACCGCGGAATCACCGTTGCAATAGACACAACCCTTACCGAGGAGCTTATTGAGGAAGGCTTTGTAAGGGAGCTTATCAGCAAAATTCAGACTATGCGTAAAGAGGCGGGCTTTAATGTAACCGACCATATTTGCGTCACAATAGAGGGCAGTGATAAGGTTACGGCAACCGCCCTTAAAAAGCAGGAAGACATTAAGGGAGACACCCTTGCGGATTCACTTACTGCCGAAAGTCCCGTTGGCTTCACTAAGGAATGGGATATCAACGGCGAGGCAGTCACAATAGGCGTTAAAAAAATCTAAAACCGAAAGGAGCGCTATAAATTGGCTGATAATAATGAGGAATTTATATTTGAGGATATAAGCTCTTCGACAATTCCAAAATCTAAAAGCAGCTTAAAAACGGTGACCGAAAATTACGGCAACGGAGTTTTCAAACATCTTGATAAAATAATCAAGGCAATCTCCTTTATAGTGGCTATCGGAATACTTCTGATTTTTGCGGCGATTGCGGTAGTGCTTGTTATGCTTGACAAGATTTTTGCAGTCGTTTCGGTTGCGGTCTTCATTGTCGGAATTATTCTTGCGCTTATTTCGCTGTTCTTAATTTACGCGGTAGGCCATCTTATCTCGCAGAACAATGAAATTATAAAACGGCTTTAGTCTATGCAAAAACGCACGGCGGAAAAATCCTCCGTGCGTTTCAATTTGCCGATTTTTGTTGCAATTTAAGTAGGTTTGTTATATATTAGTATTGGTGATATAAAAATGGACTTAATAAACAGCGCGGCAAGCACACCTATAGGCCGTGTGCTTTTAAGCGGCGCGGTCGTAAATTTTGCGCTTGTTATAATAGGCAGTCTCTTAGGTCTGCTCTTTAAAAAGGGTATTCCCGAAAGGGTGCGTAAAACCCTTATGAACGGAATGGCGCTCTGCGTTATATACATAGGCATAACGGGACTTTTTGAAGAAAACACGAGCATAATAATTATTATACTCTCCCTTGCGGTCGGCGCTGTTATAGGCGAGCTTATCGACCTTGACAAGCGGGTAAACAGCCTTGGCGAACGGCTTGAAAAAGGCTTTAACAAAAACGGCGGCAACACCAAAATAGCCGACGGCTTTGTAACCGCCACACTTCTTTTCTGCGTGGGTGCAATGTCTATTGTAGGCTCTGTAAACAGCGGTATTTCGGGGGACAACTCCACCCTTTACTCAAAATCTATAATCGACTGTGTTTCGGCTATGGCGTTCACCTCAAGCCTCGGTATAGGTGTAATACTTTCCGCCTTCCCCGTAATAATTTTAGAGGGGTCGATAACCCTTTTAGCCGCGGTAATCTCCCCTGTGCTTACAGACTCGGGTATTGCAAATATGTCGGTTATAGGCTCTCTGCTTATAATCGCCCTCGCATTTAATATGCTGGGAATTACCAAAATCAAGGTTATGAACTATATCCCCGCAATGCTTATTCCGCTTGTAGTATGTTTTTTTATTTAAGGTGGGCTAAATAATGTCAAAAAAAAGGACTAAAAGACAAAAGGCTATAATCAAAAGAAGAATATTTTTAACCTGCTCGGCGGCGGTGCTTATCGCCGTAATTGCGCTTATAGCCTTTTCGGTAAATGCAATCCTAAAGATTACAAAAAAGGATACGGACAAGCCCTCCGATAATAAGGAAAATTCCTCTATCGTCTCAAGCGAGCAAATACCCGAAACATATGCTACCGTGATAAGCACGGGCGATGTTATGGTACATTCAACACAGCTTACAGGTGCTAAAACCGCGTCCGGCGAGTATGATTTCAGCGCCTTTTTCAAGGAGGCTTCGCCCTATTTCAAGGCGGCGGATTTAGCGGTCGCTAATCTCGAAGTCACCTTTGGCGGAACAGAATCGGGCAACTACAGCGGTTATCCCGTATTCAACACGCCCGACAGCCTTGCAGACGCAATAAAGGACTCGGGACTGAATTTCCTTATCACCGCTAATAATCACGCTTACGATACGGGTCTTTACGGTCTAAAGCGCACCGCACAGGTGTTAAAGCAACGGGGTATAGAGTTTATCGGCACAAGGGAAACTACCGATGACCTAAACTTTGCCGTAAAGGAAATTAACGGAATTAAGATAGGTATTGCGAATTTCACCTACGAAACCTCAGGTCAGGTCGCGGGCAGAAAATATTTAAACGGCGCGATAATCGCCCAAGAAGCCAACGACTTAATAAACAGCTTTTCCTATGACCGCATAGACGAATTTTATCAGGACTCCGCCGATATGATAAGCAAAATGAAGGCAGACGGTGCGGATTACATTGTTTTC
>CAZRMP010000101.1:0-3261 GCA_964601235.1 uncultured Ruminococcus sp.
CTCGGTAATGTAAATCTTGCCATTTTGATTCCTCCGTTTAATTTCAAAGCATATGCTTTAATTTTTGATTAAATTATACAGCTTTTACTCCTAAACAGGAAATACTATTATGATATATGTGATATTTCACGAAAGATATATCCTCAGTTTTATTTGAGTTCGACCGAAATAACGGTCAAAATATCCCCGTCAACCTTAAATTTTATTACATATTTATTAAAATCGAAGCCGTAAACCCTTTCGGGATCGTTTTGATAACGGGGGCGCGGGTCTTCGGCAAGTAGGTTTTTAAGGGTATCGGTCAAACCGTCGGAGATAGTTTTTAAAATACTATCGGGAATTACAACCTTAAGCGACTGACCGTAAAGCCTGTCCGCAAAGCCGCAGACAGCTTGCGGATATGAGTCCGCAAAGCTTAAATAAGGCTTTATATCAAGTATGGGCGTACCGTCCGCCATATCAATGCCCGAGACCTCCAAAACAGGGCCTGAGTTTTCATCAATCACTACCCTGTCAAGCTTTACTGCCGACATACCGATAGGGTTCGGTCGGTAGGGCGAACGGGTAGCAAATACTCCTACCCGCGTATTACCGCCGAGTCTGGGCGGGCGCACCGTAGGCGACCAATCCTCCCTTTGAGAACGGGAAAAAATCCATAAAAGCCAGATATGCGAATACTCGCAAAGCTCCTTTACCGCCCTAATATCGCGGTAGGGCGGCTCAAAAACCACCCTGCCCTTTAATTCTTTTACAATTCCGCTTTGCCTTGGAATACCGAATTTATCAGGGAAATCGGTATAAATCCTCGCAATCGGTTTCATTAAATAATTTTCCATATTTATTGCGATATCACGCTTTCCGAAGATGTTGCCGATACAGCAGAGGAGGATTCCGACGGTTTAGAAGACTCTGTCGGCTTAGACGATTCCGACGGTTTAGACTGATTTGAAGACCCGCCGGTTTCGCTTGATGTTGCCGCATCACTGCTTTCAGATGGGGGTGCAGGCTCTGTGGTCGTACTTTCAGCAGGTGAAGACGGCGTTTGTTCGGACGAAGCATCGGAAGATGCGGAAGTCGTAGTATCAGATGATACTATACTGCTTTCCTGACTGCTTACTTCGCTTGAAGAATCGGTATGATAAATAGGATTATCCATTTTGCCGTTCTTTTTGTAATATCCTATTCCCTTTTTAAGAACATCCTGGCTGTCCTCAAATTCCTTCTTTTCAAGGTCCTTGTGGACATCCTTCATAACATCCTTCCAGATTTTCGCGGCGGCTCCGCCGTTGCTAACCTCTTTTTGCAAGTCGAATCCATACCATACAGAGCCTACATAATAAGGTGTTCCCGCAACCATCCAAAGGTCATTTGACTCGCTCGAAGTGCCGGTTTTTGCATAAGCTTTCATCGAGCTGTAGCCGGAAATCCCTCTGCCTGTTCCCTCACTGCCGTAAACAACCTCTTGCAAAAGATGGTTCATTACGGTGGCGGAATCTTTTCCTATCACCTGCTCGCCCGTCTCGTCATATTGGAGCACAACATCTCCGTTAGGGCGTTCAATTTTATAGTATGTCGTGGGCTTGTGATAAACTCCCCCGTTTCCAAAAATAGCGTATGCCGCGGCGGATTCTGTGGTTGTGAGTCCGTAGTTCGTACCGCCCAGAGCCAGAGCGGCTAAGTTTTTATCCGCTTCCACTAAATGCTCGCAATGAAGCTTGTTCACAAGAAAATCATAGGAAACATCAATGCCTATTTCCTGCAAAAGCCGTACGGGAATAGTATTCATAGATTTTCTTATAGCATAATTAAGGGTTACATTACCCTTATAATAGCCGTACCATTCCTTCGGTCCGCTTTTACCGTCCGCATAATAATTCTCAATCGGCTTATCAAGCACGCTTGAGGTGTAATTCACAATATCCTTATCAATGGCAAGGGCGTAAACACCTATCGGCTTCATTGTAGAGCCGGGCTGTCTGGGTGAATCGGTAGCGCGGTTGAGTCCGCGGTTGGTAGTCTTTTCCCCCGCTCCGCCGACAATGCCTACAATATGACCGCTGTAATCCATCACAGTCATAGCCGACTGCACATGCTCGGACTCTCCGTTCTCGTTTTTCTTTGTTTGCGGAAAATAGGTATCAATATCCAAATATACCTCTTCCATTTTCGTCTGGATTTCAGGATTCAGCGTAGAATAAATCTTAAATCCGCCGTTATAGAAGGTAGTAGATGCCAAAGAAGTGCTCAGATTATATTTTTCCGCCAAATCATCAATAACCTGATCAATAAGCGCGTCAACAAAATAGCTGTTAATTTCAGCTTCCAAATCGTCCTCTTGGGAATTGTCTAAAACCAAGGGCGTGTTATAAGCCGCATCGTACTCCTCGTAAGAAATCTTTTCAAGCTCCAGCATTTTATCAAGCACCGTTCTGCGGCGAACGGTGTTTGCCTCAGCCCCGCTTTCGGGATTGTACTCGGTGGGGTTTTTGGTTATCGCCGCAAGGGCGGCACACTCTGTAAGTGTAAGCTCGCTTACATCCTTGTTAAAGTAATAGTTTGAAGCTACCTGAACTCCGCAGATACCGTTACCCAAAGAAATTGTATTCAAATAAGCCTCTAAAATCTCGGTTTTACTAAGCTTGCGTTCAATAAGCAGGGCGCGTACAATTTCCCTGAATTTACGCATTGCATTTTTTCCCTTATCGTTGGTGACATTTTTAATAAGCTGTTGGGTTATTGTGGAGCCGCCGAACCCGCTGGAATCAAACTTTAAAAGCTTATTGCCCACAGCCGCGGCGGTACGCTTCCAGTCAACTCCGCTGTGTCTTTCAAAACGCTCGTCCTCTATTGCGATAAAGGCGTCCTTTAAGTACTGCGGAATTTTGTCAATACCGACCCAAATACGGTTTTCAGTCCCGTGCAAACGCTGGTATTCCTCCCAGTCGCCCTTTTCGTTCTGAACATAAATAACCGAGGTCATATTAATTTCCATATTGCGGACATTATCCACAATCTGATTAGAGGAAAAAAAGTCGATCTTGCGCTCCGACCTTATATATGTAGGTATCACGAAAATAAGGAAAACCGTGGTGATTACCAGAAGTCCCGATAAGAAAACAGTTAATTTTTTGAATACCTTTTCCATTATACCTGACCCTTCGCAAAGTTATATATACAAAATTATACCACTAACAGAGTTATTTATCAAATATTTTTTAAACATTCATACTTTATTTAAAAATTAAAAGTATAATTTTTACA
>CAZRMP010000102.1:0-1036 GCA_964601235.1 uncultured Ruminococcus sp.
GTCACCTTGTCACCCGGCAGTATGCGAATGAAATTCATACGCAGCTTGCCTGAAATGTGAGCAAGAATAGTATGTCCCCCCTGAATTTCTACCTTAAACATTGCGTTAGGCATTGCCTCAACAACTACGCCTTCAAGCTCTATCATATCCTCTTTGGACATCTTAGCTCCTCCTTTACAAAACGGAATCTCTGTAAACCGCGAGAGCGCGTCTCAACGATTTATCTGTACTGTAACTGTCTTCACCGAGCACGGTATTCGTAAGCGCTAAATGCTTGGGATTTTTTTTCTTCGGTTTGCTCAAGGGCCGTTCCTTGCCGTCACAGACGAAAAGGAATCCGTCCTCCTCTTTTACAACCACAAGAAAATATCCTTTATCTCGCCCTGATTTTGAACAAACAATTCGTCCTACCATACTAAGTCCTCAAATTAAGGTCATAATCTTAGGACCGTCGGCGGTAATCGCAACCGTGTGCTCAAAATGCGCGGATAATGACCCGTCCTTAGTTAAAACAGTCCATCCGTCGGGCTGTACCTCGACGCCCGCACCCCCCGCGTTGACCATCGGCTCAATGGCGATTGTCATACCGGGGATTAAACGAACGCCCCTGCCCGGTGTGCCGAAATTCGGAACCTCGGGAGCTTCGTGCAAGCGGGTTCCCACGCCGTGACCGACAAACTGACGGACAACCGTGTAACCCCTTGCCTCAACATACGCCTGCACAGCGTGACCTATATCACCGATTCTGCCGCCCGCACGCGCCGCTTTAATTCCCTCATAAAGGCTTTCGCGGGTCGCGTCCATCAGCCGCTTCGCCTCTTCGGAGATGTCCCCGCAGGCGAAAGTGGCGGCATTGTCACCGTGATAACCGTCAAACTTAGCGCCGAGGTCAATGCTTACTATATCCCCCGCGCGAAGCTTTCGCTTTGTAGACGGTATGCCGTGAATTACTTCGTTGTTGATTGATATACAGGCGGTAGCGGGATAGCCCTCATAGTTTTTGAAGTTGGGCTCGCCCCCCTGACTGCGGATATAT
>CAZRMP010000102.1:1046-3148 GCA_964601235.1 uncultured Ruminococcus sp.
GAATTTTTCTGCCATCTCGTCAAGCTCGGCAGTGGTAACTCCGGGCTCCACCGCTTTGCCGGCTGTTTGTAATGCTCCGGCCGATATTCTGCAAGCTTCTCTCATAATGCTAAGCTCGCGGCCGGTTTTGAGCACTATCATACCTGCTTCTCCAGTGCGTCAAGTACAAGGCGGGTTGTATCCTCAACCTCATCCTGACCCTCTACTGTAATCAGCTTTCCGCAGCCCTTGTAAAAATCCTTGAGCGGCTCGGTCTGTTCGTGATAAACATGAAGTCTGTTTTGAACAGTCTCGGGCTCGTCGTCCTTACGGATAACAAGCTTGCCGCCGCAAAGGTTGCACACGCCTTCCACATCGGGCTTTTTATACTCGGTGTGGTAGCTGGCGCCGCACTTTTCACAAACGCGTCTGCCTGACATACGCTTTACGATTTCTTCGTCCGCAACCTCAATGGAGAGGGCCGCGTCAATCACAAAGCCCATATCGTCAAGCGCAACAGCCTGGGGAATCGTGCGGGGGAAGCCGTCTAAAATATAGCCTTCCTTGCAGTCAGCTTCGCTTAAACGCTCCTTGATAATGCCGATAACGACTTCATCGGGAACAAGCTCGCCCGCGTCGATGTATGATTTTGCCTTAAGACCCATTTCGGTGCCGTTCTTAAGGGCGGCACGGATGATATTTCCTGTCGAAATGGTGGGAATGTTGTATTTTTCGGAGATTATCTCTGCCTGAGTGCCTTTACCTGCACCCGGCGCTCCTAAAAGAATAAGTTTCATATACTTCTCCTTTTTCTTAATCAAGGAAACCCTTGTAATGACGCATCATCATCTGGGATTCAAGATTACGAACCGTGTCAAGCGCAACACCGACCATAATCAGTACCGATGTACCGCCCAACGAAATGTTGATTCCGCCGACAGAGCCGATAACGATAGGGAGAATTGCAATTACACTTAAGAAAAGTGCGCCCATAAGGGTGATTCTTGACAGGATTTTTGAAATAAAGTCCGATGTGGGCTTTCCGGGGCGTATTCCGGGGATTGCTCCGCCCTGCTTTCGCAGGTTGTTAGCCATTTCAACCGGATTAAACTGGATTGTAGCGTAGAAATACGCAAATCCTATAATCAGGAGGAAATAAATCACCGCGTAAAATACTCCTCTTACGCTGAAGAGCGACAAAGCCTTGTACCAGAAGCTTCCCGTATTTCTCATAAAAGAGAGAATCATGGTCGGAAGCATAAGAATCGAAGAGGCAAAGATTATCGGCATAACGCCCGACATATTTACCTTAATCGGTATATGCGTGTTCTGACCGCCGTACATCTTGTTTCCTACAACACGCTTAGCGTACTGAACGGGGATACGGCGCTCCGCCGCGGTCATCCAAACGATAAATACGATTACCGCAAGGAACAAGAGGACTATTCCGACAACCGCAAGCTTGCGGTCGAGCTTCCAGTAAGAAACCAGCATATTGAATGCCTGCGGACCGCGGGAAAGAATACCCGCGAAGAGCAGTATGGAAATACCGTTGCCGATACCCTTAACATCAATTTGCTCACCCAGCCACATAACAAGCGCCGAGCCCGCCGTAAAGGCTAAAACTATAACGAACGCCGCGAAAACAACAGCGCCGCCGGACACGCTTAAATAGTTGCTGTTCTTTAAATAGAAGAAATATGCAGTACCCTGTATCAGCGCTAAAAGCACGGTTGTATAACGGGTGATCTGCGCCAGCTTCTTCTGTCCCTCTTCTCCCTCTTTCTGCAAGCGCTCAAGAGAGGGAATGGCAACACACAGAAGCTGAATTATAATGGAGGAGTTGATGTACGGGGTAACCGACATTGCGAAGATAGCGCCGTACTCAAGACCGCCTCCGGTTAAAATTGACAGGTAGCTGAAAAATTCATTTGTAGCTCCCGATTCAGTAGCGGATTTAAGTGCCGCAACATCAATGTAGGGCACAGGAATAACCGAACCGACACGGAAAATCAAAATGATGAAAACGGTAAAAAGAATCTTATTACGAATTTCTTTTACTTTCCAGGCGTTTCTTAATGTTTCTAACATTAGATCACCTCAGCCTTTCCGCCTACGGAATT
>CAZRMP010000103.1:0-3140 GCA_964601235.1 uncultured Ruminococcus sp.
AAAGGAAAATATCAACAGTTAGAAAGCTTTTTTGACAAATAATTAAAGAGTACGGCGAATAAAATACTATAGGGAGTGTGGGAAAATATGAATTATATAAACTGCAAAGATACCTGTATGCCCGCAGATATGCGAAAAGCGGTAGAATTTTGGGCAACAAACACGGTAGGACACATTGAAAACCTTTTAAAGCTTAAAGGCACATCTGCCGCTATAATGCAGCCTTATTTTACTAAGGAGCTTGAAAATTTGCTTCAAAGCTTTAAAAAAATAAGCGCCCTCTACAGTAATGAAGACGCATTTAGGTTGCCCGCAAAGCCGCAACTGCTTTTATCGGAGAACCGAAAACTTATAAATCTGCTTGAGCGAATGAAGTACGAGGGCTTTGGCGGTTACCCCTATTTACAGCAGACGATTTTTCACTACATTTATGAGCAGAGGTACATAAACGCAATTTTCGGAGTGCAAAACGAAGCGCGGGGGCTTATTACGGTACGCTTTTCGCCCATAGGGAACTACCCATTTATCTGCATATATAACCAGATGTATTTTTGGAGCGTAATAGGGGCTATTCACCCGTCTTTAATGATTGGAAACGATAAATTTTACCGCTCCGCTTCAATGCACACCAGAGAGTACCTTACCGAAATCACTAACCGCTTTAATTTAATCTGCTTTAAGCTAAGCGAACTTAAAAAGCCGCCTGTTAAAGTCGAGCTAAAGCCTGTTTTTGATGAGTTTTGCCGCCTCAATTCGGAATTTCTGCGGTTTTTAAAAGCAATAAAACAAAACGGCGGCGGAATTTATGCGGCAGGCGTGCCAACCGATATGCCCCAAACCTTTTACAAATCCCTCGACCACATAATAAGCGAGCATACCCTTGTAAAGGAACTGTGCGAGACTATGTGTGAAAGGTTTTAAAGTTTAAAAGAGCAGGATTTTCTTTTTTGAAAATCCTGCTTTATTTTACTGCTGATTCATTAATTTTTGAATCTGTGGCAGACGGAAAAGGATTACCGCCGCAACGGTGGTAAGAATAAGCTCCGGGAGCATATACATACCGTTGTAGGCAAGTGAATAAAGCACGGGGTGATTTGTAAATACGCTTCCGAAAAGCTCGAACTGTTCAAGGTTTTTAAAGATAACAAAGCCTGAAAGGAAATGGCTTACAAATCTTAAGGCAACCGCAAGTGCAACACCGCCGCAAATACCCAAATAGCCTTTTTTAGCAAAAATTCCCGCTATTCCAAGCACTGTAAATGCAACTATGTAGTCAAGTAAAATTGTGCCGACGAGCATTACGGGAGTAAGTCCCCAGCCAAGCAGTCCGTCCATAGTGATTCCAAGAATCAGCTGGATAATCGAATAAATGAAGGCGCTGCCGAAGCCCCATTTAAGTCCCAGCATAACCGAAATCATAACAATCGGCAGCATACTCAAAAGGGTTACCGAGCCGCCCAGCGGCATTTTTACAACCTTAATAAGGCTAAGCACGGTTGCGAGAGCTACAAAAATCGCGCTTAATGTGAGCTTGTAGACATACTTTTTTGACATTTCCATTTTTTACACTCCTCCGACCGCCTAAGCGGTCTAATTTAAATTCTGCAATCCCCCTGCGAATAAAAAAACCGCAGGCAATTAAGGCCTGCGGCAATACTTTAGCGTATTTCCCTACGACGGCATTATCCGTATCAGGTCACAGGTCGAAGTCATAGCAAAAGCGGACTCCCTCTCAGCCTGAGTTTCATCAAGCTCCCTAAAATTGCAAGGAAATTATAGCACTAAAGCGAAATTCTGTCAAGTAAAAAAACAAAATTATTTGATTATAAGCTAATCCTGTGCACCCTTGTATTTGCGCTTGGTCGCCATTCCCCCGCGGATATGCCTTTCCTGCTTATTTTTTTCCAGCACCTGCTTTACCTTACGGTATAACTGCGGATTTTCGTGACTCAACCGCTCTGTAACATCCTTATGTACGGTGCTTTTGCTTATTTTGAAAACCTTTGCGGTTGCCCTAACCGTCGCCCCCGTATCCAATATATACTCACCTAATATTTCCGCTCTGTCCTGTGTAGCCTCGTTCATACAATCAACTCCCCAAAAGCGCCCTGTAAGCGCCATTACGACTAATTAATTGTATGATTTGTATTTGTAAAATATGACCTGCAAGCTATGAAATACCGTAAATCCATATCGTAAAAAACGCGAGCCAAATCCATAAAGAATTCAGCTCGCGCATACTAATAAATAATTACAACCGTTTTAAACTGTTGTAAGCTGTGCAACATTTGATTTTTCAGACACTTTTTCGACCGCTCCATTTACCTCTTCGGGTGTTTTAAAGGTTGGAATAACCTCTTTAAGCGCCTGTTTCACCTTGCCGTCATCGCCCGTATCACAGGCATTTAATAGGACAGACATCTTGCGGTCTATTTCTTCCTTTGAAACCGGAGCATCCTTTTCAATGAAAATCAGGTTATCATCAGTTTTATCCAGTTCCTCGGTCTTGACCAAAAGCTCCTCATACAGCTTTTCGCCCGGGCGAAGCCCTGTTTCCACTATTTCAATTCCCGTAGCACCTGAAAGGCGAATCATATTCTCCGCCAAATCAAGAATCTTAACCGGCTCTCCCATATCAAGCACAAAAAGTTCGCCGTTCTCTGCCATTGCGCCGGATTTAAGCACCAACTGCGAAGCTTCGGGAATGGTCATAAAATAACGGATTATTCGCTTGTCTGTTATAGTGACAGGACCGCCGTTTGCAATCTGTTTTTCAAACAGAGGTATAACCGAGCCCGCACTGCCTAAAACATTGCCAAAGCGTGTTGCGCTGTATTTCACCTTGCCGTATGTGCTTGCAGTTCCAACCAACATTTCGCACATACGCTTTGTAGCACCCATAACATTTGTGGGGTTTACCGCCTTATCAGTCGAAACCATCATAAAGCGCTCCGTGCCGTACTTTTCGCACATATCAATGACATTCTGCGTGCCAAAAACATTATTCTGCACCGCTTCAACGCAGTTATGCTCCATAAGCGGAACATGCTTGTGCGCGGCGGCGTTTATAACTATCTGCGGACGGTATGTATCAAAGACCTTTTCAAGTCCTGTTTTATTGGTTATGGAAGCGATTTCCA
>CAZRMP010000104.1:0-3115 GCA_964601235.1 uncultured Ruminococcus sp.
CTCGTATTCTTTTTCCTAAACAGTCCCATACACATATATAATAGCACTTTTTTGCCGCCGTGTAAATAAGAAATTCTTGAAAAATTTGAAATTTGTTGAGCTGATTTGCAAACGGGACGATTCGGGGCTGTCCCCTACGGATTTAGATGTTAGATGTTAGATATTAGATGTTAGATGTTAGACGGCGGGAGCAAGCCCCCGCCCTACTGTATAATTTCACCTTACAACATAATTACGAATTACGAATTACGCATTACGAATTGATTTACTTTTCCCATTTATTGCACAGGGCGGTTATCATATCCGTGAAAGCGGCAATGTCCTTATTCGCGCCGTGGCGGTACTTTTCGATTACCGCGCCTAAGCGCTTATAGGCGGTTACAAGGCGGTCGAATACCGGTGACGGCCGTCTTTGCGCCTCGTTCTTGGTGCGGATTTTAGCGCGATTGCCCTTGTCTGTGCAGATTCCCGTTATTAAATCGTAGCTTGATGCATTATAGGGTGCTACTGCGGGGATATTCATAACCTCGGTGATTGTTTTTGCAAATTCGTCGCAGGTTTCGTCCTCGCCGTGGTTTACGAAAATCATTTTGGGCTTTTCCTTAAAGCCACAGAGCCAGGAAAGCAGAATTTTTTGGTCGGCGTGGCCGCTTATGCCCTCTAACTGTTCGATATGTGCGTTTACCTTAATGCTCTCGCCAAACAGCCGCACGGTTTCCGCTCCCTCGGTAAGGCTTCTGCCGAGTGTCCCCTCCGCCTGATAGCCCACAAAGAGAATCGTGCTTTCCTTCCGCCATAGATTATGCTTTAAATGGTGTCTTATCCGCCCCGCCTCGCACATTCCGCTGGCGGAAAGTATAATTTTCGGGGTTTTGTCAATATTTATAGCAACCGAGTCATCGCTTGTTACCGAAAGCTTTAATTCGGGGAATTTTATGGGATTTATGCCCTGCTTAAGCAAATCCTTGGTCTCGGTATCGTAGTAATCAAGCATTGAGCCGCTGTAGATTTCGGTGGCCTCTACCGCTAAGGGGCTGTCTACATAAACGGGGAAACGGTCGTGTCCTTTTATTAGCCCCTGCTCCTTTATTTCCCTTATTAGGTATAAAAGCTCCTGTGTTCTGCCGATGGCAAAGCAGGGTATAACCACATTTCCGCCTCGGTCAAAGGTTTCTTTAATGATTTTGGTAAGCTGAGCCGTATAGTCGGGTCGCTCGCCGTGCAGGCGGTTGCCGTAGGTCGATTCAATTACTATGTAATCGGCGCTTTCGGGCTGACCGGGGTCGTTTATAAGGGGGCGGTTAACATTGCCCAAATCCCCTGAAAATACAATTTTCTCACGCTTGCCGTTTTCGGTCACGGTGACGGTAATGCTTGCAGAGCCCAAAAGATGCCCCGCATCGGTGAATTTAATGCTTATCCCGTCACAGAGGTTATATTCGGTCTCATAATCGCAGGAAACAAACTGCTTTAAAGCCCTTGCCGCATCCTCGGTTGTGTAAAGGGGAACATAGGGCGCTGTGCCCGCCCGCTTTGCCTTGCGGTTGCGCCAGCCCGCCTCAAACTCCTGAATATGCGCCGAATCAAGCAGCATTATATTACAAAGCTTAACCGTTGCCGCAGTGGCGTATATATGCCCCGCAAAGCCGCCCGAGGTAAGGGCGGGTATCTTGCCCGAGTGGTCGATATGGGCGTGGGTCAGCAGTAAATAGTCTACCTCGGAGGGTAATACGGGCAGGTCGGCGTTCTCGTAAATGTCCCGTCCCTGCTCCAAACCGCAGTCAATCATTACCGTTTTGCCGCAGGCCTCAAGCAGGGTGCAGGAGCCCGTAACCTCGTGGGCGGCACCGTAAAACATAATTTTCATAAAACCACGACCTTTCTCTTGTTTTTAATTATACATTTTTTACATAAATTATTCAATATATAAACGAAAAATAAAAGGTTTAAAAATTTTTAAAAAAAGTCTTTTTCTGTCGAAAGTTTTGTGTTATTATATATGTGTATATTTTTTTGGTAACGGAGGGCTTTTAAATGGCAAGTATTGATTTTAAGCACACACCCTACGGTGACTTGGCGCTTATTAGTATGCGCGGCTGTGAGGACATTTCTTCTCAGGTGGACTATTATTTAAAGCAATGGCGTGATATTCCCGAGGACGAGTCCTTTGTGGTTCCCGCCAACTGTCCGCGTTTCGGCACGGGCGAGGCTAAGGCGGTCTTAAAGCACACCGCAAGAGGTCTTGACGCCTACATTCTCTGCGATTGCTTTAATTACAGCGTGACCTATAAGATGTACGGCAAGACCGTTCCTATGAGTCCCGATGACCATTATCAGGATTTAAAGCGGGTTATCGCGGCATTAGGCGGCAAGGCGAGAAGAATCACCGTAATTATGCCTATGCTTTACGAGGGAAGACAGCACAGAAGAACCGCAAGAGAATCTATGGACTGCGCTATGGCGCTCCAGGAGCTTGTTAATATGGGCGTTAAGAACATCATCACCTTTGACGCCCACGACCCGAGGGTAAACAACGCAATCCCCCTTGACGGTTTCGATAATGTTCAGGCGGCTTACCAGATGATTAAGGCCCTTCTTAAAACCGTGCCGGACATTAAGCTCGACCGCGACCACACTATGATAGTCTCCCCCGACGAGGGCGGAATGGGACGGTGTATTTACTATTCCTCGGTTTTAGGGCTGGAGCTCGGTATGTTCTACAAGCGCCGCAACTACTCTGTAATCGTAAACGGCAGAAACCCCATTGAGGCTCACGAATTTTTGGGCAACGATATTACGGGCAAGGATTTGATTCTTGTTGACGATATGATTTCCTCGGGCGAGTCAATGCTTGACATTGCGGCAAAGCTTAAGGAAAAGGGCGCGGGAAGAATCTTTATTTTCTCCACCTTCGGTCTGTTTGTTGAGGGACTCGAGAAGTTTGACGAATATTATAAAGAGGGCAAAATCGACAAGATTTTCACCACCAACCTTATCTATCAGACTCCCGAGCTTTTATCCCGCGAGTGGTATTGCAGTGTAAATATGTCGAAATATATCGCATTGCTGGTGGACACCCTTAACTGCGACAACTCGATAAGCAGTCTTTTAGACC
>CAZRMP010000105.1:0-3107 GCA_964601235.1 uncultured Ruminococcus sp.
TTATTTGAACGAGACCATAAGGCTAACGCCTATGGTGGAGTGAAAACCGAAAAGTGCCGAAATAATGCCGTTTTAGGCGGGTTCGGATTTGTCGGCTTTGTTTAAAGAATATGTCGAAAAAACTTGAAAGCAAAGTAAATTTATAATATAATTAAATAAGAAGTTAAGGGGTGTGTAGCAATGGAAAAAGGTGTTCACGACGGTCACCGACAGAGACTGAAGGAAGAATTTTTGGCAAAGGGCTTTGACGAAAATACGCCTCCGCACAAAATAATGGAGATGCTTCTGTTTTACAGTATACCCCGCAAGGATACCAACGAAATCGCGCATAACCTGGTAAACCGTTTCGGCGGTACTGTTTCGGGTGTTCTTGATGCGTCCGTCGAAGAGCTGGTTAAGGTGGACGGAGTAAGCCATCACACCGCCGCACTTATTAAGCTTATGGTGCCGATAGTTCGCTGTTATCTTACAGAAAAGAACGAAAAAAAGAATGTTTATTCCAATATTGACGAGGTATGCGACTTCTTAGTACAGAAATATATAAGCTATACCAAGGAAATGTTTTCGGTTATTTCTTTTAGCGGCAGCGGGCGCAAGCTCGGCTTTGATATTTTGGGTGAGGGCAATGTGTCCGAGGTTAATGTTTCTATAAGAGAAGTGGTTGAAACCGCAATTAACCGAAAGGCGGTGTCCGTGATTATAGCACATAACCACCCGGACGGTGTGGCAATCCCAAGTCAGGGGGATATTGCTGTAACACGCAAGATACAAAGCGCATTAAGCCATATTAATATAAAATTACTTGACCATATCATAATCGGCGGTGACGATTATGTTTCACTGTGCCAAAGCCGACTTTACAGGGATATTTTTGAATAATCACCTTGAAGCTTCGCGGTGATTTTCCGCCATACGGTAGCCAACACCGTTTTCCGTGAACAGATACAGCGGATTTCCGCTGCTCTGTTCTATTTTTTTGCGCAAATTTGTAATATTGACCCTTAAAATTCCGTTTCCGCCGGGAGCTTCCGTTCCCCATACCGATTTAATTATAAAATCGTAGGTAAGCACTCTGCCGGAATATCTACAAAGCAGAGTGAGTATTTTAAACTCGTTTTTTGTAAGGTGAATATCTTTTCCGCCAACACTTACTCTATGACTGTCATACTCAACGCAAAGACCGTCCCGCTCATAGCCTTCAAGATTACTTACGCCTAAGAGCTTTTCGTATTGCTCAATGCGCCTTATAGAGGCCTTTATGCGGGAAAGCAGCTCGCCCGATAAAAAGGGTTTCCTTATATAGTCGTCAGCCCCCGCATCAAGCGTTTCGGTAACGGCGCGTTCACTGCCGTTTTCGCTTACCGCGATTATGGGAAAGGAGCCTCGCTCACGCAGTTTTTTTACGGTTTTAATTCCGTCGGGTCGGGGAAACTCAGGGTCTATAATAACAATATCCGGTGTGTTCAAAGAAACGAGGGTGAAGCATTCGCTCATACTTGTGGCTACAACCGTCTCGTGACCTGCGGCGGAAAGCAAATTTTTAATAAGCCGTGCGCTTTGTTTGTTAGAGTCGGCGATAATAATTTTGCGTTTCAAGCGGCTTTACCTCCGTTTATTATACTCGCTATTTTTCTTCTGATTCGGCACGCTGAGCTACCGATTCTGCAGAGTAGTAGTTCTCTTCATAAATATAATCGCGAATTTCTTTTTTAGCGGTATTAAGGTCATATACATAATACCAAACGCCGTTTATGATTTTACCCGAAGAGGGAACATTCTCATTCGGGATGCTGAGCTGTTCAAATTCGGGCGAACAGAAAACCGCCCACAGACCTAAGGACATAATATCATTTTCGGTAAGTGAGGTTTCGCACTCGCTTACCGCCATTTTAGCAACCTTCGGCAGCTTTAGCGGGTTCATTTTTTTAACAGCCGCAAACATTGCCGTCAGCACCTCTTTTTGGCGGTTGCCGCGTTCAATATCGCTGTCGGTATGGCGTATGCGGGCATAGCAAACCGCCTGAGGGCCGCTTAACAGCTGTGTTCCTGCGCTTGTAAGGTCAGGGCACTCAACCCCCAAATAACGCATTTCAGAGAAAATGTTTTGGTTTAATTCCTTCATTTCCTTTTCGTCAACATCAACCGTTACTCCGCCTATGTAGTCGATAACCCTTGCCAACCCAAAAAAGTTCATTGTAACATAATCTTTAATTTCAAGGTCGAAATTTTGATTTAGGGTTTTGACCGCAAGCTGAGACTTGCCGTATGCGTAGGCGTGGGTAAGCTTGTCCTTTGAATGACCGTCAACCGAAACATATGTATCTCTTGCGATAGAGGTAAGCTTTATCTTTTTATGTTTTTTATCGATTGTCAGGATAACTATAGCGTCGCTTCTGCCGGTATTGCTGTCCGTTCTTGAGTCGACTCCCAAAAGGGCTATATTCCGCACTCCTTCATATTCCGCGGTTTCAATGCCCAAATCGTTTTCGTCAAGGGGTATACACCCCATTCCCGACAGGGTTTTATATGCATAACCGTACAGAGCGGATACGGCGGCTACAATTATGCAGAGAATCACTATAACAGCGTTACGAAGCTTATGGGTTTTGCGCTTCTTTTTCTTCTTGTTTCTCCCGTTTGAATTGCTCTGTTTTGCACGGTAGTTATCCGAAGAAGAGGAAATATCCTCATATTCCCCGGTGGCGCTTTGCTTTCCCGAGCTTGAATATAAATCTATTTCATCATCGTAATCATAATTAAAATTAAAATCTTCGTATTTCATAATATTTTGTCCTTGATTTGAAATTTTGAACATAGAAAAAACAAGCCGCCTTTATGGCAGCCGAAAAACAAAAAATCTGTCCCGCCCTGCCGTAATGCGCTTAAGATAACCTGCGTAAGGCAGGTGGGTGCCGGCTATGCGGTTTCGCGCTCCCTTCTTCCGAACTCGGCACAGCCGCGGGAGGTCTGCAAGCCCGCCGCATAAGCTTTGGCCCCTGATTAAAAGGTTGTAGGGTTATATAAGACGCGGTCCGCGGACAGGGCAGGACATTTATTTAGGTGACTCTCGCCAGCCTACTGATTGTCAATTTCAAAAAAATCTTCAA
>CAZRMP010000106.1:0-3095 GCA_964601235.1 uncultured Ruminococcus sp.
CATTAGATTTCAGATACTGGATATTAGACGGGACGATGTGGGCATCGTCCCCTACGCAGGTTTTATTTACATTCGTAGGGGGCGATGCCCACATCGCCCCGCAAAAAGATATTATATAAAATAATAATTCGTATCCCATGCGGGGACAGAGGGGAAATGGCGCAAATAAAGCCTGTAATCGTCCCGTATCGCGTCAACCGCTGCGAGCAGGGCGAATAAATCCTCGTTGCGGTGGTAGCAGGCAAGCTGCATTTTAGGCTTGTACCTTAAAACCGTGTTTTTCGCGCCCGCCACCGCTTTAGCTTCGCCGCCCTCGACATCTGCTTTAATAAAGGTGACACCCTTTTCGGCAATTTCGTCTACGGTCACAGAACGGATTTCTACACCTGAACCAAGGCTTGAATTTCTGCCGCCCCGCATCGAGAAAGGCTCTGTTCCGCTTTTGTCAGACACACAGGCGTTTATCGATTTGAAATTTTTAAGTCCTGCGGTATTGGCGGTAAGCTTTTTAAAGCTTTTTTTATCAGGCTCTACCGCGGTAATGGAGTTATAACCCTTTACCCGCGAAACAAAATCCGATACCGTGTCGCCCGTGTACGCGCCCAGGTCTATATAGCTTTCGTTATCGCTAAACTTTAAAAATGTATTGTACGGCTCGTCCGCGCTTACCTCACAGCGGTAGAGATAATCAAGTCTTCCGCTTAATTTATATCTTATAATATTTTCAAAGGTTTCCCTTGATTTTTCGTCCGCAAGGCGGGAGTAAGCCCTTTCTAAAGCCGCCCTGTTTTTTTCGGCGTATTCGCTGTTAAAAAGTCCGCCGCCGTAGACGGGCACATCGGGCGCGTAAAGCTCCTGCTCGGCGGAAATTCTTTTAATGTTTGCGAGCACCTCGGGTCTTGAGCTTCCAAAGCACAAAAGCACCGTCATTTCACCGAATTTTTCCCGAAGCTCGGAATAGGAAGAAAGCTTAAAGCCGTGAAAGAGCTTTTCCCGCACAAAGCCGTCGGTTGCAAAAACCCCCGAAATTTCAATGCCGTAAGCCTTTAGCACATCTATTATTTTATCCGCACCATTGCCCATACCGTAAAGTACAATAGGCTTTTTAACGGTCTGTAAATAATGCCATAAATCCTGTTTCATACAATACCCCCGACTCATTATATATTTTTTTATGAGAATTTACAATATTAAAGTGAATAAAGGATATAGCAATTTTATCACATATATGATATAATAAAAAAAATACTATACGGAGGCAGTATTATGAAAAGAGTGCTATCCTTTGATTTCGGCGCGTCCAGCGGCAGGGCGATGTTAGCCGAGCTTAAAGACGGAAAAATTGATATGAAGGAAATTCACCGCTTCAGCAACGATACCGTTATTGTGAACGGTACTATGTATTGGGATATTTTAAGGCTGTTTTTCGAGATTAAGACAGGCATTACAAAGGCGGTAAACGAGGGCGGCTTTGACGCGATAGGAATTGACACCTGGGGGGTCGATTTCGGACTTATCGACAAGCGCGGCAAGCTTATAAGCAACCCCGTCCACTACCGTGATATGAGAACCGAGGGTATTACCGAGGAAATTGCCGATACCGTCTCGAAAAGCGAGCTTTATAAAAGAACGGGTACACAGCATATGCGCTTTAACACCCTGTTCCAGCTTATGTACCTTAAAAATCACGAGCCCGAGCAGTTAGAGAACGCCGAAAAAATGCTCCTTATCCCCGATTTATTTGCCTATATGCTTACAGGCGAGATAAAGGCGGAGGCGAGCATAGTTTCCACCACAAATATGTTCGACCCCTATAAAAAGGACTGGGATTTCGAGCTTATAAGAAAATTAGGCCTTAAGGAAAGCCTTTTCCCGCAGGTTATCCCCGCGGGGGATACCTACGGTATGCTGTCCGATGAGATTTGCGAGGAATTAGGCTGTAAAAAGGTTCCCGTTATCGCGGTGAACGAGCACGATACCGCCTCGGCCGTGGTTGCAACACCCAGCCTTACAGACGATTTTGTTTACATAAGCTGCGGCACCTGGAGCCTTTTCGGAATTGAGTCTAAAGACCCGATAATCACCAAAGAGGCGGAGGAATTAAACTTCACCAACGAGGGCGGCTATAAAGGCACGGTTCGTTTCCTTAAAAATATTATGGGACTTTGGCTTATTCAGGAATCCCGCCGTCAATGGAGAAGAGAGGGGGACGAGGTTGGCTTCGATACACTCGAAAAGGAGGCGCTTTCAGCCGAACCCTTTAAGTGCTTTATCGATGTTGACGACCCCGCCTTTGAAACTGCGGGCAATCTTCCCCAAAGGGTGGTGGAATACTGCCGCAAAACAGGTCAGTATGTACCCCGCAACCGCCCCGAAATTATGCGCTGTATTTACCAAAGCCTTGCTATGAAGTACAAATATACCTTTAATATGCTTTCAAAAATGGGGCAAAAGGAGTACCGCCGCATTAACATTTTAGGCGGCGGCATAAAGGACAGACTGCTTTGACAAATGGCGGCGGACGCCTCCAACGCCGAGGTTTTGGCAGGCCCGTCCGAGGCAACGGTTATGGGCAATATTGCCGTTTGCTTTGACGCACTCGGTGAAATAGACGGCTTTGCGGGAATAAGAAAAACCGTCTCGGACTCAACCGAGCTTAAGCACTATGAGCCGAAAGAAAACGCGGCTTGGGAAAAGGCTTATGGAGATTATTTAAAGGTTATAAATTGTAAGGCGTAATTCGTAATGCGTAATTCGTAATTGGGACGGTGCTCGCACCGTCCCGTCTAATATCTAATGTCTACAGTCTAAGGTCTAAATTCGTAGGGGCTGGCGTCCTTGACCGCCCGTAATATTATATCTCAACATTATTTTTCGGTTGCAATGGGAGTAAAAGGGTGATATAATCTTTCTGTCATTTCGGGGAAACAGGTGAAAATCCTGTACGGGCCCGCCGCCGTAAGGCACACAAAAAACCGTCTCTGCCCGATTACCGCAAATCGGGGACAAGCCATTGGGAGTTTTCCTGAGAAGGCGGGGCGTTTAGTGCCGAAGTCGAAATATCCGTGTGACAAAAGCCTTTAGTATAGGCTGAC
>CAZRMP010000107.1:0-3082 GCA_964601235.1 uncultured Ruminococcus sp.
TGGTTTTTGATGTTCGCTGTCTGCCTAATCCCTTTTATGTTGATGAGCTAAAGGAAAAAACGGGACTTGATAAGGAAGTCAGAGACTATGTTATGGCAAGCGAGGAAAGCAAAGAGTTTTTGTCCCGCTTGCTTGGATTTATTGACTGCGCCGTACCGCTTTACGCTAAAGAAGGTAAAAGCCAGCTTATAATTTCAATCGGCTGTACGGGCGGAAAGCACCGCTCTGTCACCTTTGCTAAGCTTATAGGCGAGCATTTGATGAACGAGAATTACAACTGCTCTATTGAGCACCGCGATATTTATAAGCATTAATATTATGTCATTTTGTAAAGATGTGAAAAACGAACTTGCGGGAATAAGGGTGTCAGAATGTTGTAAATTGCCGCTTGCTTACGGGTTTATGCTGTTTGGCAGGTCTTTTTCGGTAAAGCGTATTTCCATGCAGACAAATAACAGAAAAACGGCGGAGTATTACGCCGCCTTACTTTACGATAATTTTAAGGTAAAAGCAGTAATAACCGAGGGCGGGAGCATTAGGCCTACATATAAGGCAGAAGTGGTTTCCGAGGCGGACAGGCTTAAAATCCTCGCCGCCTACGATTACGGCATAGCTGAAAGCCCCATTGATTTAGAATTAATAGACCGCGAATGTTGCTTTCAAAGCTTTGTACGGGGGGCTTTTTTGGCCTGCGGCAATATTAACGACCCCGAAAAGGAGTACCGCGCCGAGTTTATGATAAGAAAGGGCGATACGGCGGGGGAATTCTCAGAGCTTTTGTCGGCTCACGGAATAACCCTTAAAAAAACAGAGCGCGGCAATAAAACCGTGCTTTATACAAAAGAAAGCGGACTTATTGAAGACCTCTTAACCCTTATGGGACTGCCGCACAGAACCCTTGATTTTATAGATACTAAAATAATGAAAAGCGTTAAAAATAATATAAACCGCGCAAATAATTGCGACAATGCAAATATCACAAAGACGGTTGAGGCATCTATAAAACAGCGGGCGGCTATAGATTATTTAAGACAGACCGACAGGCTTGACAGTCTGCCTGAGGAGTTGCTTAAGGCGGCGCTGCTGCGTGAAAGCAATCCCGAATCATCCTTAAAGGAGCTTTGTGCAATGTCGGACGAGCCTATCACCGTATCGGGACTTAATCACAGGCTCAATAAAATTATTGAAATTTATAACGAGCTTAAAAACAGGGAAAAATCCCGATAAAGGGGGTAGCGTATGGATTTTACACATCTTCACGTGCATACCGAATACAGCCTTTTAGACGGCTGCTGCCGTATTGAACAGCTTATCGACCGTGCTGCCGAAATGGGGCAAAAAGCGCTTGCAATCACCGACCACGGTGTTATGTACGGTGTGATAAGCTTTTATAAATACGCTCTTTCAAGGGGAGTTAAGCCGATTATCGGGTGCGAGGTTTATGTGGCGCCTCGGACCCGTTTTGACAAACAAAAGGGAGCGGACAGCCGTTACAGCCATTTAGTATTGCTCTGTGAAAATAATGAGGGCTACCGCAATTTAATAAAGCTTGTATCGGCGGGCTTTACCGAGGGGTTTTATTCAAAGCCGCGTGTCGACCGCGAGCTTTTAAAAAAGTATCACAGTGGAATAATCGCCCTTTCTGCCTGCCTTGCGGGGGAAATATCCCAGCTGTTATTAAACGGAGAATATGAAAAGGCAAAGGAAACCGCCCTTTGGTATAGGGATACCTTTGGGGAAAACAACTATTTTTTAGAGCTTCAAAATCACGGAATTGAGGAGCAAAGGCGGGTTAATCCGCAAATAATAAGAATTTCCCGGGAGACGGGAATAGGGCTTGTAGCCACAAACGATGTGCATTATATAAATCACGACGATTTTAAGATGCACAAGGTGCTTTTGTGCATACAAACCGGCTCAAAAATCACCGAGGATAACCCGATTGAATTTAAAACAAACGAGTTTTACCTAAAATCCGCCGAGGAAATGGCGGAGCTTTTCGGCGGTACGCCGTCTGCCTTGACGAACACCGCGAAGATAGCCGAGCGGTGTAATGTGACCTTTGAATTCGGCAAAATAAAGCTCCCCCGCTTTGATATAGGGGAGCGTGACCATTTCCTGTATTTTAAGGAAAAGTGCCTTGAGGGACTGCACAGGATTTACGGCGACAACCCCGATAAAACGGTGACCGACCGCCTCAGCTATGAGTTAGGCGTTATAAACCGTATGGGCTATGTTGACTACTATTTGATAGTAGCCGACTTTGTAAACTATGCAAAAAGCCACGGTATACCCGTAGGCCCCGGCAGAGGCTCGGGGGCGGCGAGCCTTGCGGCATACTGCATAGGAATTACGGGAATAGACCCGATTAAATATGACCTTTATTTCGAGCGGTTTTTAAACCCCGAGAGGGTTTCAATGCCCGATTTTGATATTGATTTTTGCTATGTTAACCGTCAAAAGGTAATAGATTATGTTATAAAAAAGTACGGAACCGACCGTGTTTCCCAGATTGTCACCTTTGGAACAATGGCGGCCAGGGCGGCAATACGCGATGTCGGCAGGGCAATGGATATACCCTACGCCGTGTGCGATAAAACCGCAAAGCTTATCCCGCAGTCCCTTGGAATGACTATCGAGCGCGCATTGTCGGGCTCTAAGGAGCTTCGCACCCTTTACGATAACGACCCGCAGATAACGGAGCTTATAGATATGGCTATGAAGCTCGAGGGTATGCCGAGGCACGCTTCTACCCACGCGGCGGGGGTTGTTATATCCGACAAGCCGATTGCCGAGTATGTCCCCCTCGCCGTAAACGACGAGGCGGTTGTCACCCAGTACACAATGACGGCACTTGACGAGCTGGGACTTCTTAAAATGGATTTTTTGGGGCTTCGCAACCTAACGGTTATAGCCGACGCCCAGGAGTTTATAAGAAAAAAAGAGCCGAGCTTTGATATAGAAAAGATACCGCTTGACGATACCGATACCTACAAAATGATGGGCAAGGGACTTACCGACGGGGTTTTCCAGTTTGAATCCGAGGGAATGAAAAGTGTGCTAAGGCAGTTCGGACCTATGA
>CAZRMP010000108.1:0-3074 GCA_964601235.1 uncultured Ruminococcus sp.
ACTTAATTTATTTTCAAAAGAATTTATCGATTATTTGCGTGATTTCAAGTTCACCTGCGATGTCTGGGCCGTTCCAGAGGGTACGGTTATTTTCCCCCACGAGCCTATTGTTACGGTAAGGGGCCCCGCGATGCAGGCGCTTATGCTTGAAACTATGGTTCTGCTTACTATTAACCACCAGTCCCTTATCGCCACAAAGGCAAACCGTATTGTCCGCGCGGCACAGGGCAGACCCGTTATGGAGTTCGGCGCAAGGCGTGCCCACGGCTACGGCGCGGCGTATTACGGCGCAAGGGCGGCGATAATCGGCGGCTGTGCGGGTACCTCCTGCCTGCTTACCGCAAAGGATTTTGACACTAAGGCCTCGGGCACTATGGCGCACAGCTGGGTTCAGCTTTTCCCCGACGAATACACCGCCTTTAAGACCTACGCCGAAAAGTATCCCGATTCCTGTATGCTCCTTGTAGATACCTACAATGTCTTAAAATCGGGAATTCCCAATGCTATAAAGGTATTTGACGAGGGTTTAAAGCCCTTAGGCAAACGCCCCCTTGGTATCAGGATTGACAGCGGCGATATAACCTATATAACAAAGCGCGCCCGTAAAATGCTTGATGAGGCCGGCTACCCCGACTGCAAAATATGCATTTCCAACTCGCTTGACGAATATCTTATACGCGATATGATTTTCCAAGGCGCAAAGGTGGACAGCTACGGCGTGGGCGAGCGCCTTATCACCGCTTCGAGCGAGGCGGTTTTCGGCGGAGTTTACAAGCTTGCCGCGGTTGAGAAAAACGGCGGGATAATTCCTAAAATCAAGATAAGCGAAAACGCGGCTAAAATAACCCTGCCGGGAGTTAAGAGTCCCTGGAGACTTTATGACCGCGAAACGGGCAAGGCGATTGCCGATGTCATCACCCTTAATGACGAGAAGATAAGCTCCGATGAGCCTTACGAGCTTTTCGACCCCGAGCACACCTGGAAGCGCAAGGTTGTATCCGACTTTGTGGCTAAAAAGCTGCAGGTTAAGATTTTCCATAAGGGCAGGCAGGTTTATTCCTCGCCCTCGGTTAAGGAAATTTCAAAATACCGCGCCGAACAGGTTGATTCGCTGTGGGACGAGGTTACCCGCTTTGAAAATCCTCATACCTATTATGTGGATTTATCTGAGGAGCTTTGGAATCTGCGTCACGACCTTCTCAACAATCTTTCATAAATAAGAAAAAAATTATGCGGCAGAACGGAGAATAAAAATGAAAAAAATATTTTGCTTAATGCTGTCATTTATAATGATTATTTCTTTCGCCGCCTGCGGCAAGGATAAGGAAAAGAAAAAAACCGCAGAGGTTGATATTGAATATTACGCTAAATTAGGCGAAATTCCCGAGTGTGATTATAAGCTTGGAACTGACCCTGAAACAATAAATGCCGACCTTTCGTCTAAGGCAGAGTCTGTTGTGAATGCAGGCGAGGAATATGCTTACGATGTTACCGAGGGCGAAAAATCGGTACGAATTGATAACGGCGACTTTTCCTATTTTTATGAAAAAGGCAAAGAAAGCGCAGGCATCTCATATATTGCGGCCTTTGATGTGGCATACGGATTCAGTATGGGCACCTCCATTCTTGATGTTAAGGATTCGCTTGCGGGATTTGATTACACAGAAGAACCCGCAGATCAAAACAATGCCTTTTTCCTAATGGGAATCGAAAACGGCGCTGTTATGAGATATACATTTGACGACACGGCTATTATCTTTGTATTTCAGGATAACGAGCTGTTTGCCGCCGCAATTTATAATACAAATAACTGGACAATATAATTTTTTAGGTGAAATAAATGGCAATAGAAACCGAAGA
The DNA here is from genome assembly GCA_964601235.1 of uncultured Ruminococcus sp. Classification (GTDB taxonomy): domain Bacteria; phylum Bacillota; class Clostridia; order Oscillospirales; family Acutalibacteraceae; genus UBA737. Next base: position 1,861 of record CAZRMP010000108.1, read on the forward strand.
AAGAATAACAATGCTCCCGCTTTTACCGCTTAGAGGTTTAGTGGTATTCCCGGGAACGGTGCTTTCCTTTGATGTTGGCAGAAAAAAATCCTCTGCCGCACTTAAGGCGGCAATGGAGCGTGACGGGCTTATTTTTGCGGTCGCGCAGAAGGAAGTATATGTAGAAGACCCCGAGGAGGGGGATTTATACGAGGTTGGCTGTGTTGTAAAGGTTCGTCAGGTGCTTAAGGTTGCGGAAAACGCCGTAAGAGTACTTGTCGAGGGACTTTACCGCGCAAAGCACGGTGCTCTCTTTACAAAAAACGGCTTCCCGATTTCCGAAATTACCGAAATAAAGGACAAGCCGATAAAGAATCGACCTGTATATGTAGAGTCCCTTATCAGAAGAGTAAGAACTCAGTTTGAAAAATACGCCGAGGTTTACTCAAATATTGCGCCCGATGTAATTATGCGAATAGCCGAAGCCTCGGATATAGGCTTTTTAGCAGATTTTATTGCGTCAAATGTTCCGGCTCCCTATGATGACAGGCAGTATGTTTTAGAGCAGGACGATCCCGTTCACAGGGCTAAAATACTTATAGAAATGCTCGATAAGGAGCGCGAAATCGGGGAGATTGACCGCAGAATCAGCGAAAAGACAAAGGCGGCGATTGACGAAAATCAGCGCGAATATTATTTAAGAGAGCAGATAAAGGCTATTTCAAGCGAGCTTTACGGTGACGATTCCGCCGATGAAATTGACGAATATCACTATAATATTGACCGCCTATCGGCATCTGACGAGGTTAAGGAAACCTTGCATAAAGAGGTAAATAAGCTTGCGAAAATGCCCTCCGGCTCCCATGAGGGTACGGTTGTAAGAGGGTATCTTGATACCTGCCTTGAATTGCCGTGGGATAAGGATACTGCAGTTTCTACCGATATAAAAAAGGCGGAAAAAATACTTAACCGCGATATTTACGGTATGGATAAGGTTAAGGAGCGTATACTTGAAATGCTCTCGGTTTATACTATTGCTCCAAATATTAAGGGGCAGATTATATGCCTTGTAGGCCCTCCCGGTGTCGGCAAAACCTCGATAGGCAAAACCGTTGCCGAGTGTATGGGGCGCAAATTTGCAAGGGTATCCTTGGGCGGCGTGCACGACGAGGCGGAAATCCGCGGTCACAGAAAGACCTATATCGGCGCTATGCCGGGTAAAATAATAGACGCCG
>CAZRMP010000109.1:0-3045 GCA_964601235.1 uncultured Ruminococcus sp.
TTATACATTACGCGTTTTCCTCCTCAAACTTCTTCATAAACTCAACTAACTTTTCTACACCCTCTACAGGCATAGCGTTGTAGATAGAAGCTCTCATTCCGCCGACAGAGCGATGTCCCTTGATATTTACAAAGCCGGCCTTTTTAGCCTCTGCAACAAACTTGGCATCAAGCTCGTCATTGCCCGTAACGAACGGAACATTCATGAGCGAACGGTCCTCGGGAACAACCGTACCCTTAAACAGCTTGCTTGAATCGAGGAAATCGTAAAGAAGCTTAGCCTTTTTCTCGTTAACCTTTTTCATTTCGGTGAGTCCGCCCATCTTCTTTATCCACTTGAAGGTAAGCCCTGCGATATAGATTGCGTAGCAGGGAGGGGTGTTAAACATAGAGCCGTTGTCTGCGTGTGTTTGGTAGTTAAGCATTGTAGGAGTAATATCCATAGCGTTGCCGATTAAATCCTTGCGGATAATTACGATTGTAACGCCCGCGGGAGCAATATTCTTCTGTGCGCCTGCGTAAAGCATACCGAACTTTGTAACATCAATAGGCTCGGACAAAATACAGCTCGAAATATCAGCAACCAGCGGAACATCGCCTGTATCGGGCAGTTCGTGATACTTGGTGCCGTAAATGGTGTTGTTCATACAAATATGAACATAATCGGCCTCGGGGTCAAAATCAGCGGCTGTGGTCTTAGGGATATAAGAGAAAGTCTTATCCTTAGAAGATGCAACCTCACGGGCTTTGCCGTAACGAGCCGCTTCCTTATAAGCCTTGTTTGCCCACTGACCTGTGATTATATAGTCCGCCTTGCCGTTTTTGGTCATAAGGTTAAGGGGTACCATTGCGAACTGGGTAGACGCGCCGCCCTGCAGGAAAAGCACCTCATAATCGTCGGGGATATTCATTATTTCCCTAAGGTCTGCAACAGTCCTATCAAATATCGCCTGATACTCCTTTGAACGGTGGGACATCTCCATTACAGACTGTCCTGTTTCACCGTACTCTAACATCTCTGCCGCGGCGGTCTTCAAAACCTCTTCGGGAAGCATTGACGGTCCCGCGCTGAAATTATAAACTCTTGCCATTTTAAAACCCTCCATATTATATAATCAAGACTAATACATTCTTGACAGCGTGATGTATAACATTATATTCCTACAGAGGTAATTTGTCAATAGGATTGTTAAAATGTTGTCAATCTTTTTTCTGAATTTTGAAAATCACAGAAAAAGATTGTTATTAATTTAACAATGACATTAGTTTTAAATGCTAATTAGGGATGATGTGGGCATCATCCCCTACTCATACTCAATTAGCATATGTAGGGGACGATGCCCACATCGTCCCATATAAATAAAGCAAAAAGGACGGCGCATTACCGTCCTTTACATAAAATATTTCAGCTAACCGCGTTATTTGAGCCTACCGTCAGCGTGGTGGTATAATACCGTCCGCTGCGGTAGATTTTAACATTTACCTTATCGTTGGGACTGCAATCCTCAAGCGCTCCGCTTAAAACGGTGTAGTCGCTTATCGTCTTTCCTGCAAACTCGGTTATAATATCACCCTTTTGGAGACCCGCGTTTTCGGCGGGACTGCCCTCGGCAACGCTTGAAATAACCGCTCCCGCCGGATAGCCGTAATATTTAAGGACACTTTGGGTATACTTTTCACTTATTGTAATGCCGATATAAGGCTCAGGGTCGTTTTGCTTTTCGATTATTATTTTGCAGATTTCGTCAACCGTGTTAGACGGAATAGCAAAACCCATTCCCTCAAATTCTTCCGAAACAATTTTCGAGCTGTTAATTCCGACAAGCTGACCCTTTACATTAACAAGCGCGCCGCCCGAGTTGCCGGGGTTAATCGCGGCATCGGTTTGAATAAGCTTTACGCCCGAATCAGAGGAAACCACACGGTCAAGACCGCTTATAACACCGTAGGTCACGCTGTCCATAAATTCAAGTCCGCCGGGATTGCCCACAGTTATTACATACTGACCAACCTTTAAATTAGAAGAATCGGTAAACTCTACGGCGGTAAGCCCGCTTGCGTTTATCTTTAAAACCGCAAGGTCGGAATTTATATTGTAACCTACAATGCTTGCCTCATAGGAATCCGAATCAAGGCTATCAATAAACACTTCAATTTTAGAGCCGGTTTTATTTGTAATCGCGCCGGAAACGACATGGTAGTTGGTGATTATATAACCGTCTGACGAGTAAACAACACCGCTTCCCTCACCGGTTGCCTCACTGCTGCCGCCGAAAAAGCTTGTAACCGAGGTCGTTGTTCTTATGCCGACTACGCTCGGGGTCACTTTTTTCGCCACCGCTTCAACCACCGATTCAGCGGTCTCGTCGATATTGATATTCACATTTTGGCTTGAAACATTAGGGACGGAGGATGAAGTGACGCCGTCACTTTCGCTCCTTCCGATATTAACTGCCGCTATACCGCTTACCGCGCCTATAACCGCCGCAAGCAGAGCCGCAAGAACCACTACACCCGCACCGTATTTCTTTTCTTTTTTCGGCTTTTGGGGTTTTGGCGGTTGATAGTTGTAAATCGGTCTTCCCGTATGCGGGTCATAATTTGCGCCGCCGTACTCGCCGTTCGGGAAAAAGTCCCTGCGAGGCGGCGGGGTCTGCTGTGCACTTTCTTTCTGTTCACTATTGCCCACAGGCTCCGCCGTATAGGCGGTATCGCTACCCGAAAAAGCCTCGTCCTGAATAATATCCTCGCGGCTCTTGGTGTAAAAGCCGCCGTCGGGCGTTACGGTGTATCCGTTATTCTCGCTTGGTGTATCATTACCGTTTACCGAATCAAATCCGTTAAGCTCACCATTTTGCTTATTATTAAAATCGTCCATATTCAAACGCTCCTTTTTCTGTTTGAATAAATTATAAAACCCCTTTGTTGCATTTCTAATTCAAATATATGAATTTTCGGTTAATAAATTGGGAAAAATTATCATTTCATAGGATAGCGTATAAACAACTCCAAAAAGCCTTTTAAATTAAAGGGTATAATCGGGTAA
>CAZRMP010000110.1:0-3032 GCA_964601235.1 uncultured Ruminococcus sp.
CTTTTTAAAAAAGTATGCTATTATCACACTTAGGACAACAGCATACTTACCTTTTTCAGCACCTATCGGTTTAATTGGCGCTGTATCTTTTCGGCTTTCCGCCCTGTCCGATAGTATTATGTGCTGATAATCGGCTTCAATACAATACATATATAGGAAAGGATGTAAAATTTTTGAATTACGGCGAAACCTTAAATTATATACATTCTTTAGGTAAATTTTCAAAGCCTGCGGGGCTTGAAAGAATATCCCTTGCACTTAAAATACTTCACAATCCGCAGGATAATTTTAAGTCAATTCATATCGCGGGGACTAACGGCAAAGGCTCGGTTTCGGCAATGCTTGCAAAGGTTTTCCGTATGGCGGGTTATAAAACGGGGCTGTTTATCTCCCCTTTTGTTATCGATTTCCGCGAGCGGATTCAGATAGACGGCGAATTTATTTCCGAAAAAGACTTAGTCAAATATTCCCAAAGGGTTATTGACACAGGCGTAGAAATGACCGAGTTTGAGTTTATTACCGCCGCGGCGTTTAAATATTTCAGCGATAAAAAATGCGATGTAGTAATCGCCGAAACGGGGCTGGGCGGCAGGTTCGACGCGACAAATACTCTTACAAATGTCGCCGCCGCGGTCATAACCAAAATAGGGCTTGACCATATAGGGGTTTTGGGGGACACGGTGGAAAAAATCGCCGCCGAAAAATGCGGAATAATAAAGGACTGCCCTGTTACGGTTACCTCGGCTAATCAAAGACGGGAGGCGCTTTCGGTTATAGAAGGCTCTTCAAAACGGCTTGTTACCCCCGATTTATCACAGCTTACCGTTTTAAATTGCGACCAAAACGGGAGCAGTATTATATATATGAATAGGGAGTATGAAATTTCGCTTGTGGGCGAGTACCAGATTGAAAACGCCTTGACGGTTATCGAAACGGTTAAAAATTCGGGATATAATGTACCCTACGAGACGGTAAAAGCCGCCCTCGCAAACACATTTTTCCCCGCCAGAGCCGAGATAATCCGTAAAAAGCCCTTAGTTATGATTGACGGCGCCCACAATGCCGACGGCGGGGCGGAGCTTTCTAAAATTCTTAAAAAGCAGGGCGGCAAGGCGGTCGCCTTAATCGGCGTGATGCGGGATAAGGATTATAACGCCGTGCTTAGTGCCACTCTCCCGTTTTGCAGGGCGGCGGTTGCGGTGACGGTGGAAAATATGCCCCGTTCGCTTGATTGCAACACCCTTGCTGTTGCCGCAAATGAGTATTGCCCCACAGCGACCGCCCAAAGCTATGATGAGGCGATTAAAACAGCCTCGGAAATTGCGGGAAAAGACCCCGTTTTCGTCTTCGGCTCCCTTTACCTTGCGGGCGGTATACGGCAAAAGCTTATTGATTATTATAATAATTTTTAACAGCCTACCTATTATGACAATTTTTTCACGGACAAGCCTTTATTATATATTGGTAAAGGCTTGTTTTATTATTTTGTGAGGTGATATTTAATGTCGGTAGAAATCAAAACCTCGGGAGATACGGTCACCGCCTATCTTTCGGGTGAGCTTGACCACCATTCCGCAAAGGAAATGCGGGAGGCGGTGGATAATGCGGTGGAGCTCAATATGCCCTCAAAGCTGGTACTGGATTTTAAGGGCGTAAGCTTTATGGACAGCTCGGGAATAGGACTTGTTATGGGCAGGTACAGAACCCTTATAAAAACAGGGGCACAGCTTTATATCACGGGCGCGTCCCCGCAGATATATAAGGTGATGAAGCTTGCGGGTATCGAACGGCTCGCTAAATTGGAGGAACGGTAAAATGGAAGTAAACAATAAATTCACAATGAATATGCCCGCAAAATCAGCGAATGAGGGCTTTGCAAGGGCGTGTATATCGGCATTCGCCGCACAGCTCGACCCCACCCTCGAGGAGGTAAACGATATTAAGACCGCCGTTTCCGAGGCGGTTACAAACTGCATTGTTCACGCCTATAAAGAAAAAATCGGCAAAATTTACATAACGGGCGAGCTTTGCGATAAAAATACAATAAGGATAAAGATTCGCGACACGGGCTGCGGCATAGAAAATGTGGAAAAGGCTATGGAGCCGCTTTATACCACCGTCGGCGGCGAGCGGGCGGGGCTGGGCTTCGCGGTTATGCAGAGCTTTATGGATACCGTTAAGGTGCGCTCGGCTGTGGGCAAGGGCACAAGCATTGTTATGACCAAGCGGATAAACCGCCGTATTAACATTAATGGTTGAGCAAAAAAACCGCGACCGCTTTATCGAGGAGAATTTAGGGCTGGTACACTCGCTCTGCAAGCGCTTTTCGGGGCGGGGCATAGAATATGACGACCTTTATCAGGCAGGGTGTATCGGGCTTATCAAGGCCACCGACGCCTTTGACGGCGAAAGGGGTCTCTGCTTTTCTACCTATGCCGTGCCCGTTATTATGGGGGAGATAAGACGGCTCTTCAGGGACGGCGGAGCAGTTAAGGTTTCAAGAAGCGTAAAGGAACTGGGAATGAAGATAAACCGCGAAAAGCAGATAATGGAGCAAAGGCTTTGCCGCGAGCCCACCGTATCGGAGCTGGCGGCGGCACTGTCGGTGTCGGCAGAAGAGGTGACAGAGGCAATGTGCGCTTCACAGCCCACCGTGTCCCTCACAAAAGAGGAGGACGGCGAAATCGGCGAAGCCGACCTGCCGACTTTGAGCGCCGAGGACGAAATATCCGACCGATTGCTTATTGACTCCGCCCTGGAAAAATTAAACGAGACCGAAAAACAGCTCGTTATATATAGGTATTATAATTATTTTACGCAAAGCAAGACGGCGCAATTAATGTCTATGACCCAGGTTCAGGTCTCCCGCGCTGAGAAAAAAATCCTCGCCAAGCTAAGGGAAATATTACAGTAAAAACCCCTGATATACAATATATTGTGTCAAAATACTCTCCGAAAATTTTTTCAAAAAAAACTTAAAAAAAGTGTTGACAAAGGGGTATGGTTGTGGTATTATAATCAGGCGCTCTGAA
>CAZRMP010000111.1:0-2966 GCA_964601235.1 uncultured Ruminococcus sp.
CGTTTTTTCTTCTGCTTTTTATCCCCGCCGTCCTTAACATCGGATTTATTCTCGTTTTCCTTGTCTTTTCCGCCTGTAAGGTTGCCGAAAAGCTTATTAAACATGGGTATCGCGGGGGCGATGCCAAGGTCAAAGGTCTCGTCGTTAAGCTCGGAATCATCAAGCTCTCCGTCATCGTAGGGCGGCATTAAATCCATAAACTGCTCGCTCATCTGCTCGATATCTTCATCGGAAATATTCATTTTCTTAAGCATATCGTCAATGGGCTTTATGCCTAATTCCTTAGCGCAGACAAGGCAAAGCCCGTTGGGCTCGGCGTTCGGGTTCATAGCGTCCGACACGAAAACCACCGCGGGACGCTTCTTACATTTTGAGCAAAGTTTCATAGCTGTCTCCATTCTAATATCTTTAAATTAGCCTAAGCGAATTAACAAATGAAAAGAAATACGATTTTTCCATCGCCTCATTGGTGAATATCAAAAATCCGTTTGCGGTAAAGGATACTATCAGCGTTATCAAAAGGCAGAAGGCAATAGCATATATTATTCCCTTGGGAACGCCGATAACTCCTCCCAAAACGCAGTTTGCAGTACCTATTACGCTGAAAGAGAAAAGCTTGTTTATAAGCTTTGCTAGCGGCTTTACAACAGCTAACAGGACTATAAGGAAAATCACCTGATAAATAAGGGCAAGGGTGCTTGTAACCGCAGGCTTGATAACGCCCTGCGAGGTGGTTTCTACCGCCGACTGAACACCGTTTCCTATATTCGCGGTAATGCTCCCGTCAAGGCTGTCTTTTGAAATTCCGGTCTTTTCGATACCGCTTTTTATCCATTCAGGCATTTCGTTCCAGAAGCTGTCAACCGCAGCCGCGGCAGAATTATCCGCGGCAGTATTTACCGCGGAGGTGACCGAGGAAAGAATAGACGGCTCAATTATTTTATCATATGTAGCATTAGCAAATGGTGTACTGATTGTTAACGAAATAATAACTGCGGCAACAAATCCGGCCAATTCAATTAAGGTTCTTACAAAACCGCGCTTTGCCGAGAATAAAACCGTTATGACGATGATTGCCAATACAATTAAATCAAGAATAATACTCATTTTCCTCTCTCCTACTGTTCAAGTTGTATTCTGTAAATTTGATTGTCCGTAACGACCGCGACCGAATTTGTACCTGTAACGCTTATTCTTACCGCCCCGAAGCCGCATTCGGCTTTTCGCAGTACCTCCCCGTTTTCGGAGAGGAGATAAACAAAGGTGTCGCTTATACAATAAATATGCCCGCCGCGGATTTCAATATCACTTATAATTCCCTTGAATTCAAATTCGCTTTTAAGCTTGCCCTTTGCGTTAAAAATTGCTATACGGTTATCGGTTTTATCGCTTGAACGGTTAAATACAGCTACACTGCCGCCCGAAGACGACCTGAACATAGCCGCCGTATAATTGTTTTTATACTCGGTTTTTATATATTTGGACCATCTTATAAATTGTATTCCGTTCTCCGTAATAACCGAAAAACCTGCGGTGCTCATAGAGTCTATTCCGTAAATCGGCGAGCCCGAATAGCTTTCGGTATACTCGGGAGTTGCCGAATCAAAGTTTAAAACACTTACCTTTGCGCTGTAATCTCCCGAGGTAGCGTTAAAGGCGGAAATGACTATTTTTTTACCGTTCGGCGAAATTGCCACATTGTTTACGGTATCCTCAGAGGAATACCACTCGTATATAAGCTTATCGTTTTTATTGTAAACGCTGACTACCGAAGCATATGAATCCGAGCGGGTAACAAGCGCATATGCGCCTGAATCCGATATATTAGCCGTGATTATCTCCTTTTCGGTGGTTACAGAGCTTTTAAGAGTAGCAAGATTATATATATTTGCTTCGTTTCCGCCTTGCGAAAAGACCATAGCACGGGTTTTGGAGGTTTTAAGCACGGGATTTTCAAAGCCGTGGGAATAGGAATAAATTTCCTTTCCGCCGTTCGAGTATGCGATAATCCTTGTATCGGTAAGGACATAATAATAGTTTCCGCGAGAGACGGTGTTTAAAACCTCGGTGCTTTCTATTTCTGCAGGATAGCTTCCCGAGCCTATGAGCGCGGTAAGATTCTGCACATTTTCAAATATTCCTACAGGTAAAATCAAATGAAGTATAAGCGCTATAACCACCGCCCCAAAAACCGCAGAAAAAGAAATACGAACCTTTCTTTTTCGCTCAAGCTTTTTGCCGTTTACCACCCGCATATTTGAATCGGGAGTTTTGTTTTTGGGCGGCGCACCCCGTTTTTTTGCGGGCGAGCTTGTCATAACTATATCATTATTCTCCGGCGGCGCGATATGTTTTGCTTTTTTTGGCCTCGGTGCGCCCTTTAACCTATTTACCTTTTTCTTTTTATAATCAGGCATACTTATACCTCAAATCTAATACCATACTTTTTCCAAAAACAGTCCCTGCGGCGGAGCTGTCTGCCCCGCAAGCGCGCGTTTTTTTGAAGTTAAAATTTCTTTAGTAAACTCAGGTTCTATTTTTCCGTCCGATACAGCTACCGCCGTACCGACAATAATACGCACCATATTATATAGGAAGCCGTCAGCGGTGATTTTAAAAATCACCTTATCGCCTTGCCTTACGGAATTACATTCGCTTACCGTTCTTACGGTGTCTTCCACAGTTCTGCCCGAGGAAGAAAAGGCGTAAAATTCGTGCGTGCCGATAATTTCCTTACAAAAGGCGTTTATCCGATCTATATCAAGCTGTCTCTCAATTCTCCAAGTATATCTCGATAAAAACGGGTCGCGCACCGAGCTGTTTAATATATAATAAGCATAGGTTTTACCCTTTGCGTTATACCTTGCGTGAAAATCCGGTGGCACTTCCCTTGCGGCCTTGACTGAAATATCAGGCGGCAAAGAGGAGTCAAGCCCCCTTAAAAAGGCGCTTTCGGGGAATTTTTC
>CAZRMP010000112.1:0-2904 GCA_964601235.1 uncultured Ruminococcus sp.
GTCTTTCAATAGCCTCGGTATATGTCATAACCGCGAAATCGTGACCCGCGACATTCTTAAGCTTTTCGATAAGTCCGTTTTCAAAATGCTTGTCAAAAAATTTAAGCTCCTCGGGGCATTTTTCAAGGACTGTGTTAATAATGTGCTTGATAAGCGCCTCGGCGATTTCTATAATATCAGGAAGCTCCGCAAATGCAACCTCCGGCTCAACATGCCAGAACTCGGCAACATGGCGCGGGGTGTTGCTCTTTTCCGCGCGGAAGGAGGGGCCGAAGGTGTAGATTTTACCCATAGCCATAGCGGCAACCTCACCCTCAAGCTGTCCCGAAACGCTCAGCGCCGCCTTTTTGCCGAAAAAGTCATCAGCGTAGTATTCTTCCTCATTTTTATATTGGTCGCTGTAACCTATTGTGGTAACCTTAAACATCTCGCCCGCGCCCTCGCAGTCGCTGGCGGTGATAAGTGGGGTATGAATATAAACAAAATGCCTTGACTGGAAAAATTCGTGAATACAGGCTGAAACCACCGAACGCACCCTGAAAACAGCGTTAAAGGTGTTTGTTCTTACCCTCAAATGCGGAATTGTACGCAGATATTCGAGAGTATGGCGCTTTTTCTGTAGCGGATAATCGGGCGGGCATTCGCCTAAAACCGAGATTTCCTCGGCGTTAATCTCCACCGAATCGGCGGCAACGGCGGAATTTACAACCGTACCTGTCACCTTAAGCGAGGTTCCCAGCTTCATAAAGTCCGAAATATCCGAAAAATCAGCTTTATTTATAACAATCTGTAAGTGTTTAAGGCTTGTTCCGTCATTTAGCTCGATAAAAGCCATATTCTTAGAGTCCCGCGAGGTTCTCACCCAGCCGCAGACCGTGGCTTTTGTGCCGATAAAGTCCTTGTTTTCAAATATTTCGATAATGTCCGTATGCTTCATTTTGCACTCTCCCAAAAAATAATAAAGCGTCTTTCCGTCCTAAAACATTAGGACGAATAGACGCTATCCGCGGTGCCACCTAATTTACCCGTAAAGGTCACTTTAAAGCCCTAAAAAGGCTCGATTTAACGCATCGTTACGGCGCACCTACTGACCAAAGCGGCGTTCAGATTGCGGCTACCAAGTGTTATTCATATTATCGGACAACCGACTTACACCGACCGTCGGCTCTCTTAATATCCTAAATAATACTACTTCTCTCGGTCATAGCCTTTAGATTAATAATTGTATTTAGTATACCACCAAAACCTAAAATTGTCAACTTTTACTTAAGGCTGTTTTCAATAACTCGGCGTAAGCCTTCTACCCCGTTGTTATTCTGTGCAGAAAAGGGGATAATCTCAATACCTTCGGCAAACTCGCCCAATTCTTCTTTTATGAGCGAAAGGCGGTTTTGGGTTTCGGTTTTGTTAAGCTTATCGGACTTAGTTAGAATTACCGTATAGGGTATTCCCATCTGCGACATAAAGTCGAGCATAGAAATATCAAACTCGGTGGCGGGGTGGCGCATATCAATAAGCTGAAACGCCATTTTAATATTGCGCCCCGACTGAAAATAGCTCTCCATAAGCTCCGCCCAGCGGCTTTTTTCGGAAAAAGGCACTTTAGCATAGCCGTAGCCCGGCAAATCCACAAGGCGGAAATCCCCTACCCTGTAAAAATTCACCGTGACGGTTTTCCCCGGCTTTGAGCTTACCCGAGCAATCGATTTTCTGCCGAGAACCCTATTAATAAGGGAGGATTTGCCGACATTTGAGCGACCGCAAAAGCAGATTTCCGGCAGGTCCGAAGCCTCAAGCTGGGCGGCTGTGCCGAAGGATTTTTCAAACTGTGCGTTATTATAATTCATATTTCCCTACTGGCTTATTGCGTTGACAGCGTGTTCAGGCACAATACCGCCTAACATAAAAGTATTATCATCTTTGCTGTCAAAAACAAGCGCTTCCTTTATAATTTCATCAACACTTGAAACGGGAACAAAGCGGACATTTGCCTTAACGGTCTCATCAACCTCTTGAAGGTCGGCAAGATTATCCTTCGGTATAAACACGGTTTTAACCCCGCCGCGGTATGCCGCCATAGACTTTTCCTTAAGCCCGCCTATAGGCAGTACCCTGCCCCTGATTGTGACTTCACCGGTCATTGCAATATCCCTCTTAACGGGTTTTCCCGCAAGCTCGGAAACGAGACCTACCGTCATAGTAACCCCCGCCGAAGGACCGTCCTTAGGAACTGCCGCCTCGGTCGCGTGGATATGTATATCCCGTTTTTTGTAAAATTCCGGGTCGATTTCAAGTCTTTCGGCATTTGCGCGTACATAGCTTACCGCCGCCATTGCCGACTCCTTCATAACATCGCCCAAGGAGCCTGTAAGCTCAATTTTGCCCGTACCCGCCATAGACGCGATTTCAAGCTGCATTATCTCGCCGCCCACCGCCGTCCATGCAAGGCCGTTAATAATGCCGACCTCGTCCTTTTCGAGTATGGTTTCGGGCTTAAATCGGCGCTTGCCCAGCATCTTTTCAACATCTGCCTCTTTAAGGGTTACCTTTGCCGCCTCGCCCGAGGCGATTATTTTAGCCGACTTACGGCACAAAGCCGCCAATTTGCGCTCAAGGTTGCGGACGCCCGCTTCCCTTGTGTAATAATCTATAAGGGAATAGATAGCTGAATCTGCGATTTTAAGTCTTTTATTATCAAGCCCGTGGCGGGAAATTTCCTTTGGTACAAGATGTTTTTTAGCAATACCCAACTTTTCCTCGCGGGTATAGCTGCCAAGCTCAATTATTTCCATACGGTCAAGCAAGGGCGCGGGAATGGTATCGGTAGTATTAGCCGTTGCGATAAATACTGCGCGGCTTAAATCGTAAGGAATTTCAATAAAATGGTCAACAAAGGTGTTGTTC
>CAZRMP010000113.1:0-2782 GCA_964601235.1 uncultured Ruminococcus sp.
ACATTATGCGGAATAACGGTTGCGCTGTCGGTGGTTTTTATGCTGCTGTCCTATTTTCCTTATTTCACCTACGCCGTTCCCGCGATAACGGGTCTTTTTACTATGATGCTGGTTATCGAGATAAATGTAAAATGGGCGTTTGCGGCATATGCCGCCGCCTCGGTGCTGGTCTTTATTTTTGCCGAGCCCGAAAGTAAGCTTATGTATATTTGCCTGTTCGGTTACTATCCGATAGTAAAGGCATTGATTGAAAGAATTAATAAGCCTGTAATAGAATGGGTTTTAAAGCTTGCGGTATTTAACGCCGCTGTGTTATTGATTTACGCGGTGTTCGCAGGTATGTTCGGTATCTCGATTGAGGATTTTAACACCCTTGGAAAATACGGCGCTTATGTCTTTTTGGTATTTGCAAACGCGGTATTTGTTCTTTATGATATTACGGTTTCAAGACTTTCGGGAACATATATGTACCGAATCCATCCAAAGGTGAAAAAATTGCTTAAAATATAAAAAAGGCTGTCGCACGGACAGCCTTTTAATTTTAGATAACCTTGCTTAAAAAGTCCTTAAGTCTCGGGCTTTTTGGATTTCCGAACACCTCTTCGGGTGTGCCTTCTTCCATGATTATTCCCTGGTCGATAAAGAGCACGCGGTCCGCAACCTCTCTTGCGAAGCCCATTTCGTGGGTTACAACCGCCATTGTCATACCCTCGTTGGCAAGGGCTTTCATAACATCAAGCACCTCGCCTACCATTTCTGGGTCGAGGGCAGATGTCGGCTCGTCAAAGAGCATTACATCGGGCTGCATACAAAGGGCGCGGACTATCGCGACCCTCTGCTTTTGTCCGCCCGATAACTGGGAGGGGTAGGCGTTTGCTCTGTCTGCAAGACCTACACGCTCAAGCAGTGATAATGCGCGTTTTTCCGCCTCTGCCTTGGTGGCTTTTTTAAGCTTAAAGGGCGCTATTGTCATATTTTTAAGCACCGTCATATTCGGGAAAAGGTTGAACTGCTGGAAAACCATTCCCATCTTCTGGCGGTGAACATTTATGTTTACCTTAGGGTCGGTAATGTCCGTTCCCTCAAAATAAATATGCCCGCCCGTAGGCTCTTCAAGGAGATTAAGGGTACGCAAAAAGGTGGATTTTCCCGAACCCGAGGGCCCTATTATAACCACAACCTCGCCCTTTTTAATCTCGGTATCAATCCCTTTTAATACTTCAATTTTACCGAAAGATTTTTGCAAATTTTCGGTTTTTATAAGCACTTCATTAGTGGTCACTGGTACGCAGCCTCCTTTCAAGCTTTCCTACAAGCCAGGTTAAAACCATAACTATTACAAGATAAATAGCGGCTACTGTGATAAGGGGCAGAAAATAGGAATAGGTGCGCCCCGCAATCGAGTTGCCCGCCTTAGTAAGGTCTACAACGCCGACATATCCGGCGACCGAGGTTTCCTTTAAAAGGGCGATAAACTCATTGCAGAGGGTGGGGAGAACGGTTTTGAACATCTGGGGAATAACGATATGTATCATAGTTTGAATATAGTTTAGTCCTAAAGAACGGCCCGCCTCAAACTGTCCGTTATCCACCGCCATAATTCCGCCGCGGAAGATTTCCGCAACATATGCGCCCGAATTTATACCGAAAGCGAAAATACCTATCGGCACGCCGTCCCTTACCGAGACGAAAATCAAGAAATATGAAATCATAAGCTGAACGACAACAGGGGTGCCGCGGATAACCGTCAGATAAAGCTTGCAAACAGCATTTAAAAATGCCAGTATAAAATATCCTATACCCTTGTGCTGGCGCATTTTATTGCAATTTTTATCATATGTAGAGCGCACGGCGGCAACGATAATACCAATCGCAACACCTATAAGCAACGCACCAAAGGTAATCTTAAGTGTGTTCGCAAAGCCCGTTATCAGTTGCTCGTAGCGGTCGCCTTCAATAAAAACAAACCTGAACTCGTCCGCAAGGGAGCTAAACCAGCCTGAAACAGCATTAATTATGCTTGCCAATGCATAAACTCCTTTCTATACTAAAAAACAGGGCGGTTGAAAAACCGCCCCTAATTATTTTAATTAGTCAGCTTTGATGTATTTGTCAACAACCTTTTTAACAGAACCGTCTTCAATAAGCTCTTTGAGAGCATCGTTAACCTTTTTCTGAAGCTCGGTGTTTTCCTTTGCAAAGCAGATTGCGTAATCCTCGGTTACAAACTCGGTCTCAAGAATTTTAAGACCCTCGTTTGCGGCAACGTATGCCTTTGCAGGCTCGTTATCAATGATAACACAGTCAACCTTGCCGCCCTTTAATGCCTCAACAGCGAGAGCGCCGTTCTGATAGCCAGTTACATTTTCTTCGCCGTAGCCGCCGTTCTCGGGCTTGTCGGAAGCATAGATATAACCTGTTGTACCCTGCTGAGCGCCGATTTTCTTACCCTCTAAATCGTCGATTGTTTTAATTTCGCTGTCTTCCTTAACGATAACAACCTGAACGCCGGTAGCATAGGAGTCGGAGAAGTTAACCTTTTCCTTTCTCTCATCGGTAACGGTCATACCTGCCATACCCATATCGTACTTTCCTGACTGAACGCCCGGAATGATAGAGTCAAAATCAACATCAGCAATTTCAAGCTCAAGGTCTAATTTGTCGGCAATGAGCTTTGCAACCTCCGCGTCGATACCTACGATTGTGTCGCCCTCTTTGTACTCATAGGGCGGGAACTCGGCATTGGTAGCCATAATAAGCTTGCCCTCTTTAGCGGTCATTG
>CAZRMP010000114.1:0-2768 GCA_964601235.1 uncultured Ruminococcus sp.
GTATGGAGGGCAATCTGCTTGCAGGCGCGAATATTGCGGGCTTTGAAAAGGTTGCTAACGCTATGCTCGCTCAGGGTATTGCTTATTAATTGTATACCTTAGTGTATGCACAAATATGAGCCTCCCTTGCCTAAAGGGAGGGGGACCGCGTTAGCGGTGGAGGGATATATTAAAGCTTTTTACAAGCCAAATCCCCCAGTCTCGCTACGCTCGACAGCCCCCTTTAGGCAAGGGGGCCTTTGTTTTTATGGAATGATTTTTAAGTTTGACATTTAGGTATATAATATGTATACTTAATATAATGATTACAGCTTATTGTCGGAGGGAACGAATGAAAGCGATTATACTTTCCTGCGGAACGGGCGGAGGACACAATGCCGCGGGCACAGCTTTAAAGGAAGAGCTTGAACTAAGGGGACACAATGTTCTTATGCTCAACCCATACAGCCTTAAAAGCCAAAGAACCGAGAAAACAATAAATCAGGTTTATATAAAGACAGTGCAGAAGGCGCCGCGGGTTTTCGGTGCGGTTTATGCGTTGGGCAACGCGTATAGGCGTTTGCCTTTCCGTTCACCCGTGTATTTCGCAAACGGCGGTATGGCGAAGCGGCTCGATGTTTTTTTTAAGATGGAAAAGCCCGACATTGTAATAATGCCCCATGTTTTCCCTGCGGAAATTATTACCTATATGAAAAACCGCGGTATGGCTGTACCGAAAACAATATTTGTTTCCACCGATTATACCTGCGTGCCCTTTACCGAGGAGACCGATTGCGACATTTATATCACTCCGCAAGAAAGCCTGAACCGAGAGTATGAAAAACGGGGAATAGCTAAAGAAAAGCTAAAGCCCTTGGGTATTCCCGTAGGCCGCTGTTTTTCCGAGCCCCTTTCAAGGGAAAAAGCGGCGGAAAAATTGGAACTTGATAAGGAAAAAAGATATATATTAGTCTCGGGCGGAAGTATGGGCGCGGGCAAGCTGGTTTACGCTATTAAAATACTGTACGATAAATTCAAAAATGACGCGGACACGCGCATAATTGTGATTTGCGGCAGTAACGAGTGGCTTTACAATCAGCTTTCAAAGCGTTACAGCCAAAAAATAATCGCTGTAGGCTATACCGATAAAATGGCGGAATATATGCGCGTTTCGGATATTTACATAACAAAGCCCGGCGGGCTTTCTTCAACCGAGGGGGCGGTTATGGGCATACCTATGGTGCATACTATGTCAATCCCCGGCTGTGAAACCGAAAATATGCAGTATTTTGGGGAGCACGGTATGAGTGTTCCCGTGAAAAAGCTTACAAAAAATCTTTCTGCGGAGGCGGACAGGCTATCGGTAAATTATGCGGCAGAAGAAATGAAGGAAAATCAGCGGAAATATATTAACAAAAACGCCGCGAGGGATATATGTTTGCTTGCGGAAAGTATGGTAAAAACAATTTAGAGGTAAAACTTATGATTAACGAGGTTTTAAGCACAAAGATTTCGGAAAATTGCGATGTTTTGGTTTGCGGCGGAGGCTTTGCGGGTATATCTGCGGCATTAGCTGCGGCAAGGCAGGGCAAAAAGACGATTCTGCTTGAAAAGGAATTTGTTTTAGGGGGACTAGGTACTGCCGGCCTTGTTACAATTTATCTGCCCCTTTGCGATGGAATGGGCCGTCAGGTATCCTTCGGAATAGCCGAGGAGCTTTTAAGGCTTTCTGTCTCTTTGGGAGCGGAGGCACAATATCCCGAAAATTGGTTAGACAGCGAGGATAAAGCCCTTAGAACCGAAAAGGATAAACGCTTTGAGGTGCGTTATAATCCAAATCTTTTTGCAATTCTTGCGGAACAGCTGTTAATAAAAGAAAATGTAAAGATTTTGTACGGCACATACGCTGTGGCGGTAGATAAAACCGAAGATAAAATTAACGCGGTCATAACCGAGAGTAAATCGGGCAGACAGGCTATAAAGGTAGGTTCTGTAGTTGACGCGACGGGTGACTGCGATATTGCCTTTTTAGCGGGTGCGCCTACCGATACATTTAAGCAGGGCAATATTCTTGCGGCTTGGTATTATTTTTTGGATAATTCGGGCTACCAGCTTAATTCCCTCGGTGTGGCGGATATACCCGACGACCAAAAGAACGGGGAAAACGGGGTTGAAACACTTGTAAACCGCCGTTTTACGGGGCTTGACGCGGACGAAATCTCTCAAATGGTACAGTTGTCACACAATGCCGTATTAGAGGATATTAAGAAAAGAAGAGATAGAGGAAGCGACCTTGTTCCCACATCTATAGCCACAATTCCGCAGATAAGAATGACGAGAAAGCTTGTCGGGGAGTATGTTTTGCAGGATACCGAGGAGCATAAATATTTTGAGGATTCTGTTGGTATGGTATCGGACTGGCGAAAGCGCGGCCCCGTATATGAAGTCCCGTTTAAAACGCTTTATTCGGGCAAAATAAAAAATTTGATTACTGCCGGCAGATGCACCTCGGTGACCGACAGTATGTGGGATATAATGCGTGTTATCCCCTGCTGTGCGGTGACGGGTCAGGCGGCGGGCACAGCTGCTGCTATGACCGATAATTTTGCCGAGCTTGATGTTAAAAAGCTTCAAGATAAGCTTTCAAAAAACGGAGTTGTTCTCCACGAAAATCAGTTGTAAGAGGTTACAGGAATGAATTACCGAATAAATCCGGCGGCATTTTCCGCCGTTTTTACCGTTCCTGCCGCCGTTGCGGATAATCATTTAAAGCTGGCGCGGGGGGAGCA
>CAZRMP010000115.1:0-2765 GCA_964601235.1 uncultured Ruminococcus sp.
TTGATTTGGTAGCAAATTTTCAAAGAAAATTTGTCTATACCCATTGCAATGAATATAGAGCGAATTCAAAAAGTTACTTATTTGAATTCGCAAAAGCCGATAAAATCGGCTTATCGAAACGCCAGGGGAGCGTTTCGATATTCTATAGTCATTATAACGGCGAGAGGGAAATTCTGACGGTAAAAGAAAACAGTATATAAGCTATTCGGAGAATTGAATGGAAAATAACAAAGTAATTAAAAACGCCTCATGGATAATAGGCATACAAATAATTAAGTCTATATTCAACTTAGCTATTTCTATGTTTACTGCACGGCTTTTGGGACCGTCCGGATTCGGTCTTATAAACTATGCAGCGTCAATAGTTGCGTTTGTTGTACCGATAATGAATCTGGGAATCAACAGTATTCTAGTTAAGGAAATAATTTCATATCCAAACAAAGAGGGCGAAACCTTAGGTACCGCAATAGTAATGAGTGTAGTATCTGCCTTTTTTTGCGTTTTAGGCATTTTTTCTTTTACATCCTTAATAAACCGAAACGAAAAAGAAACAATAATCGTCTGCACATTATATAGCCTCCTCTTGATTTTTCAGGCATTGGAAATGATAATATATTGGTTTCAGGCAAAACTGAAATCAAAGTATACCTCGGTAGTAGCGCTTATATCGTACATATTTGTTTCGGTTTACAAGATTTTTTTATTGTCAACCCAAAAGAGCGTTCGTTGGCTTGCGGTTTCAAATGCATTGGACTATATGCTGATTGCCTTTGCCGCATTGATAATATATCGAAGAATGGGCGGACAAAGGTTTTCTTTTTCCTTAAAAACCGCTAAAAGACTTTTAGGTGCAAGCAAATATTATATAATATCTAATTTGATGATTGTCGTGTTTTCCCAAACGGATAGAATTATGCTTAAGCTTATGATTGATGATGCCGAAACAGGGTATTACTCGGTGGCGGCAACATGCGCGGCAATGACGGGATTCGTATTCGGCGCATTGATTGACTCATTCAGACCTATGGTATTCGAATATAAAAAAACGGATGAGAGCAGATACGAAAAAAGCATAATTATGCTGTATTCGATAGTAATATATTTATCGGTAATTCAGTCGGTACTTTTTACTTTATTTGCACCCTTAATTATCTCGGTTTTATACGGCTCGGCTTATACAGCGTCGGTTTCTGTGTTGCAAATAATAGTGTGGTATTGTACTTTTTCTTATCTGGGCGGAGCGAGAGATATTTGGATTCTGGCAGAAAACAAGCAAAAGCACTTGCTTATCATAAATGTGTTAGGGGCTTTTATGAATATTATGCTTAACAGCATTTTAATTCCTTCGTTGGGAGCTGACGGCGCGGCAATAGCCTCGGTTGCGACGCAAATGTTTATAAACTATATATTTGTTTTAATTTATAAGCCGACAAGGAGAAACGGATTCTTGCAAATATATGCCCTTAATCCTAAAATTTTGATAACGGCTTTTAATCAAATTATAAAGAATAAGCCTGTCAGAAAATAAAGCCTTTTTCAATAGCTGAAAAGTATACAAGTAAAATCTGCAAGTTTTCGAATTATTGACAAAAATGATTATATATGCTAGAATACTAATAAGCGTATGGTTTGTTTTTTTAGTAAGTTAATGAGATATTATATTAAAGTAAATGATTTAAGAGAGTAGAGAGAACAATGAAAAAACGCATTAATATCAGGTGGCGGCTGGTTGTTTACGATATTCTTATATTATTGGTTGCAGAGCTTTTTTTGCTCGCGGTTTTCCGTGGCGGTGAGACTCTAACGGTTATGGGCGGAATATCACAGGCGGCACTTACTTTTTTCTGTGTCTTCCTGTGTCGTTTTTTCGGCGGCATATATTCGCAGATTTGGCGTTACGGCGGAATTCAGTGCTACATAAAATTGCTGATGTCTGATGCTGTTGCCGGTGTGCTTTATTTTTGCTTAGAGCTTCTGCTCCCGATGCAGAAAATCACTCCAGTCCGACTGTTGGCGATTTGTTCTATTAATTTGCTCGGCGCTCTCGCTATGCGAATGATGTACCGCTACGCTTACAAGTGCGGCGGATGTGACGGCGTAAAAGGTAAGTTTTTGCGCCTTCTCCTGCTTGTTTTTGCGGGGGATAAGATGCAGTTTGAAAGAATAAGCAATGCTGCGGGTGAAAGTACGGGGAAAATCAGAATAGCTATAGTGGGCGCCGGAAGAGTAGGCGTCGGTCTTGCTGAAGAGCTTATAGGAAATCCTACGGCCGCATATATTCCCAAGTGCTTTGTGGATACAAACCGCGAAAAGGCGGGCAAGGAAATACACGGTATTCCCGTTATTTCCGAAAGCGAGGCAACCTTCGGAAGGCTTGATGAACTCGGTGTGCAGGAGATTGTATTTGCTGTGCCTTCCCTTGGTAGTGACCGTAAAAAAGAACTGTATGATTATTATAGGCAAAGCGGACGCAAAATTAAGGTATACGATTATCCGATTATGCAGTCGGCGGGCGGAAAGCGCAGACTTCGCGAGTTTGATATTGAGGAGCTGTTGTTCCGAAAACCGCTGGTTGTTATGGATAAGGCCACAAAGGAATATTACTGCGGAAAGGTTATCCTGATAACGGGGGGCGGCGGCTCAATAGGCTCTGAGCTTACAAGGCAGCTTGCAAAGATGAACCCACGGCAGATAATTATTCTCGATATATACGAAAACGGCGTTTACAATGTCCAGCAGGAGCTTAAAATCGCCTACGGGGATAA
>CAZRMP010000116.1:0-2692 GCA_964601235.1 uncultured Ruminococcus sp.
CACCTGTCAGAAATGTATCCGCACACCCGACCTTGAGCGTGTGGGCCATACCGCCCGCCACGGCACATATTTTGAGATGCTCGGCAACTTCTCCTTTGGGGATTACTTTAAGGAGCAGGCTATTGAGTGGGCTTGGGAGTTCTTGACTAAGGTTCTTGAAATCCCTGAAAATTTGCTTTGGCCCTCTGTTTATGAGCAGGATGACGAGGCTTACGCTATCTGGCGCGATAAGATAGGCGTGCCCGAGGAGCACATTGTAAAGCTCGGCAAGGCGGATAACTTCTGGGAACATGGCACAGGCCCCTGCGGACCCTGTAGTGAGATTTATTTTGACCGCGGTGAAAGGTACGGTTGCGGCAGTTCTGACTGCAAGCCCGGCTGTGACTGTGACCGCTATATGGAAATTTGGAACAATGTCTTCTCCCAATTCAACAATATGGGTGACGGCACCTATACCGAGCTTGAGCATAAGAATATCGATACCGGTATGGGTCTTGAGCGCCTTGCCTGCGTAATGCAGGGCGTTGACAATATGTTCGAGGTTGATACCATAAGGAATATATTGAATAAGGTTTGCGAAATGTCGGGCAAGGAGTACGGCAAGGATGAGAGTACCGATATTTCTATCCGCGCCGTTACAGACCATATAAGAGCTTCGACATTTATGATAAGCGATGGTATTATTCCGTCAAATGAGGGTCGCGGTTATGTTCTGCGCCGTATTATCCGCCGCGCGGCGAGACACGGCAAGCTTATAGGCATTGACCGTCCCTTCCTCTCGGAGCTTTGCGATACCGTTATTAACGAGAACAAGGCAGGCTACCCCGAGCTTGTTGAGAAGGAACAGCTTATTAAAAAGGTTATTTCCAACGAGGAAAGCAACTTTAATAAGACGATAGATTTAGGTCTTAATATGTTAAACAGCCTTACCAAGGAGGGCGGCGTGCTGTCGGGCGAGGACGCCTTCAAGCTTTACGATACCTACGGCTTCCCCCTTGACCTTACTAAGGATATTTTGGCTGAAAAGAATATGACGGTGGACGAGGAAACCTTCAATGAGCTTATGGAAAAGCAGAGACAGCTTGCCCGTTCCTCGAGAAAATCCGCCGATGCGGAAAGCTGGAAGAGCGACGGAATAAGCTTTGACGGCGTAAACGCCACCGAATTTAAGGGATATACCGAAAACGAGTGTCCTGCAAAAATTCTTGATATTGTAACCGACGGCGAGCATACAGTAGCCGCAGGCGAGGGCGAAAAGGCTATAATCGTGCTTGATAAAACCGTTTTCTACGGCGAGGGCGGCGGTCAGGTCGGCGATACGGGGGTTATTAAAGCCGCTGATTTTGAGTTTAAGGTTACAGATACCAAGAAAACCGCGGGCGGAGTGTTTACCCACTTTGGAACGGTAGTAAAGGGAACAGCCGCGGTTGATGCCGAGGTTACGGCTATAATTGATACCGAGCGCCGCGAGGCTATACGCCGCAACCACACCGCCGCACACATTTTGCAGGCGGGTCTCCGTAAGGTTTTAGGCACCCATGTTGAGCAGGCAGGTCAGCTTGTGAATGAGAATGATGTGCGTTTTGACTTTACCCATTTTTCTGCACTTACAGCCCAAGAAATAGCCGAGGTTGAATGCTTTGTAAACGGTGCGGTGCTTAGTGGTATTGAAGTAGAAAATACCGAAATGCCGATTGACGAGGCGAGAAAGCTCGGCGCGATGGCACTGTTCGGTGAAAAGTACGGCGATGTTGTCCGGGTTGTAAACGTTCCCGATAAGTCGGTTGAGCTTTGCGGCGGAACACATATCAGCAATACTGCTAAAATCGGACTTTTTAAAATTGTTTCCGAAGCGAGCGTTGCGGCGGGTGTAAGAAGAATTGAGGCTGTGACAGGCTACAATGTTCTCAACCTCATAAACGGTTACAAAGCTCTTGCAACCGAAACGGCATTAGCCTTGAAGGCATCTTCCGAAAAGGATATTGCCCGCAGAGCGGAACAGCTTACAAAGGAACTGCGCGACACCCAAAAACAGCTTGAAAAAGCAGAGGCAAAGATAGCCTCGGGCAAAATTGAAGGACTGTTAAATAAGGCTCAGGAAATCGGCGGACTCCGTGTTGTTTCGGGTAAACTTGACGGTGCGGCGGACGAGCTTAGAAAAACCGCCGATACTATTAAGAATCAAAATGAAGATGTAATCGCTGTTTTGGCGGCGGTGAATGACGGAAAGCTTACTTTCTGCGTTTCCTGCGGAAAGGCGGCTGTAGCTAAGGGTGCCCACGCGGGTAATCTGGTGCGGGAGATTGCGAAAATTGCAGGCGGAAACGGCGGAGGCAAGCCCGACCTTGCGATGGCGGGCGGTAAGGATGTCTCTAAGGTAAACGAGGCACTCGGCGCTGTAGAAAACGCTGTTCGTGCACAGATAGGAGAATAAGAAATGTCTGACTGTCTTTTTTGTAAAATAGCCGCGGGTGAAATACCCAGCACAAAGGTCTATGAGGACGAGTATGTTTACGCATTTAACGACATTGACCCGAAAGCCCCTTTCCATGCGGTAGTAATTCCGAAAAAGCATATCGGCTCGGCTGATGAAATCGATTCGGAGAACAGTATGGAAATCGCTAAGGTTTTTGAGGCAATCGCAAAAATTGCAACGCAAGAAAATCTCGAACAAGGATACCGCGTTGTCAAC
>CAZRMP010000117.1:0-2675 GCA_964601235.1 uncultured Ruminococcus sp.
GTGTCAAAACTATTTTTTCGGAATAAAATGTAGTGTTTGGAGGGTGATTTATGGAAAACTTTAATTTAAAATACTTTTTAGCCGCAAACTCCTGCGAGGGGTTCTGCTCTTACTTTGATAAAAGCTATCTGCCCGACGGCGAATGGCGGGCCTTTATAATAAAAGGCGGCCCGGGGACGGGAAAATCCTCGTTTATGAAATACTTTGCACTTAAGGCAGAGGAAAAGGGGTATAAAACGGTGCTTTGCCCCTGCAGCTCCGACCCTAATTCCCTTGACGGGGTAATTCTCCCCGAAAAAAAGCTTGTGATTCTTGACGGCACACCGCCCCACACGGTTGAGCCCGCTTTCCCGGGTGCGTGTGAAAAAATACTTAATTTCGGAGAGTTTTGGGACGACAGCGCTTTTAATGCCGACAAAAAAGAAATAATCGCAACCACACTTCTTAATAAGGCATATCACAAGACCGCTTCACGGTATATCGAGGCGGCGGGTAAGCTTATTTTAGATAGCTACAAAACCGAGCTTGCCTGTACCGATAAGGAAAAAGCTCTGCAATTCTCAAAAAATCTTTGCCGCAAGCTTATACCGAAAAAAGAAAACGCACCCGTCGGCAACGAGTGGATAAGATTTATCGAGGGTATAACCCCGCTCGGTATAGTTTCCTACTCGGCAACCCTTTTAAAGGAAGTTCCGAAAACGGTGATAATAGACGATGAATACGGCGGCGCGTCCAACATAATAATGAGCTTTATCCGCGAATACGCGCTTAAAAACGGCTATGAAATAATAACCCTCAAAAACCCGTTTTTGCCCTCTCTTATCACCGACCATATTATAATACCCGAATTAAGTGTAGCGATAGCCACCGAAAACGCCTACATTCATTTTTCCTCTAAGGAGCGGCGTATTCACGCGCGGCGTTTTGTTTCCTCGAAAAAGCTCCACTTAAGCAGAGAGAGACTGAAATTTAACAAAAAAGCCGCTAAGGAGTTATTACTCTCTGCGGCGGGGGCGCTAAACGGTGCAAAACAGGTACACGATAAGCTTGAAAGCTATTATATAAAAGCTATGGATTTTGACCGCCTTACCGCCTTTGCCGAAAGATTTACAGAGGAAACTCTGTAATTTTTTAGCTTTAGATATAAATGACGGAACGACACATGGGTCGTTCCCTACAAAGTTCACATTAGCTTTCGTAGGGAACGGCCTTTGTGCCGTTCCGATTCTGATTTCTTAATCCTCTAACCCTTTACCGCAGCAGCGCTTATACTTTTTGCCGCTGCCGCAGGGGCAGAGGGCGTTTTTGCTTACAACGCCTTTTCCTCTTACGGTCTGGGGCTTGTCGCCTGCAGAGGTTTCCTCGGCAACCTTTTCCCGCTTAACCTCCTCGTCGCGGCGAACTCGTACGGTAAGGACAAGCTTTGCGGTCTGCTCGCGGATTGTGTTGGTCATAGCCTCGAACATATCGTAGCTGTCATTACGGTACTCTACAACAGGGTCGTGCTGACCGTAGGCGCGAAGACCGATGCCCTGACGGAGCTGATCCATAGCGTCAATGTGATCCATCCAGTTAGTATCAACCGAACGCAGAAGCATTACCCGCTCGATTTCGCGCATAACATTACTGCCGAACTCCTCCTCGCGCTTTTCATACCGTGCGTGAGCCTCCACCTTTAGGTTATCGGCGACCTCCTCGCGTGAGGTATTGCCCAGCTCCTCGGGGGTAAAATGCAGGTCTGTCGGCTCTGTAATCCAGCCTAAGAAGTACTCGCGAAGACCGTTTAAATCCCAGTTGTCGTGAACCGCGTCGTCGGCAAGATAAATCTTGCAGTACTCTTCAACCGTCTCGTCAATCATCTTAAGCACGGTGTCCTTAAGATTTTCGCCGTCAAGCACCTTGTTCCTTTGTGTGTAGATAAGCTCACGCTGTTTGTTCATTACATCGTCATACTGAAGGACATTTTTACGGGTGGCGAAGTTCATTCCCTCTTTCTTCTTCTGGGCGCCCTCAATGGTGCGGGATAACATTCCGCTCTCAAGGGGGGTGTCCTCCTCGACCTTTAGGGTATCCATCATAGTGGATATTCTCTCGCCGCCGAAAAGTCTCATCAAATCGTCCTCGAGGGATACGAAGAACTGGGTGTTACCCGGGTCTCCCTGACGGCCCGCGCGGCCTCTTAACTGGTTGTCTATGCGTCTTGAATCGTGGCGCTCGGTACCTATAATGCAAAGACCGCCTGCCTGTCTTACCTTTTCCGCCTCGGGGGCGATTTCCGCCTTATATTTATCGTAATACTCCTTGTACTTTTCCCGCGCCGCAATAATATCGGGGTCTTCCGTTTCCGCAAAGCCTGTCGCCTCGACTATCATTTCTTCACTTAGCCCATCATGGCGCAGTCCCGCCTTTGCAAGGTACTCCGCATTACCGCCCAGCATAATATCGTGACCGCTCCGAATTTACCTGCCTGAGCTATAATCTCGGCTTCCTTTTCGTGGTGCTTCGCGTTTAAGACATTGTGCTTTATGCCCCGCTTTTTAAGCATTGATGAAAGCAGCTCCGACTTTTCAATCGTAACCGTACCCACAAGCACCGGCTGACCCTTAGCATTACATTCTATAATCTTATCAATAACCGCGTTAAACTTCGCCTTTTCGGTTTTATAGACAACATCG
>CAZRMP010000118.1:0-2656 GCA_964601235.1 uncultured Ruminococcus sp.
AAACTTTGGACTTTTGACCAATACTACCTTCATAAAACACCCTCCGCTTTTAAATTTTATCAGCAGCGCCAACAGGAAAAGCCGAGTATTATCACCCAAATTGCGAGTATCGCCACCAAAAATTTAGGAGGGCAAAAACAGCTTATCAGCAACCCGATAGCAAAGGTAAGACCGATAGCTCCCTTGTTAATATTGAAGCGTTTACGCATTTCGTTCCCTCCTTACAATTACAGTATATAGAGAAAACGAAAAAATGTTACTTTAATTTATTTTTAGCGGCATTCCAAGGCTTCAAATCCTTTAATTCCTCAAATAGTGCAATATAGGATTTATGGCGGCTTTCAGCGATTTCACCATTTTCTACCGCCCCGATTATATTGCAGCCCTTTTCAACCGTGTGGGTGCAGGTGGTGAATTTGCAACCGTCCGCATATTCGCTTAAATCGCGGAAGCAGTACACAAGGCTTTCCTTAAAGCCGTAATCGTCACACTCATATTCAAGGGAGGAAAAGCCCGGTGTATCGGCAACAAAGCCGCCCTCGGGCAGTGAAAAGAGCTCGGTATGACGGGTAGTATGTCTGCCTCTGCCAAGCTTTTCGCTTACAGCACCCGTTTCAAGGTTTAAGCCCTCAAATAAAACATTAAGAATGCTTGACTTTCCAACTCCCGAATTACCCGTAAAGGCGCTTATACAGTCCTTAAGCTCCGATTTAAGCGCATTAATACCCTCGCCGTTTTCGGCAGATACGGTATAAACCCTAAAATCCGCTTTTCTGTAAATACATTCCCATTCTTCAAAGCCGCCCATATCGCATTTATTAAACACGATTATCGGCTCGATTTCCTTATATTCGGCAAGCGCGGTCAGCTTATCTATAATATAGGCGTTAGGCGCGGGCTTTTCGTAGGAAGAAATAATAAAAAGCTTATCGATATTAGCCACGGGAGGTCTTGAAAGCAGATTTTTGCGCGGCAATACGGCGGTTACAACGCCCTTTTGCTCCTCTGTGCGCTCAAACTCCACCCTGTCTCCGACCAAAGGGGAAACTCCGCTTTCGCGGAAGCTTCCCCTTGCTTTACATTCATAGGTTTTCTCACCGTCGGAAACATAGTAAAAGCCTGAAATCGCCTTTATAATTATTCCGTTCATTATCAGTTTGCCGTACCTGTTCCGCTGTTTGTGCCTGAATTTGTACTGCTTAAGCCCGATGAACTGCTTGAGCCTGAATCGGTGCTGCTTGAACCGGTCCCGATATCATCGGTTTCCATTTCAAGGTAATCGTAAATTGTTTTCGAGCCTGTAGGTCTGCCTGTTTTGAAATTCATAGTAAATTCCGAATACGCATAATATTCGTTTTTATCGGTAGTAATCTTGACAGTATATTTAGCTGTTTCGGATTTAGAAGCTATGGACTTAAAGGTATATTCTGTTCTGCTCGAGTCTATTTTATTGCTTTCGGCAACCATACCGTTGGAATCCCAAAGTGAAACATAATATGTGCTTACAGGACATTTTTCCTTGCCAAGCAAGTCAACCGTAATATCAAGCGATATGCCGTTGCTAACATAAATTGTAACCGTAGAGCCCTCGGGAATCTGTGAAGAGCCTGTGTCGGGCTCCTGCTTTACAACATAGCCTACAGGGTAATATTTGTCTTCTGCGGTTATGGTAATTTCCTTAACATCAGGAACAAGCTTTTTATCCTCAAGCTCTTTCTCGGCATCTGACTGCTTCATTCCAACAACCGAAGGAACCGAAACATTCTGAATAGATTTTCCGCTGCTTACATAAATGGTAATCTTAGCGTTTTCCTCTACAACCTGAGTGCGCTGAGGCTCAGTCTTAATAACAAGACCCTTTTCGACATCCTCACTGGGCATTTCGGTAACTACAGTCTGGAAGCCTGCGGCTTTAAGTTCCGAAACGGCGGCTGACTCGGTTTTGCCGTAGGTATCAGGCACATTTTTGGTGGACTGGCCCTTACTTACATAAAGGGTAATTGTAGCGCCCTTCTTAAGCTTTTGACCCTCTGCCTTGGACTGCTCATAAACATAACCGTAAGCATAATCCGCATTAGAGTGCCATTCCTGCTCGAATTTATAATTATCGGTATATTCTTTATTGGATGTGATTTCCTCAACGGTTTTACCCACAAAATTCGGACAGCTGAGCTCCGAGCCTGTGCCGGAAAGCAGCTTAGGAACAAAAATTGCGGCAAGTATTATAATAGCAACAACAAGGGTGACCGCTATTCCCGCAAGAATAGGAATCATATTGTTCTTTTCCTTGACCTCTTTTTCTTCTTCGCGGTCATCAATCTGCACACTGTCATAATCGAAATTAGAAGAAACAAACTTTGTGGGCGAATCGTCCACAAAATATGAGTAATCAAAGGTGATTGACGGGTCTTTTCTGAACTGACCGAGGTCACAGAGCATCTCCGCCGCCGATTGATAACGGCGCTCGGGGTTTTTCTGCATAGCGTGCATGGTTATCTGCTCAAGACCTAAAGGAATAGAGCCGTTTATTTCGGTCGGGAGCTGTGGATCGCGCTGGAGCTGCATTATAGCAACCGAAACTGCACTTTCCGCCTGGAAGGGCAGTTGACCTGTAAGCATTTCGTAAAGCATAACGCCTACAGAGTAAATATCGGCC
>CAZRMP010000119.1:0-2647 GCA_964601235.1 uncultured Ruminococcus sp.
TTGAGGTTCGTGAGCGCGCTGCAAGAACAGGCATCAATCCCCAGACCAAGCAGACCATTAAGATTGCCGCTTCCAAGAATCCCGTATTCAAGGCAGGCAAGGCTCTTAAGGATACAGTTTCCAAATAATTGTACTTACGAAAAGCCGTCCGTAAGGGCGGCTTTAGTTTTATTAGAACGGAGAAGAAAATGAGACTTGATAAATATTTAAAGGTTTCAAGAATAATTAAAAGACGCACGGTTGCTAATGAGGCATGCGATGCGGGAAGAGTTACCGTAAACGGAAAACAGGCAAGGGCATCCTATGATGTTAAGGTCGGGGATATTATCGAGATATCCTTCGGTACAAGGGATTTTAAGGCAGAGGTTACATCTGTTGCGGAGACGGTCAAAAAGGATGACGCGTCAGGTCTTTACAAAATAATTCCTTGATTTTGTGTAGGAAAAAGGCTTTTAAACGCCTTTTTTTACATTCGCATATCGTCATAAAAGCGCCCCTTTTTAAATATAGTTTAATTAGAGGTGTTGGCTGTGGAAGAAAATGTGCGCTTAAATCATAATATAATAGTCGAGGACCGCAAAAAAATGACCCTTACAGGTGTAAAAGATGTCCTTTCCTTTGATGAGGAGACCGTGGTGCTTGATACCTCTCTTGGGCGGCTTACCGTAAAAGGTTCGGGATTGCATATCGTGAATTTTGATACTAAAAGCGGCGACCTTTCGGCAGAGGGCAGGCTTTATGCGCTTGTATACACCTCAGAGGAAAAAAACGGCGGACTCTTTTCCCGCATTTTCAGGTGAGCCATGTGGGAAATAGATAATCTTTCTCAGCTGTTCGGATTTTTATATTCCGCCGCCTTAGGCGGCGTTTACTGTATTGTTTACGATTGCTTGCGGGCTTTAAGGCGTGAGATTAAATTCGGGACAGCCGCGGTTTTCGTTACGGATGTTTTGTATTCTTTTTTTTGTGCCGTTACCTGTTTTTGCTTTTTGCTGTCAGTCAGTTTGGGACAGCCCCGCGCCTTTGTTTTTGCGGGAGCGGCATTAGGCTTTATAGCAACAAGGCTTACGGTTTCGCGCTTTTTGTTTTTTATTTTTTCAAAAACGGTAAGAGCAGTACGCTTTATTTTTACACGAATTTCGGCGCTTTTAAAGCACTTTTTCGGCTTTATAGATGCAGGAATCGGTGTTTTAGGTGAAAAAGTGAAAAAAATATGCATTTTATCGGCAAATACTTTAAAAAAACACTTGAAAAAGAAGTAGGGTTTGTTGTATACTTAACTCGATATGAGGTTAAGTCTCGCATTCTACGGAGTACGGAGTTATGAAAAAGAAAAAACACAAGAATAAAAGCATTTTACTGCGCGTTATGATTTTAGGTGTTTGCGTTTATATGATTGCAACTCTTTCGGGACTGTGGAATACCCTTAATAAAAACCGTAAGGAGCTTGAAAATCTTAAAGCACAGTACGCGGCGGAGCAAAATGATATTGAGGAGCTTCGCGCCATGCTTGAGGAAGGCTCGGAGTCAAAAATAATCGAAAAAGCGGCAAGAGAAAGACTGGGCTACATCTATCCGGATGAGCAGGTTTTTATAGATATATCAGGCAATTAATTTTGAGGAGGACACAAAGCTTTTATGCAGCTTACTGTTGGACAGATCGTTGAGGGAAAAATTACAGGTATCACAAATTTCGGAGTCTTTGCGGATATAGGCGAGGGCAAGTCGGGAATGGTACATATCTCGGAGGTTGCGTGCACCTATGTGAATGATATTAACGAGTTCGTGAAGGTCGGCGATGTAGTTAAGATGAAGGTGCTTAATATCGGGGAAGACGGCAAGATAAGCCTCAGTATTAAGCGTGCGCTTGAACCGGAAAAGGCGGAGTCCAAGGAACGCCGTGAAAGGCGCAGCTACTCTCAGCCGAAGATAGACGGCTCCTATACCTGGATGCCCAAAAAGGAAGAGCCGCAGAGCTTTGAGGAAATGATGAACCGCTTTAAGCAGACCAGCGATGAAAAGTTCTCGGATCTAAAGCGCAAAAATCCGGAAGCCAGACGCACTAAGCGGGGAGCTGCAAAATAAGATTTTATTCAAGGCGGATTTTGCCCTTTGGCGATTTCTGCCTTTAAATTTATTTAATTCAGGAGAAAAAATGTTAAGAGAAATATCAGTTCAAAAAATAACCGAAAGGGTAAGCGAGCTTTGCATAAGGGCTAACAAAAAGCTTCCACCGGATATTGAGGAAAAAATAACCCTTTGCGAAGGGTGCGAAACAAACGCCTTAGCAAAAAGCGTGCTAAACGACCTTAAAAGAAACATCGCGGCGGCAAATGAGTATGATTTGCCTATCTGTCAGGACACGGGCATGGCGGTAGTTTTTTTGGAAATAGGACAAGATGTGCACTTTACGGGCGGCAGTCTTTATATGGCGGTCAACGAAGGCGTAAGGCAGGGCTACGAAAAGGGACTTTTGCGAAAATCTGTTGTGGGCGACCCGCTAAAGAGGGTAAACACTAACGATAATACCCCCGCGGTTATTCACACCGTGATTACCGACGGCGATAAGGTTAAAATAACCGTTGCGCCAAAGGGATTCGGCAGTGAAAATATGAGCGGAGTTAAAATGCTTACCCCCTTTGACGGC
>CAZRMP010000120.1:0-2557 GCA_964601235.1 uncultured Ruminococcus sp.
GTCTTACAATCTTAACATCGGCGATATAGGTATTTTCCTTTAGCTCATTTCTAAGGGACAGGGGGATATTCGTCATATTGTCAAAATCGGTCTCGCCCGACTGCAACCAACGGTAAAGCTGTGCGGCGCGGAATTTAGGCTGTCCTAATTCGGCGAGCATTTCTTCAAGCTCGGTTAAATACATAGACCTTATATCCTGTTTTTCCAATCGCCCGACTCCTTTACTCTTTTACGATTAAGGCACAGTAGAACCCGTCTGTTTTATCAATATGCGGTAAATAGGTGTGTTCATACATTTTATGAAAACCATTATACTCCATTATAAAGGAATTTACAAGTTTTTCGTTTTCTTCCCGCCTAAGGGTGCAGGTGGAGTACAATATTCTGCCGCCATTTTTAAGGTATTTGGCGGCGTTTTCGAGTATTTTATACTGTAGTTCCTGAAGCTGGGTAAAATCACTTTCGGGTTTATATTTAATATCCGGCTTTCTTCTGAGCACCCCAAGTCCCGAACAGGGAACATCGCAGAGAATACAGTCGAATTCGCCTAAATTTTTATCATAAACCGACGCATCCAACCTCATTGGTTTTATTATATCAATACCGAGCCGCTCTGCGCCGTCTTTAATAAGTCCAACCCGCTGTTCATACAGGTCGCAGGAAATAATCTCCCCCGAGTTTTGCATCAAAAGCGACATAGTAAAGCTTTTTCCGCCCGGGGCGGCGCACATATCGAGCACCCGCTCCCCTTTTTTAGGGTTTAGCACCGAAACCGCAGTTTGAGAGGAAATATCTTCCGCGTAGAAATAGCCCTTTTTATATAAATCAAAATCCGCGGCGTCAATTCCCTTTTTAAGTATCAGCGAATTTTCCGTTTCCGCTGTGTCTGACGGTATCCCGCACCTTTCAAGCTCTGCTTTAAGTGTATCGGTATCGGTTTTTAAGGTGTTAACCCTTATAACCACGGGTGCGGGCTTTAGGCTTTCTTTAAGCAGTTCTTCCGCCGTATCGGCGCCGTAATCGGTTATAAAGCTTTTTATTATCCACTCGGGGCAGGAATATCGCACCGAAAGAGAATGAGAATCATTACCTTGCGGTAAGGTGATTTCATTTCTTAAAATATTACGCAAAACCGCGTTCGCAAAGCCTGCGTTACGGCTCTCACGTGAAGACTTTATAAGCTTTACCGCCTCGTTTACCGCGGCACTGTCGGGAACCTTGTCCATAAACATTATCTGGTAAACCGCGCTCCGCAAAACCTCAAGGGTGAAGGGCGCAACTTTTTTTAAAGGGGTTTTTATATACTTTGAAAGCACAAAATCTATTGTTATTCTGCGGTCTAAAACGCCGTAGAAGATTGCCGAAGCAAACGCCCTGTCCGCATTTTCAAGGTTGCTTTCCCTTAAAACGGCATTAAGAGCAATATTTGAATACGCCGCGTCGTTTTCTACCTTTAAAAGCGCCTTAACCGCCGCCTTTCTTGGGTTACTCACAGCCTATCACCGTGCCTGTGGCTATCGGTCTGCCGCAAAGCATCTGCTTTGCGGTCATAGGCTTTGAACCCTCTGGCTGAACAGTAATAAGCTCAACCGCCGTGCCGTCCTTACAGGCTATAACAAGGCCGTCATCGCTTTTAATAACCGTTCCCGCCTTAGCACCCGTATTACCTGCTACC
Source organism: uncultured Ruminococcus sp. (assembly GCA_964601235.1). GTDB lineage: Bacteria > Bacillota > Clostridia > Oscillospirales > Acutalibacteraceae > UBA737. Next base: position 1,676 of record CAZRMP010000120.1, read on the forward strand.
GCCGCCTTTATAACCTTTACACGCTTGTTTTCAAGAAAGAAGTAGGCACAGGGCCAAGAGTAATAGCCCCTTACGGCGTTGTGAATCTCTTTTGCGGTTTTATTTTCAAAATCAAGCTGTGCCATTTCCTTTTTGATTATTGGCGCATAGCTTGCCCTTTCTTCGTCCTGTTTAATAGGTGTAATATTGACCTTTTCCAAATCGGCAAGGGTGTTTACCAAAAGCTCGGCGGTGATAACAGACAGTCTGTCAAATAGCTCCTCAGCAGTTTCCTCCGCGCCGATTTCGGTTTTTACGTATTTTAAAATATCGCCCGTGTCCATACCCTCGTCCATTTTCATTGCGGTAACGCCCGTCTCCTTTTCTCCGCAGACAATGCACCATTGTATGGGTGAAGCACCGCGGTATTGAGGCAATAGTGAAGCGTGACCGTTTACACAGCCGTATTTAGGAATTTGGAGTATTTCTTTAGGCAATATCTTGCCGTAAGCCACAACAACGATAGCGTCAGGCGCAATTTCCCTTAAAATCTCCTCGGCTTCGCCGTCCCTTAGCGTATTCGGCTGATAAACCGTAATTCCGTGGCTTTGGGCGCAGACCTTAACGGGGGGCGGGGTTATAATATGCTTTCTGCCTACAGGCTTATCCGGCTGTGCAAAAACCGCCGCCACATTATGCCCAGCCGATATTAACCCCTCAAGGGTGTTCACTGCGTAATCGGGTGTTCCCATAAAAACAAGCTTCATTTATTCACCTCTGCGACGAATTTTTTTATCGGTCTTATCTATATAAAGTATGCCGTCAAGATGGTCGATTTCGTGGCATAAAGCCCTCGCCTTAAAGCCCTCGGCGGTTATAGTAAAGCTGTTACCCTTTCTGTCC
>CAZRMP010000121.1:0-2551 GCA_964601235.1 uncultured Ruminococcus sp.
CAGTATTTCGAGCGCCTCTTTTTCGGAACTTTTAGCCGCCGTATATTCGCGGTATTTTTCTACTATAGGCGTAAGCTCCGCGTGCTCCTTCATTAATTTTGTAAAAAGCGCGTTATCGCCCGCCGTCTCGGGACGGGATAACTCCACCGCTATCTGTTCATAACGGTTTACAACCGTTTCAAGCTTATCAAACATTATTCTTCTCCGTCTGCTCTTATTATTTTTTTAAGGCTTTTTTCTGCCTTGACCCTCGGCACCATTACCTCTCTGCCGCAACCGTCGCACTTAAGGCGAAAGTCCATTCCTATTCTTGTAACCGTAAAGGTATCAGTCCCGCAGGGGTGCTTCTTTTTCATTAAAAGCCTGTCGCCCACCTTTATGTCCATACATATACCTGCCTTTGTTTATATCTATGTTATTATATACCAAATACCCTGCAAAGGCAAGTATTTGCATTAAAAGTTGCAACTAAACCTCAATTTCTTCAGAAAGAGCAAAGGAATAGATTATTTTTTGCCTAACCTTTTTTTCAAAAATCTTTTCACAGGCGGCGGCGTATATTGATAACTGCTCTCCGTAAGCGGCGGCAAGGTCGTCGGGATTATCTGTGCGGTCGGTTTTAAAATCAACCACCACTATTTCTCCGTTTTCTTCAAAGCATAAATCCACCGCTCCCTGAACTATAATGCTTTCGCCGTCAAATTCCGCTTTAAGCGACGGCTCCACAGCCGATGCGGGCATCTCGGTCAAAAAGCGCATTTCCCTTTTCACAAGGGGCGAAGCCTTTATCCGCGCAAAAAGTCCGCTGTCAAAAAACGCATTTAGCTTTTTACGGCTTACCGCCTTTGCCTCCCGCTCCGAAATATACTGCCACTCGTAAAGCCGCTCTATTTCAGCCTCAATATCGTCGGTTTTATTAAAGTCAATAAATTCAATAATCTTGTGGGTCGCAGTTCCCCGCTCGGCGGCGGTTATTCCTCCGTCACTCATAAAGGCGGGGCGGGCGGAGAAGGCGTATTTCTCGCTTTCCGCCTTGTTTGCAAGTGCTGAAACCGAGCATTTAGCCTCTATCTCAAAAAGCTTTTCATATGGATAGGAATATTTTATGTTTTCCTTAAGCTTTTCTGTCAGTTCACTGTCAGGCTCTTTCTGTTCGGTAGAAATCTCGGCGGTTTTTTCCTGTTCTCCCGCCTCGGAAATACTGATAGATATTCGGCTTTCGGTGATTTCGGGTATAATATTGCTTTCCTCGCTTCTAAGCTCCTTGCCGTCGGGGTGGACAAGTGAAGTCATAATCAGCCAATCGAAATATGAACCCATACCGTCAAATATGTTATCAGGTCTTCCCTCGGACAGAATAAGCTCTGAAAAGCAGTTTTTAAGCTTATTTTCAAGGTTGCCTACTGCGGCGGTAAAGTGAAGCTTATCCTGTGCCCTCGTCATTGCGACATATAAAAGCCTTAACTCCTCTTCCCGCGTGATTTTTCGCCCGCTGTCCAATATGACCTCTCTTGCAACCGTTGTGCGCTTTTCCTGCCGAATTTCATCAAAGTATTTAAAGCCTATGCCGTAATCATCGGAATAAAGGGCGGAATTTCTGGAATCGTTATCGTTAAAGCTGTTAGCCGTTCCCGCTATTATGCATACGGGGAACTGCAGACCTTTTGAAGCGTGAATACTCATAATCTTAACAGTATCCCCGCCGGACAAAACCGCCGCCGATTTCATTCCGTTTTCCGATTGCCTTAAAACAAAATTCACAAAGCCGCCTATTCCCAACCTGCTGTCCGCCGAGTACTGCTCGGCTAAAGAAATAAGCATTAAAAGGTTACCGTGGCGGCGCTCGCCGTCCTCCTTGGCCCACACGGTGTTAAGGTAGTCGGTATCCTCAAGAAGCCTTGTAATAAGCTTCGGCAGAGTAAGGGTTGCGGCAAGTATTCTGTATTTTTCGAGTGTTTTAAGAACCTTAGCACAGCGGCTGTCATCGTTTTCCGAGGAAAAGACAAGGGCGGAATAAAGACTTCCCTCCCGCTTTTTTATGCGGATATTAGCCGCATCCTCGGCGGTAAAGCCGAAAATAGGCGACAAAAGCACCGATAAAAGCTCCACATCAGAATCAGGGTTGTCGATAATTTTAAGCAGGGATAAAAAGGTCGAGACCTCTGAGGTTTCGGCGTAGCCCTCTAAGGATAGGTTGACAGGTATTCCGTTTTTTCTTAATTCCTCGGCAAGAACAGCCGCCTTTGCTTTGGTGTTTCTTAAGAGTATCGCAAAGTCGGAAAATTTCGCCTTTCTAAGGGTGTTTTCGTCCTGTCTTATGCACTCGCCCGACTGCATAACACGCCTTATATAATCGGCGATATGCTCCGCCTCGGCTCTAAGCGACTCCTCGGCATTCCCCGCGTTCGTAACAACTTCAAGGCTTACGGGAATCTGCGGCGGGTCGGGATAATTAGCGGCGGGGATAAGCCTTTCGTCCCCGTTGTAAATTATAGCGCCCGTTTTTTCGGTCATCAGCCGTTCAAAGAAATAGTTTATATATTCGCATATT
>CAZRMP010000122.1:0-2449 GCA_964601235.1 uncultured Ruminococcus sp.
CACAATAGCTTTAATAAGTCAAGACTTTTTAAAACTATTTTTAAAATTTTCCTTATTTTATGCAAATAAAGACTGTTATCAGGTGAAGATAACAGTCTTTTGCCGTTAAGCGTACATTGAGTTGGCAGACATATAATCGTAAATCATCTTGCCATGGTTTTGCTCTTCCTTTTGAATGCCGTTAAGCAAGGTTCTTATATTTTCCTGCTTAAACTCAAATATGCAGGTGTCATATAGGTGCGAAGCGTGCTTTTCGGTTGTTAAAGCGTCGGTGCAGAGATAGCAGTCATGCTTTTTGTCCTCGGTTTCGGCAACCGCGTAATTTGCGGTAAAGCTCGGCTGAGAAGGTGTGCTTCCGCCCGGAGTCGGAACGGTGCCGCCCTCGAGCTGTTCGATTGTTTTTAAGTGTTGCTGCTCGATTCCGCCTATCTGTGAAAATAGGTTTTTAAGCTGTGGGTCTTTTGCGGATTCTGAATACTGCATATATTTTTCCGCGCAAAGCTTTTCCTGAGATTTTAAATCCTTTAATAATTCGGTTTCCTTTTGTGTTAATTGCATTAAAATCACCTCGCTTGTATTGTTTCCTCGGGGGGTTAAAATATACCTTTTTATGTATATTTTCTTGACAAAAATCACTTAAATGCTAAAATGTAATGGGTGATTTTAATGATTAAAAATATATTATTTGATTTGGACGGAACGCTCTTGCCTATGGAGCAGGACAAATTTGCAGAGGGATATTTCAGCCGCCTTGTAAAAAAGCTCGCTCCCTTGGGCTATGAGCCGCAAAAAACAATAGACGGCATATGGGCCGGTACCGCGGCTATGGTCAAAAATGACGGAAAGCGTACTAACGAAGAGGCTTTCTGGATTAAATTTGAGGAAATTTTCGGCGAAAGAGTAAATAACGACAAGCCTGTTTTTGACGATTACTACCGCAATGAGTTTAATGAGGTTAAGTCTGATTGCGGCTTTAATCCTGCCGCCGCTGATACGGTAAGGAAATTAAAGGAAAAAGGCTTTAAGCTTATCCTTGCAACCAATCCTATTTTCCCTGCGGTTGCAACCGAGAGCAGAATCAAATGGGCAGGGCTTGATAAAAAGGATTTCGAGCTTTATACAACCTATGAAAACTCGCATTACTGCAAGCCGAACCCTGCATATTATTCGGAAATTCTTGAAAAGCTTTCTCTAAACCCATCGGAATGCCTTATGGTGGGTAATGACGCTACGGAGGATACTGCGGCGAATGAGCTTGGCATTGAGGTTTTTCTTCTTACCGATTGCCTGATAAACAAAAAGGGAATAGATATTTACCGCTACCCTAACGGCGGATTTGACGAGCTTGAGGAATATATTAAAAAGCAGTCACGGTAGTTTTAAATTGACTAATATTTTCTTTTATGATATAATTCTTGTATGGATAATTTGAATTACATTGTTGCGAAAAATCTTTCCGACCTGCGTAAAAGAAACGGTCTTACTCAAGCCGAGCTTGCCGAAAAGCTTAATTATTCCGATAAGGCGGTGTCAAAGTGGGAAAAGGGCGAATCTTTGCCCGGAGTTGAGGTGCTTTACAAATTAAGCAAGCTTTACGGGGTAAGTCTTGACTATATCGTCGGCGAGGAAACCGCAAAAGCCGCTCCTATTCCGACAGCGAGGAAAAAACATAATATAATCACGCTTTTATCGGTGCTGGCTGTTTGGCTTTTGGTTACGGTTATATACATTTTCTGCGAGATTTTTGCAGGGATAAAGCCTTGGCTGGCGTTTTGCTGGGCTGTGCCGGCTTCGCTTGTTGTTGCGGTTGTTTTTGATGTTATATGGCATAGAAGGAAACTGTTTTTTCTTATAGTATCTCTCCTTATGTGGTCGCTGTTGCTTTGCTTTTGTCTGCAATTTTTAAATTATAATATATGGATAATATTAGGCATAGGCGTTCCGCTTCAGGCCGGTGCGCTTTTGTGGTGGCGGTTGGTGAAATAGTATGGTGAAACTTGGAAATGATTGGGACGGAATATTAGCCGACGAGTGGGAAAAGCCCTACTATAAACAGCTTCACTCTTTTTTAAAAAGCGAATACTCGTCACGGCGTATTTATCCCGATATGTATGATATTTTCAACGCCTTGAAGTACACATCATTTGCTGATACGAAGGTGGTTATAATAGGGCAGGACCCGTATCACGGGGCGGGTCAGGCACACGGGCTTTGCTTTTCGGTAAAAAAAGGAGTTGCTCTGCCGCCCTCGCTTGTTAATATTTATAAGGAAATAACCGATGATTTGGGAGTCCGAATGCCCGAATACGGGGAGCTTACAGGTTGGGCAAGGCAGGGAGTGCTGCTGCTTAACACCGTGCTTACCGTAAGGGAAGGAATACCTAACAGCCATAAGGACAAGGGATGGGAAATTTTCACAGACCGCATTATTTCCGAGCTAAACAAAAAG
>CAZRMP010000123.1:0-2443 GCA_964601235.1 uncultured Ruminococcus sp.
TTTCCCTTTTAAAGGAAAACGGAATTACGGTATTTATAGACCGTCCGATAGATGATTTAGTGACAACAGACGACCGCCCGCTATCCTCTAACAGAGAGCTTCTCATAAAGCGCTACAAGGAAAGGTACGCTATTTATAAAGCGTCCGCTAAATTTGAAATTAAGGCGGTAAATGATTTGAATACTAACATTAAAGCAGTAAAGGAGGCTTTCTTAAATGAAAATTTTGGTGATTAACGGCCCTAACATTAATATGTTGGGCATAAGAGAGCCGGGTATTTACGGCAAGGATAATTTTAATACCCTTTGCGAGAGTGTAGAAACCTATGCTAAGGAAAACGGTATAGAGGTAAAGCTGTTTCAATCCAACCATGAGGGAGCGCTTGTAGATGAAATTCAGGCGGCATACGGCGTGTTTGACGGAATTGTGATTAACCCGGGGGCATATACCCACACAAGTATTGCACTGCTTGATGCTCTAAAGGCGGTATCAATACCTACGGTTGAGGTGCATATCTCAGATGTTGCAAGCCGTGAGGACTTTAGGCAGATAAGCTTTATCAGAGCCGCCTGTGTGAAAACTATCTGCGGTCACGGTATAAAGGGATATACCGAAGCTATGGAATTTTTAAAGGAGAATTACGGGGAAAATTTAAATGGTTGTAACTATTAATAAAAGCACCGCTTTCGGCAGGGTAAAAGCGCCGCCGTCAAAAAGTATGGCGCATAGGTATTTAATCTGCGGGGCATTATCGTCAGGAAGTATTATAAAGGGTCTCGGCTTTTCTGAGGATATTAAGGCGACCCTTTCCTGCCTTCAAAGCCTTGGAGCTAAGGTGGAAATTAACGGCGATACCGCCCGAATCGGCGGAATTGATATAGAAAAAGCGATAAAAAGCGATAAGCTTTTCTGTAATGAATCGGGAAGTACACTAAGATTTTTAATTCCGCTTTGCCTGCTTTTTGACAGAAAAATCACCCTTACGGGAACAAAGCGGCTTATGGAGCGCTCCCTTTCGGTATATGCCGATATTTGCGGGGCTACGGGTTTGGAGTTTAGGCAAACCGAGGATTCAGTAACGGTAAAGGGCAGACTACAGGCGGGAAAATATGCTGTTAGGGGAGATGTTTCGAGCCAGTTTATAAGCGGACTTATGTTTGCCTTGCCCCTGCTTAAAAATGACAGCGTTATTGATATTACGGGCGCGCTCGAGAGCGGATCGTACCTTGGAATGACGGTAAAGGCACTTGCCGATTTTGGTATCAGAATCAGCCGTACAGACGAGCATACGATATACATTAAGGGCAACCAGACCTATAAACCGCGGGAGCTTACGGTCGAGGGCGATTATTCAAACGCCGCATTTTTCGATGCGTTAAACACCTTGGGCGGCAATGTGGCGGTATCGGGACTTAAAAATGATACCTGTCAGGGTGACGCGGTTTACAAAAAGCTGTTTGACGAAATTGTGCGCGGCACACCCGGAATTGATATTTCCGACTGCCCTGATTTAGGCCCTGTGCTTATAGCGGCGGCGGCAGCTAATAACGGCGCTCATTTCACGGGAACACACCGCCTTAAAATTAAGGAAAGCGATAGGGGAGCGGCTATGGCAGAGGAGCTTTCAAAATTTGGCTGTGAGGTTCAGGTAGGCGATAACGATATAACCGTCCGTAAATGTGAGCTTAAAAAACCGGAACTCCCCCTTAACGGGCATAACGACCATAGAATTGTAATGTCCCTTGCGGTTTTGTGTACCTTAACGGGCGGTAAAATATACGGCGCGGAAGCGGTAGCTAAAAGCTTTCCCGATTTCTTTGAGCGGTTTTCCTCGCTCGGCATTAATTTAGAGGTTGAAAAATAATGAAGTTAAACAAGAATATGAATATATTAATTGTAGGCTTAGGTCTTTTAGGCGGCAGTTATGCCGAATCCCTAAAAAAGCAGGGCTACAGGGTGAGCGCGATAACCAGAAGTCAGTCCTCGGTTGATTTCGCCCTCGAAAAGGGCATAATAGATTACGGCACTACCGAGATTGAACCCGAAATACTTAGTGGCGCTGATTTGGTGGTTTTTGCACTTTATCCCCATGTTTTTATAGAATGGATAAAATTAAATCAGCACCTTTTAAAAAGCGGTGCGGTTATAACCGATGTTACGGGAGTTAAGGGTTGCATTGCAGGAAAAATTCAGGATATTTTAAGGGACGATGTGGAGTTTATCGCCGCCCACCCGATGGCGGGCAGAGAGGTTTGCGGTGTGCAGAACAGCTCTGATGAGATTTTCAAAGGTGCTAATTACATAGTGGTTCCCACCGAGAAAAATACCGAGTCTGCAATCGAGCTTTGCCGTGATTTGGGCGAGAAATTAGGCTTTCGTCAGGTGTCTGAGCTTACAGTCGAAATGCACGATAAAATGATAGCCTTTTTATCTCAGCTAACCC
>CAZRMP010000124.1:0-2035 GCA_964601235.1 uncultured Ruminococcus sp.
ATTTCAAAAATGAGTGCAAAGCAGGCGGGAAAAGTCGGACACTGGGCCCGTAACGGGTTCGACCCTCGCCAGCCTAAGCCTATATTATATCTATTATATTATATTTTTCTTTCATAATCAATAATTTTTTGCTTATTTTTACTCGTTTGCTCCTCAATTTATATTGAAAAAACTAACCGTTTGAATTATAATAACAGGGTAAAGCTTTTATAATGTTCTACCGCACACTAAAAAATCATATTTTTAAAACAGTAGCGACTGGAGTGATAATGTGATTTTTAAAAGAAAAATTGCGGTGATTTTGTCTGTTGTTTTATGCTTTGCGGCAGTAAGCGCCGCAATCGCAACAGGATACGAATATATAACGGCTTCAGCAACCGTTAAAGAGCGGCAGGTAATAATTCTCGACGCAGGACACGGCGGGTTTGACGGTGGAGCAGTGGCTTCAGACGGCACTGTTGAAAAGGACATTAATTTGAAAATTGCCCTTACGCTTAAGGATTTTTTAAAGCAAAGCGGTTTCCAAGTTATAATGACCAGAGAAAGCGATGTTTCAACCGACGATGTCGAAACCGACAAGATTGCAACCCGAAAAAAAAGCGATCTTAAAAACCGCTTAGGACTTATGAAGGATAATCCGAACGCGGTTTTTGTAAGTATTCATCTTAACAAATTTACAACCTCGGCGGCAAACGGCTCACAGGTGTTTTACAGCGCAGAACGCGAAGAGTCTAAAGTGCTTGGCGACTGCATACAAAAATCCATTGTAAAGCTTTTACAGCCCGAAAACACGCGGGTCAACAAGCAGGCAACCAGCAGTACCTATCTTCTATACAACGCCACCGTCCCCGCGGTGCTGGTGGAATGCGGGTTTTTAAGCAATTCCGCCGAGCTTAATCGGCTTAAAGACGAGGAATATCAGAAAAAAATGGCATTTTCGATTTTTTGCGGAATAGTAAGCTTTTATTCCGATAACAGTATATAATTAGGAGAACTAAGATGGCAGGAAAAAGTAAAACGGTATATATCTGCACAGAATGCGGCTTTGAAAGCCCTAAATGGATGGGCAAATGCACCGAGTGCGGGGCGTGGAACACTATGGTTGAAGATGTGCGCCTGCCGCAGAAGGCGGCGGTAAGCACTCCCCGACCTGTCCACGCTTTTTCTGCGAGACCGCTTTCAGAAATAAGCGCCGATGACGAGCACAGGTTTGTCACGGGAATCTCCGAGCTTGACAGGGTCTTAGGCGGCGGAATTGTAAAGGGGTCTGTGGTGCTTTTGTCGGGCGACCCGGGGATTGGCAAATCCACAATTCTTTTGCAGGTCTGCTCCGCTTTGCAGGACAAGCTCGACATACTTTATGTATCGGGCGAGGAATCTGCTATACAAATAAAGCTTCGCGCGAAGCGGATAGGTGTTGACAGCGACCGAGTGTCTGTTATGACCGAAACTGATGTGCAGACCGTCTGCGAATATATAAATTCCGCAAAGCCGGGGCTTGTGATTATCGACTCCATTCAGACTATGCAGCACAGCGACATTTCCTCTTCCCCCGGCAGTATCGTTCAGGTAAGGGAATCGACAAATCTGCTGCTTAGAACCGGCAAGAGCCTTGATATTCCGATTTTCATTGTCGGACATGTCAACAAGGGCGGCGATATTGCAGGCCCTAAGGTTATGGAGCATATTGTAGATACCGTGCTGTATTTCGAGGGAGAGCGTAACCAGTCGGGCAGAATTTTAAGGGCAATGAAAAACCGTTTCGGCTCGACAAACGAAATCGGCGTTTTTGAAATGACCGAAACAGGTCTTACGGCGGTGGAAAATCCGTCAGCTATGATGCTTTCGGGCAGAATGAGCGATGTTTCGGGCGGGTGTATCACCTGCATTATGGAGGGAACCAGACCTATTTTAGCCGAGGTACAGGGGCTTGTCACCGCGACGGGCTTCGGCAACGCGAGGCGCACCTCGGCGGGCTTTGATTACAACCGTTTAAACCTTATGCTCGCCGTGCTTGAAAAACGGTTAGGGCTTT
>CAZRMP010000125.1:0-2025 GCA_964601235.1 uncultured Ruminococcus sp.
ATAATTATTGTTCTAAAAAGATTATTTTAATGCTATTTTTAGTGTCATTAAAAAATACAAAAGGGGAAAAAATGAATTATTTGGTGGAAAATATCTTATAAACCTGATAATATGTCTATTTTCCCATTAAATCATACCCTTTCCAATGTTATTCGCCCTATTTTACAGTTTCGGTATTCTTCAAGGAGCATATTTGCCGCCCTTTCGGTGTCGGTCTCGCCGCCCCTTATAAGCATACCGCGCTTTTTGCCGACCTCGCAAAGCAAATCGTAACCGTCAGCTTCAAGGTTAAGCTCGCCGTAACGGGCGGTAAGCTTATCGGGCGCAGACTCAGCCAAAAGCTCCACAAGCCGCATACCTAAAAGCTCGGTATCAAGGATATTATCCTTAACCGCTCCCGTAAAGGCTAAATGCTCGCCTACGGTGTTATCCTCAAACTTAGGCCAAAGTACACCCGGAGTGTCCAAAAGCTCCAACTGCTTATCGATAGTAAACCATTGATTTCCCCTTGTGACTCCCGGGCGGTTTTCCGCCTTTGCCTTGTTATTTCCCGCAATACGGTTTATAAAGGTGGATTTACCTATGTTAGGAATACCTACAACCATTACCCTAAGGGGTTTTCCCACCATTCCCTTTTCGGCGTAGTATTTAAGCCTGTCCGAAAGGGCGGTTTTAACCGTATCCTTAAAAAGATTAATTCCCTTGCCTGTTTTACAGTCGGTAGCAATTGCGGAAATACCCTGCGATTTATAATATTTTATCCATTCCTCTGTAGCCGCAGGGTCAGCCATATCGCACTTGTTAAGCAGTATTATATGGGGCTTATCTCCGATAAGGCTTTTAAGCTCGGGGTTGCGGCTGCTTATGGGTATTCTTGCGTCAACAACCTCTGCTACCGCGTCTATAAGCGGCAGTATCTCCTTGATTTTACGGCGGGTTTTCGCCATATGACCGGGGAACCACTGAATATTCTGCGTATTACTCATTTAAGAAGACTCCCGATACTGTTAAAGGGGAAAATGCGGAAAACAGCGTGACCTAACACATAGCGGGTATCAATAAGTCCGCCCTCGCCTATTCTGCCGTCGCGGCTGTCCATAGAATTGTCCCTGTTATCGCCCAGCACAAATATATATCCCTCGGGCACATATAGCGGAAACTGAACGTCAAATTTTCGGTTGGTAGGTGTTTTTGTATAGGGCTCGTCAAGCTCGACCCCGTCAACCGAAACGACACCCCGTTCAAAATCAATATCCACTGTCTGCCCGCTTACAGCGATGACGCGCTTAATTATGGGCTCTTGGCTTTCGGCAGTATCTTCAACGGAATTGTTCACATTTCTTGAAACCACTACTATATCGCCCTGCTTTGGTGTGTAACCAAGGTTTGAAATTATTACCTTATCGCCTGTAAAAAGGGTGTTTTGCATAGACGGCCCCGAAATGGTCGCAATCCTGAATATCAGGCTGAAAATTATAACAACCGCTATTATTGCGGTAGCAAGTACATCAAGCCACTCAAAAATTTCCTCAGCTAAGCTTGGCTTTTTTTCCTCCTCAGGGGTATCAGGTAAATTATCAGCATATTCCATATCCACGCTAAAGCCATCCTCTCCGTTACCGCTGTTTGCGGCAGAAATAATAGCATTTTTAATTTTTTCAGTATTACTAATGCCGTCCATACAGTACCTCTACATTAATTTAAGCAAAAAGGAGGAACAGCGAAAAGCCCGTTCCCCCTTCTTAAAGCCTTAATATTAACCAATAAGCTCTTTAACCTTAGCCGCTTTACCGACTCTGTCACGCAGATAGTAGAGCTTCGCTCTGCGAACCTGACCCTTGCGGACAAGCTCAATCTTAGCAACGCTCGGTGAATGTACGGGGAATACGCGTTCAATGCCTACTCCGTAGGAAACACGGCGAACGGTGAAGGTTTCAGCAATTCCGCTGTTGTTCTTGGCAATAACAGTACCCTCGAACACCTGAATTCTTTCCTTCTCGCCTTCCTTAATTCTTACATGTACCT
>CAZRMP010000126.1:0-1973 GCA_964601235.1 uncultured Ruminococcus sp.
CAGGCGTGACGGGTTCGACTCTCGTCAGCCTAAAAAATTCGGTTTAAACAAACACCTTTCGTTAATACTTTTAACGAGAGGTGTTTTTTTGTGTCTAAAGAAAGCTTTTGGGGTACATTTTCAAAACGCTCGGCGGTTTGCTTTTTCCTTGTGATTTTGCTGTTTTTTAGCTGTATAATGCGGGTTGCGGTTATAGCGACCTCTGATTATTCCGAGGTTCAGAGTAAGCAGTCCGCTTTGAGACTTACGGCTTCAAGCCTTCGGGGAACGATATATGACTGTAATATGGTTCCTATTACAAACAGCAGTACAAAAATTATTGCGGCGGTGTCGCCGATTCCCCGCGCCGTAACCGCTATAAGCTCGGTTTTGTCGGGTGAGGAGCGCGAAAGTGTACTTGAAAGGCTTAAATCAGGTAAGCCTGTGTTGTGCGAAGTTCCCGAAATGATAGAATGTGACGGAATATACTGCGCCGAGATTTATGAACATAATTCGGCGGATACTAAGGCTTTGCACCTTATAGGTTATACCGATAGCGAGTCCCACGGAGTCTCGGGACTCGAAAAGGCATATGACGAATACCTGTATTCCGATAAAAAGGCGGAGTTTGTCTATACTATGGACGGCGGCGGAGATATTCTTGTGGGCATTAAGCCCGAAATTAATAACGATACCGCGGTGACCGCCGGGGGTGTGGTCTCTACTATTGATGTAAATATTCAGTCGGTGGCAGAAAATGCGGCAAAGCAGATTGAGTGCGGTGCCGTTGTTATTGCAGATGCAAAAACCTCAAAAATAAGGGCGATGGCAAGCGTTCCGAATTTCGATGTTACGAATTTAAGCGATTATCTTAATAAAGAAAATTCCCCTCTTTTAAACCGCGCGCTTGCGGCGTACAGCGTAGGTTCGGTATTTAAGCCCTGCGTTGCCGCGGCGGGTATCGAGTCGGGGAAGGGCGGCTTTTGTTATATATGCACGGGTAGTACCAAAATAATTGACCGATATTTTAAATGCCATAATCTTTCGGGACACGGTGATATGGATTTAAAAAGCGGTCTTGCAAATTCCTGTAACACCTTTTTTTATAATTTTGCCGCCGAGGTTGGCGGGGAGAAAATATATAACACCGCGTCAGCCTTGGGATTTGGGAAAGGTATAGATATATGCGACGGACTTTCTGCCGCTAAGGGGAGCTTGCCAAGCAAGAGCAGTCTTTCCAATATAGCTAATCTCGCAAATTTCAGTATAGGTCAGGGTGAGCTGTTGCTGTCGCCTGTGGCAATGCTTAATCTTTACTGTGCTGTGGCTTCGGACGGGGCGTATAATATCCCCTCGGTTGTAGAGGGCACGCTTTCGGGCGGGGCATTTACCCCTTATGGATTGGGCGAACGCACACGGGTTATGACAAATAAAACCGCCTTGAAACTAAGGGAGTATCTGTCTGCGGTTATTGAGGAAGGTACGGGAACTAACGCTAAGCCTAAAGGGGTATCTGCGGCAGGCAAGACCGCTACCGCCCAAACAGGGAAATACGAAAACGGTACAGAGATATGCGCGGGGTGGTTCTGCGGCTTTTTTCCGGCGGATAATCCGCAGTATACTGTTATAGTCTTTTCCGAAAACACGCAAAAACAATCCGCTACCTGCGGCGAAATCTTTGCGGATATTGCCGACAGAATAGCGGAAATAAATTAAAGAATAATCAGCTCTATTATAAACACAATCACACAGGAGCAGACCGCCACGCCGAAAAGGCTTACACCGAAATAGGCGAGAAGCACCCCTACGATAAGCGCGGCAAGTCCCGACCAGACGCTGTTTGTAGCCTCGATTATCGCGGGGAAGGTCATAACCGCAAGGGTGACATAGGGGACATAATAGAGAAATGAGCGCAGGGTCACATTGGTGATTTTTTTGCGGATAAGGGTTAGGGGCAATACGCGGATTAAAAAGGTTACCGCCGCCATTATAAA
>CAZRMP010000127.1:0-1970 GCA_964601235.1 uncultured Ruminococcus sp.
CATACTTTTTTAAAAAGTCAAGGCGCTTATTTGCATCTGATAGAGAAAACAGTCAAAGAAGACTGATTTAAAACCTGACGCAAGCCATCAGCGGCGAAGCTGTAGAGTATGTTACTTATTACACCGATATGAAAAGACAGATCTGTTTTAAGTGTAACGGGTCTGTCTTTTCTCTTGTATTATTTTGCAGTATGTGGTATTATTTGGTTAGATAATAAAAAGGCGGTGTTCGGTTTGTTTTCGCGGCTTAAAAGTGTGGGGCTTTTCGGAATAGAATCTTATATGATTGAGGTCGAGGCAGATGTTTCTACGGGTCTCCCCGCCTTTGACATTGTGGGTCTGCCCGATACGGCGGTAAAGGAATCCCGCGACAGGGTGCGCGCCGCCCTTAAGAATTGCGGGTTTAAGTTTCCCGTGGGCAGGATTACGGTCAATTTAGCCCCCGCCGACCTTAAAAAGGAAGGCTCTATCTACGACCTGCCGGTGCTTATTGCGATACTTAAGGCTTCGGGTCAGCTTAAAGCCGCGCTTGAGGACAGTATTTTTGTAGGGGAGCTTTCCTTAGACGGCAAGACCCGCAAAACCGGCGGCGTGTTAGCCATTGCCATAACCGCCCTTAAAAACGGTATTAAAAATGTTTTTGTCCCTAAAGAGAATGCCGCCGAGGCGGCGGTAATCGAGGGGATTAATGTCTACGGCGTTCAAAGTGTAGGTCAGTTAATCGACCACATAACAGGCAAAAAGCCGATAGAAAAAACGCCCAAAACCGAAATTGCGCCCGAGCAATTTAATACAGCCCTTGATTTCAGCGAGGGAAAGGGTCAGCTTGCCGCCAAGAAGGCGCTTGAAATTGCCGCCGCAGGGGGACACAATATATTACTTATAGGCCCTCCCGGCTCGGGCAAAAGTATGCTTGCAAAGCGGCTGCCCACCATTCTGCCCGAAATGACCTTTGATGAATCCATAGAGACCACCAAAATTCATTCCATAGCGGGGATATTAGACCCCAAAAATCCCTTTGTTAAAACCCGACCCTTCCGCTCGCCCCATCATACGGTATCGGTCGCGGGACTTACGGGCGGCGGCTCTATGCCAAGACCGGGTGAAATTTCACTCGCCCACAACGGCGTGCTGTTTTTAGACGAACTTCCCGAATTCCGCCGAGATGTTATGGAGGCTATGCGCCAGCCGATTGAGGACGGAACGGTTACAATCTCCCGCGTGGCGGGAACCCTTACATATCCGAGCTCGGTAATGCTTGTCGCCGCGATGAACCCCTGCCCCTGCGGCTTTTACGGACACCCCACAAAGGAGTGCATATGCTCGCAAAATGCGGTGCGGAAATACCTTAACCGCATATCGGGACCGATGCTCGACCGAATTGATTTACATGTTGAAGTGCCGCCCGTAAATTACACAGAGTTAAGCTCGACTTCAAAGGAAGAAACCTCCGAGCAAATCAGGGAGCGTGTAAACAGAGCGCGGAAAATTCAGCAGGAACGCTATAAGGGCACGCCCATTACCTGCAACGCGCGGCTTACCCCCGCTATGCTTAAAAAGCATTGCGTTTTGGATCCCGCCGCCTCAAGCTATCTACAGCAGTCCTTTGATAAATTAGGTATGTCCGCCCGTGCCTACGACCGAATTTTAAAGGTTTCAAGGACGGTTGCCGACCTTGAGGGCAGTGAAATCATAAAAAAACAGCATATTTTTTCAGCGATTTCATTCAGAACACTTGACAGAAAGTACTGGATAGAGTAAAATAGTAGTGTTCCGCCAAAAGCGGCGCAATAATACCGATTCGGTATTTGGGGGCGTAGCTCATCTGGTAGAGCGCTACATTCGCATTGTAGAGGTAGTGAGTTCGAGTCTCATCGTCTCCACCAAAGCCCCAAAGGCGTAAGTCTTTGGGGCTTTACTTCTTCACTTTTCACTCTTCACTCTTCACTAAATCCCGCCTTTGGGGCTTT
>CAZRMP010000128.1:0-1912 GCA_964601235.1 uncultured Ruminococcus sp.
GAAGTTGCATTACATATTGTATCAAAAATTTTTGCATTTGTACATACTTTTTTTAAAATATTTCGGCATTTTATAAAAATTTTTTCATTAAAAGTTGTTTGAGAGACCAAAATAACGCTTTTTTCGGCGAAATTTTCCTTTTCAGCTAATAATTTTGTCAGTTCCTCTTCATCGGAGAAGACAAAAACCTCCCCCGTGCAGTGACCTACAATACCCTTAACCTCTTGATGAGAAGCGTCCCCCGCGATTAAGGTGATACAGCCCTCCCTGCCCTTTTCTGCCACAATGCTGTGAATTTTTGCGACAAAGGGGCAGGTCGCGTCCTCGGTTTTAACGCCTAATTCTTTCGCCCTTTCGGTCACGCTCTGTTCAACACCGTGGGAGCGGATAACAAGGGTTTCCCCCTCTGTTACCTCTTCGGGGGACTCGACAATCCTTACTCCCCTTTGCTTTAATTCCTCAACGAGCTGGGGGTTGTGAATTATAGGGCCTAAGGTACAAACCTTCTCGCCCTTGTCAAGCAAATCGTAAACCGATTGCACCGCGCGGTTTACCCCAAAGCAAAAGCCAGCGGTTTTTGCAAGCGTTATTTTCAATTCTGCGCCCTCTTTTCGTTTACTATTTTTAAAATCAGCTCTACCGACTCTTCAAGATTGCAGTCGGTAGTATCGGCAAGGACAGCGTCCTCAGCCTGCTTTAAAGGGGCGATAACTCTATGCATATCGTCATAATCACGCTTTACCATATCGTCATAAACCTCTTTAAAGGTGACATTTTCGCCCTTTTCCTTAAGCTCTTTAAGTCTTCTTTCAGCGCGAACCTCAGCCGAGGCGGTAAGGTAGATTTTAACCTTAGCGTCGGGCAGAACGACAGTACCTATGTCTCTGCCGTCCATAACCACATTATTTTCCCTTGCAAGCTTTCTTTGCATTTCAAGCAGAAATGCGCGCACCTGAGGGCGTGCGGAAACAGCGGATGCCATCATTGAGGCGGCGGGAGTGCGTATCTCGTCCGATACATCCCTGCCGTCAAGGTAAACCCTCTGCTCGCCGTCCTTAAAGCGGATATCCACAGTTGTATCAGCTAAAATTCCGTCAATATCGCAGTCAAGAGCTGTGTCTGCCCCCGAAAGCGAAAATTTAAGCCCTACCGCGCGGTAAAGCGCACCCGTATCAACATAGATAAAACCGAGCCTTTTTGCCGCAAGGCGGGAAATACTGCTTTTCCCCGCTCCCGCAGGGCCGTCTATTGCAACCGAAATAGTATTATTAAGCATTCTGTAATTCTCCCTTAGAAGATGCCTTTAAATAGGCATTGATAAAGCCGTCCAAATCGCCGTCCATAACAGCGTTAATATTTCCCGATTCAAAGCCTGTGCGGTGGTCCTTTGCGAGGGTATAGGGCATAAATACATAGGAACGAATCTGCGAGCCCCAGGCGATTTCCTTTTGAACACCCTTTATATCCTCGATTTTTTCAAGATGCTCCCTTTCCTTAATTTCAAGCAGCTTTGACTTTAACATCTTCATTGCCTGCTCGCGGTTTTGGAACTGGCTTCTCTCGTTCTGGCATGCAACCACAATTCCCGTAGGAATATGGGTAAGGCGCACCGCGGACGAGGTTTTGTTAATGTGCTGACCGCCCGCTCCCGAAGAACGGAAAACATCCATTTTAATGTCTTCCTCGCGGATTTCAATATCAGCGTCATCGCTTATTTCGGGCATAACCTCAAGTGAAGCAAAGGAAGTATGTCTTCTGCCCGACGCGTCAAAGGGCGAAACCCTTACAAGTCGGTGAACTCCCGATTCGCTCTTTAAATAGCCGTAGGCATTATCCCCCTCGATAAGCATAACCGCGCTTTTGAGTCCCGCCTCGTCGCCGTCAAGAAAGTCGAGCAGCTGCACCTTAAAGC
>CAZRMP010000129.1:0-1855 GCA_964601235.1 uncultured Ruminococcus sp.
ATCGGTGCCGGAGCAGGACTCGGCATTTTGGCGGTTGTTACGGGTGTTATAGGCTACGGCTCTGACCGTATAAAGTATTGGCTTGACCCGTGGGCGGACGCTAAGGGTAAGGGGTTTCAAACAATTCAGTCCCTATTGGCTATAGGTTCGGGCGGAATCTTAGGCAGGGGAATAGGTCAGTCAAGACAAAAGTATTTGTGGTTGCCCGAACCTCACAATGATTTTATCTTCGCAATAGTTTGTGAGGAATTGGGGCTGGTAGGTGCGCTTGTTATAATATTATTATTCTGTTTGCTTGTCTGGCGCGGGTTTACGATAGCTATGCGGGCGAAGGATAAGTTCGGCTCGCTTTTAGCCCTCGGTCTCACCTTTCAGGTAGGCCTTCAGGCAATGCTTAATATCTGGGTTGTAACCAATACTATTCCCAATACGGGAATCAGTCTCCCGTTTTTTAGTTACGGCGGAACCTCGCTCCTTATTCTGCTTGCCGAAATGGGGATTGTGCTTTCGGTATCAAGGGGAGCGAATATTGAGAAAACTTAAAGTAGGGTGATACAGCAATGAAAATTCTTTTTGCAGGCGGCGGCACCGCGGGGCATATTAATCCCGCGCTTGCAATAGCAGGCTATATAAAGGAGCGCCACCCTGATGCCCAAATATCCTATATCGGTACGGCGGATAAGCTTGAAGCAAAGCTTGTTCCCGAAAAGGGATACGATTTTCACACAATAGATGTTGTAGGCTTCAAACGGAGCTTAAGCCCTAAAAATATAGTAAAAAATGTTGAAGCGGTAGGGAAAGCCATATCCTCATCGGTTACTTCAAAAAAGCTTTTAAAGGAAATAGCACCTGATATAGTTGTGGGTACGGGAGGTTATGTAAGCGGTCCTGTACTGCGCGAGGCGCATAAATTAGGCATTAAAACCGCAATACACGAACAAAACGCATATCCCGGTGTCACCACAAAAATGCTTGCGGATAAGGCGGATAAGGTTATGCTTGCAATGCCCGAGGCGGAGAAACGGTTAAACCTTAAAAAGCCGCCGATTATTACGGGAAACCCCGTGAGGAGTGAGCTTTTAAGTATTACGCGTGAGGAAGCAAGGGCAAAATTAGGACTTGATAACCGTCCGCTTATACTTTCCTTTGGCGGCTCACTGGGAGCTAGACATATTAACGAGGCGGTCACGGAGCTTATTAAATGGCATAACGGCACAGATAAATTTTATCATATTCACGGTACGGGCAAGATAGGGTACGAGGCTATGATGGCTTCGCTTGAGGACACCAAGCTCTCACCCCTTATTGATGTTCGCGAATACATTAACGATATGGATGTATGTATGGCGGCGGCTGACCTTGTAATATGCCGTGCGGGGGCCATTACTTTAAGCGAGCTTTGCTGTTTGGGTAAGCCGTCGGTGCTTATTCCCTCTCCCTATGTTGCGGAAAATCACCAGTTCCACAACGCTATGACCCTTAAAAAGACGGGCGCGGCGGAAATTCTTGAGGAAAAGGATTTAAGCGGTGAAAGTCTTATTGATACCGTTTCAAACAAAAGAATTTACGATGTTTTAATGCAATTATATACGGGAGCGTGACAATTTCCGCATTTTCGCATAGTATGAACTGTGAGAAAAGTTTTAGTCTTTTGACGGTTGAAACTTTATTATGTTCGACCCTCTGAAGACTGCTATGAGAGGGTGCGGTAAATGTCCGAAATAATAGTAAACGGCGGTAAAAAGCTTTACGGCGGAATATCCGTTCAGGGGGCGAAAAACAGCGTTCGTCCCGTGCTTGCGGCGACCGTTTTGTGCGAAAAGGAATGTGTTATACATAACTGCCCCGCACTTTC
>CAZRMP010000130.1:0-1845 GCA_964601235.1 uncultured Ruminococcus sp.
ATTTATGTTAAGGCGCTTTCCTGCGGTCAGGGAATCCGCCAGACCATCACCGATGACAACCTCCGCGCAATCGCAAATGAATTCGGCGTAACCTTAAACGAGGATTTTCTTGATTAATATAAGATATAATTTTTAAGGTATAAAAAAGCCTCCCAAGCCTTACGGGAGGTGGCACGGCGAAGCCGTGACGGAGGGATACAATTTAGTTTCTGCAAACCCAATTATCCCCCAGCCACCTATCGGTGCCAGCCCCCTTTAGGCAAGGGGGCCTTTATTTTTAGAAATCATATTTCTTTTCAAGCAGCAGTAAGCGCTCTTTTACCTTTATACCCGCGGCAAAGCCTGTAAGCGAGCCGTTCGCACCTAACACGCGATGACAGGGGACAACTAACAAAAGCGGGTTTTTGTTGCAGGCGTTTCCTACCGCCCGCGCGGCTTGCGGGTTTCCTATTTGCGCGGCGATTTCGCCGTAGGTTTTTGTTTCCCCGTAGGGAATTTCTCTTAGCGCCGACCAGACCTTTCTTTGAAAATCCGTACCTTTAGGAGCAATAGGAAAATCAAAGGCTTTGCGTTTACCGTTAAGGTATTCAGAAATTTCCTTAAAAGCCCTGTCGGCAAGCGCGGAAGTCGCGCTTTCGCTCGGGCAGTCCGCAATTCCGATTTCACAAACCGCCCCGTCACTTACCCCGATTTTGATAATCCCGATTTCACTATTATAAAAACAGTAATTTACCATAAGTATTTATCACCGCCTTAAAATATTTTAATAACCGCTTAAATAAATTTCAACTATGAATTATATATTAAAGTTTTCATTTTTGCCTTTTGCTTTCAACTTTTTAAGGCTTTCTTCTTCAATACTTATATAAATACATTCTTTACATTGCCCCATAATGTCCAATTCAATATTAGTCAATAGGCAATCTCCGTTAATTTCATATATACACAAATAGTTTTCACATTTCATTTTCATCACCTATAATATTATATATTATAAATTATAATTATGCAACCATAAATGGTTATATAAATATAACCAAAAATGAGCATACTATTATATTGGTGATGAAAATGTTTAAAATAGATAACGAACTTAAGAGCGCGAATGTAGCGCGTACTGTCCGTTTTACCGAGCCTTTGTTTGAGAAGCTCAATAAAACGGCAACCGATAATAATATTTCCTTTAATCTATTGGTTCTGCAATGTTGTAAATACGCATTGGAGAATATGGGAAATCAAAATAATTAATTAATCCCGCACCTATTTTTACTTAATAAATGGGGGCGGGATTATTATTTTTCAATAATTCGGCATAGGGACTTGAAAAGGGAAAACAATAATGTTATTATTTATCGGGGATTGATATATGATTAAACTGTTAAAGTATTTAAAAAATTATAAAAAGGAAAGTATTTTAGCTCCGTTCTTTAAGCTGACCGAGGCGGTTTTCGAGCTTATTGTGCCGCTTGTTGTGGCGGCGATTATCGATAACGGAATAGCGGGCGGGGATAAGCCCTACATTTTAAAAATGTGCGGTGTGCTGGGCATTTTTGCGGTGTTGGGGCTTGTCTGCGCTGTTGCGGCGCAGTATTTCGCCGCTAAAGCCGCGGTTGGGTTTTCCGCTAAGGTAAAGCACGCGGTATTTTCCCATATAGGAAAGCTGTCCTTTTCACAGCTTGACGAACTGGGGGCGCCGACCCTTATAACAAGGCTTACGGGGGACATTAATCAGGTGCAGTCGGGGGTAAATCTTACCTTCCGATTGGTTCTGCGTTCCCCGATTGTCGTCTTCGGTGCAATGATAATGGCGTTTACGGTAGATGTGCCTACCGCCCTTGTTTTTGC
>CAZRMP010000131.1:0-1784 GCA_964601235.1 uncultured Ruminococcus sp.
TGTACCTCTGGCGTACATATCCCAATACGGAGCGCCCAGTCCCGCAAAGGCGGGAACTATGTAAACCCCTGCGCTGTCCTTAACCGAAAGGGCGGCTTTTTCACTTTCCGCCGCAGTTTTAATAAGCCCCATTTCGTCTCTCAACCACTGAATTACTGCTCCGCCAACAAATACGCTTCCCTCAAGCGCGTAGCACACCTTGTCATTACGGGCGCTTGCGGCTACGGTTGTGATAAGTCCGTTTTGGCTTTCATAGGCTTTATCGCCCGTGTTCATTAAAAGGAAACAGCCCGTGCCGTAGGTGTTTTTAATGTCACCCGCAGAAAAGCATTTCTGCCCAAAAAGCGCCGCCTGTTGGTCGCCTGCTATTCCCGAAACGGGGATTTCCTCGCCTAAAATGTTGACAAAGCCGTATATTTCGCTGCTTGATTTCACCTCGGGCAGCATACAGCGGGGAATATCAAGCCTTTTAAGTAAGGCATCGTCCCAGCAAAGCTTATGTATATTATAAAGCATCGTCCGTGAGGCGTTTGTGCGGTCGGTGATATGAATTTTGCCGCCCGACAGCTTCCAGATAAGCCAGGTATCCACCGTGCCTAAAAGCAGCTCGCCCCTTTGCGCCCTTTCCCGCGCGCCCTTTACATTATCAAGTATCCATTTAATTTTAGTGCCGCTGAAATAGGCATCAATGCAAAGCCCCGTAACGCTTTTAACATATGGTTCAAGCCCCTCTTTTTTTAGCTCCCCGCATAAATCGGCGGTGCGTCGGCATTGCCAAACTATCGCGTTATAAATCGGCTCGCCCGTTATTTTATCCCAAATAATTACGGTTTCGCGTTGGTTGGTAACGCCTACCGCCGCGATTTGAGAAGGCGTAGCGCCTATTTGGGCTATAGCCTCCGTAATTGCGGAATACTGGACCCCAAATATTTCCATAGGGTCGTGTTCCACAAAACCCGGCTGCGGATAAATTTGTGTAAACTCGCGCTGTGCTACCGAGACGGTGTTGCCGTCCCTGTCAAAAAGTATGGCTCGGGCGCTTGTCGTACCCTCGTCGAGGGCGAGAATGTATTTTTTCATTCCTGTTTTCCTTTGGCTACCGTAATTCTTGGGACTCTCGGTGAAATTCCGCATACGATTTCGTAATTGATAGTGCCGCACATATCTGCAAGCTCCTCTACGGGAAGTGCTTTGCCGAAGAGTATAACCTCGTCGCCCTGCTTTACATTATCTATATCCGAAACATCCACCGACATCTGGTCCATACAGACCCTGCCGATTATATTCGCTTTTTTTCCGTTTATAAGCACGAAGCCTTTGTTAGAAAGCAGTCTCGGATATCCGTCCGCATAGCCTGCCGTGACGGTTGCGATTTTCATTTCTTTTTCCGCCGTAAAGGTGCGGCCGTAGCTTACGGTATCACCCTTTTTAATCGTTTTTACCATCGATACTACCGATTTCACGGTCATAACGGGAATAAAATCTTCCTTTAGCTTTAAATCGCTTGACGGGGTAAGACCGTAGAGTATAATACCCGGTCTGCACATATCAAAATGCTTGCCGTTATCAAGGCAAAAGGCGGCAGAGTTACAGCAATGGCGGTATTTTGGCTTTAGCCCCGCGACTTCAAAGCGCTTTGCGGCGGTGCAAAAGCGGGAATACTGCTCATCTGTAAATCCGTCTTCGGTTGTTTTAGTGCGGTCGGATACCGCAAAGTGTGTGAAAATACCCTCTAATATAACTCCGTTTAGCTTTGCGGCGCTAATGGCATCGTCAATCCCGAT
>CAZRMP010000132.1:0-1784 GCA_964601235.1 uncultured Ruminococcus sp.
ATGTCGCTATTATGGGTCACGGCGTCGTCGGTTCGGGCGTTGCCGAAATCCTTATAAATCACTCCGACCGAATCGCACAAAAAACTCATACCGATGTGAATGTTAAATACATTCTTGACCTGCGCGATTTTCCCGATTTATCCTACAGCGAAAAATTCATTAAAGACTTTAACACAATACTTAATGACGACAGTATTAAGGTTGTAGTTGAGGTTATGGGCGGAATTAATCCCGCTTACGATTTTGTAAAAAGCTGTCTTTTAAAGGGCAAGAGCGTTGCCACTTCCAACAAAGAGCTTGTGGCCGCCAAGGGCGCGGAGCTTATTAAAATCGCCAACGAAAACAATGTGAATTTCCTGTTTGAAGCATCGGTCGGCGGCGGTATTCCCGTGCTTCGTCCGATAGCCCAATGCCTTGCCGCGAATGAGATAACCGAAATCGCGGGCATATTAAACGGAACAACCAACTTTATTTTAAATAAAATGATAGTGGATAATATGGATTTTGACGCGGCACTCGCCTTAGCGCAGGCTTTAGGCTATGCCGAAAAAAATCCCGCCGCCGATATTGAGGGTCACGACGCCTGCCGTAAGGTCTGCATCTTAGCGGCTTTGGGCTTCGGCAAGCATGTTTATCCCGATCAGGTTGCCACCGAGGGTATAACCGAAATCACCCTGGACGATGTTGAGTCAGCCGATAATTTCGGTTGCGTTATAAAGCTTATCGGCAGAGCCAAAAAGCTCCCGAACGGCAAAATCACCGCCTCGGTCCGTCCTACCCTTGTAAGCCGCGACTGTATTTTGTCGGGCGTTAACGGCGTATTCAACGCAGTAATGGTAAACGGCGACCAAACAGGCGAGGTTATGTTCTACGGCAAGGGCGCGGGCAAGGAAGCGACTGCAAGTGCGGTTGTAGCCGATGTTATAGACTGTGTAAAGCACCTCAGTTCCCGTAAATACCTCGACTGGGAAGAAGGCGCACCCGATTATGTTGATAATGCTTACGATGAAGCTTCAAGGCTTTATGTAAGGGTTTCGTCCGAGGATTTTGACGGACTTGAGCAGCAGTTTGAGGCTCTCTTCCCCGCAGTTTCTTGCGTTAAAAACAAGTTCCGCGGCGAGATAGCCTTTATAACAAACGAGGAGAAAGAAAGCATCACTAAAGAAAAGCTTTCAAAGTTTAGTAATCTTTCTTCACTTAAAGTTCTTAATACCTTTTTCTAATTTTCAGGGGGTTAAATAAATGGCACTAATGGTAAAAAAATTCGGCGGCTCTTCGGTCGCCAACGCTGAGAGGGTATTTAATGTAGCAAATACCATTATAGGCGATTACAAAAAGGGTAACGATGTTGTTGTTGTTGTTTCGGCTCAGGGCGACACTACCGACGATTTAATCGAAAAGGCTAAGGAAATCAATCCCGACGGTCCTTCAAAGCGTGAGCTTGATATGCTCCTTTCCGCGGGCGAGCAAATGTCTATTGCACTTCTTGCAATGGCGATTGAAAAGTTAGGCTGTCCCGTAATTTCCCTGCTCGGCTGGCAGGCGGGCTTTTCCACCGATTCAAAACACGGTATCGCCCGTATTAAGAGGGTAGATCCGGAACGTATCAGGAACGAAATTGCAAAGCGAAACATAGTGATAGTTGCGGGATTCCAAGGTCTTAATAAGTATGACGATATAACCACCTTGGGCCGCGGCGGTTCTGATACAAGCGCGGTTGCAATAGCGGCGACTATGAAAGCGGATGTATGCCAGATTTACACAGATGTTGACGGCGTTTACAC
>CAZRMP010000133.1:0-1753 GCA_964601235.1 uncultured Ruminococcus sp.
GATGTTAAGATTGTAAGACGGCTCAAGTCGCATATTGACGAAACGGTAAAATATGTTTACGAGCTTTATGACGGGGAATATATCGAGTCGGTGCTTATGAAATACGAACACGGCTACACGGTTTGTATTTCAACCCAGGTTGGTTGCAGAATGGGGTGCAGCTTTTGTGCCTCGGGTATAGCTGGGCTTACAAGAAACCTTACCGCTTCGGAAATGTTAGCACAGATAACCGCCGCCCAGCGGGATAACGGTATAAGGGTTTCTAATATAGTGATGATGGGTATGGGCGAGCCGCTGGATAACTTTGATAATTCGGTAAGGTTTTTAAGGCTTGTATCGGACGGTAACGGTCTTAATATAGGATTAAGACATATTTCACTTTCCACCTCAGGCGTTGTAAGCGGGATAAAAAAGCTGAAAGAGTATAATTTTCCTATAACGCTTTCAATCTCGCTCCACGCACCGAGTGATGAAATTCGTTCTTCTATGATGAGGGTTAATAAAAAGTGGAATATAGACGAGCTGTTAAAGGCCTGCAAGGAATACCAAGCGGTAACCACAAGACGAATTTCCTTTGAATATGCCCTTATTGACGGGGTGAATGACAGCGATGAATGCGCGGCAGAGTTAGCAAGGCGGTTAAAGGGCATTATGTGCCATGTGAATCTGATTCCCGCCAATCCCGTCAAGGAAAATTCCTTTAAAAAACCCGATAGAAGCAAAATAATCCGTTTTAGGGATTTACTTATAAAAAAGGGCGTAAACTACACGGTCAGAAGAACGCTGGTAGCGGATATTGACGCTTCCTGCGGTCAACTTCGAAAAAGAGTAAAGGAGGGGGAAGGTAATGAGAATATTCAGTAAAACCGATAAGGGACGGGTCCGAACCGATAATCAGGACTCATATTTTGCCGGAAGAATAACCGACAACGCGGTTTTTGCGGTGGTATGCGACGGAATGGGCGGCGCAAACGCGGGAAATGTTGCGAGCGAGAACGCCGTCAGGCATATTTCGGAGTATATTATAAGGTCTTATAGAGATAGTATGGATATTACAGAGCTTGAAAAAACCCTGCGAAATGCGGTTGCGAGCGCTAATATCGAGCTGTTTGATATGGCGGCAAGCGAGCAGGCGCTGTCCGGTATGGGTACGACTGCGGTTATAGCGATTGTAAAGGATGACCAGGCGGTTATCGCAAATGTGGGAGATAGCAGAATTTACCTTATAAACGGGGAAATAAAACAGCTTACCCGCGACCATTCGGTTGTGCAGTCGCTTATTGAAAGCGGAAAGATAACCCCGGAGGACGCAAAGTACCACCCCAGAAAAAATGTGATTACAAGGGCGATAGGGGCTGAGGGCTCCGTCACGGCGGACAGTGCCGTTATAAAGCTTAACGACGGTGACACACTCCTCCTTTGCACAGACGGACTCAGCAATTATCTTGACGATAACGATATTTTAGGTGTTTTTAAGGATACGGATATATCCTCCGTGCCCGAGCGGCTTGTTGAAAAAGCCAATCAAAACGGCGGCGGAGATAATATAACAGTTGTCACACTTAGTCAAGGCTCAGATGCTTTGGCTAATGATTAGAAAGGAAAAGACTTATGGATAAATTTGTAGGAAAACGACTTGACGGCAGATATGAAATTAAGGAGATTATCGGCGTCGGCGGTATGGCGGTTGTCTATAAGGCATATGACAATCAGGAAAACCGTACTGTTGCGGTAAAAATTCTAAAGGAGGAGT
>CAZRMP010000134.1:0-1742 GCA_964601235.1 uncultured Ruminococcus sp.
CTCCTATAATATCCTTTAAATTATTGATTTTATATTTTTCCATTACCCGCGGCAGGTCTTCGATTATATTTTTGCAGGCGAAGGGCTCTACAAGGTTAGCCGCTCCCACCTCTACGGCGGTCGCCCCCGCCAGCATAAGCTCGATAACATCCTCGGCGGTAGAAACTCCGCCCATTCCGACTATCGGGATTTCAACCGCCTCATAAACCTGATAAATCATTCTTACCGCAACGGGCTTAATAGCGGGACCCGAAAAACCGCCCATTTTATTGGCTAAAACAGGCTTTTTGGTTTTAAGGTCGATTTTCATACCTAAGAGGGTATTTATAAGGGAAATTCCGTCCGCCCCCTCTGCCTCGCAAGCCTTTGCGATTTCGGTAATATCGGTCACATTGGGTGAAAGCTTTATTATAACGGGCTTATTTGTAACCCTTTTTACCGCCTTAGTAACTGAGGCAACATTTTTAGGGTCTGTTCCGAAGGCTAAACCCCCGCCGTGAACATTTGGGCAGGAAACATTGACCTCAAACCAACCGATTTGTTCCTCACCGTTTAATTTTTCGCAGGTGTAAGCATAATCCTCAACCGCGAATCCGCTTACATTAGCCATAACAGGCTTCGTAAAGCAAGCCTTAAGCTTGGGCAATTCTTCGGAAATAACCTTATCCACACCCGGGTTTTGAAGGCCGACAGAGTTTAACATTCCGTTTTCGCACTCGGCGATACGGGGTGTTGGATTGCCGAATCGGTAGTCTTTGGTCGTTCCCTTAAAGGAAAGAGAGCCTAAAATATTGATATCATAAAGTCGGGCGAACTCGTAGCCGAAACCGAAGGTGCCGCTTGCGGGGATAACAGGATTATCAATTTCTATTCCGCAAAGGTTTACTTTAGTGTTTACCATACGATTTCCTCCCTTTCAAGCACGGGGCCGTCCTTGCAGATACGCTTGTTGCCGTATTTTGTTTTGCAGGTGCAGCCCATACAGGCACCGAAGCCGCAGCCCATACGCTCCTCAAAGCTATACTGACCAGAGGTCTTAGCAACACTCTCTATAGCCTTAAACATGGGGCTTGGCCCGCAGGTGTAGAAATAGTCATAATCCAAATCCTTCATTACATCGGTAACAAAGCCCTTAATACCGTAAGAGCCGTCAACCGTCGCGACATAAACATCTGCGCCTAAAAGCTTGAAAACCTCTTCATAAAACATTTCGGAAGCAGTATTAAATCCCAAAATGACAGTGGGTTTTTTACCGAATTTAATAAGCTCCTTGCACAAGCCGTAAAGTGGCGGAATACCTACTCCGCCGCCTATTACCAAAGGATTTTGGCACTTTTTTTCAGCGTTAAAGCCGTTGCCAAGACCAACCAAAAGGTCAAGCCTGTCCCCCGGGACCATTTTGGCCATTTTCTCTGTGCCAACACCTACAACCTTGTAAATTAAGGTTATTGTCTCCTTATCATAGTCGCAAACCGAAATAGGTCGGCGGAGATACAGTCCGTCAAGCTTAATATTAACAAACTGACCCGGTGACAAGAGGGCGGAAGTATCCCCCTTTAGCACCATTCTGTAAACATTCGGAGCAAGCTCAAAATTGAAAAGAATTTCATATATTCCCTGTTTCATATTCTCTCCTTAAGCAAAGCCGACAAATCCGAACACGATTTTAAAGGGCGGATTTTCGCCTTTGCATTATTAAAATACTCGTAAATGCGTTTTGTGCCTCGCACAGACAAAAATCC
>CAZRMP010000135.1:0-1714 GCA_964601235.1 uncultured Ruminococcus sp.
ATACGGGAAATAGTAAAGCATATTTTTTTGGAAAATATGGTCCCTTCCGTTTTCGATATACCCGCCGCTTCCGCCATGGATATAATACAATCGGTTTATCCCCATTATAACATTATCCGGCCAATTTTCCGGAACCGCACATCTGCCGTAATAACGGATTTCACTTAGCCTTTCCATATAAAACCTCTTGATTTTTGCATATAATCGATTTTGAACAATACACAAGCGATATTAAGCATTGTAAAAAACACCCATCGCAAGGTATAATACAGGTGTGATTTGACAGCCTTTAACCGCTGTCATCATCATAGCATAAAAGCAATTATTATGCAATACTTTAATAAAGGAACGGAGATTTTTTATGGATATGAAAAAATGGTTTAAAGAAGAAGCAAAATTCGGTATGATGATTCACTTCGGCTTATACAGCCTGCTTGCAGGTGAATATAAGGGTAGGCGCACGGACAATCTGGGCGAATGGATACAAAAAACCTTTAAAATTCCCTGCAGCGAATATTCCGAATTAGCCAAAGCCTTTAATCCGATATATTTTGATGCAGAAGAATGGGCAAGGGTTGCAAAGGAAGCCGGTATGAACTATATGGTTGTCACATCTAAGCACCATGAGGGATTTTGCCTTTTCGATTCCGAATATGATGATTTTAACTGTGTTAAGGGATCGCCCTTTGGCTGCGATATTATTGCGGAATGTGCGGCGGCATGTAAAAAATACGGTTTGAAGCTAGGTATTTATTATTCACAGGAATTAGACTGGCACGAACCAAACGGCGGCGGTTATGTAAGAACCTCTCAACTTAATACCAGCAAGCCCCATTGGACAAACGACTGGGATTTTCCCGATGATGACGCTAAGGATTTTGATCAGTATTTCCGCGCCAAGGCTCTGCCGCAGGTTCGCGAACTGTTAACAAAATACGGTGACCTTTGCCTTATGTGGTTTGATTTGCCCTCTGTTATAACCAAGGAACAAAGTACGGAATTGCGCCGGCTTGTTAAGTCAATTCAGCCCGAGTGTCTCATAAACAGCCGCATCGGCAACGGCTTAGAGGATTACGGCTCCTGCGGCGACAATCAAATTGTGGATAACTACCATGAAAATTTAGCCGAATCTCCCATAACACTTAACGATACATGGGGCTTTAAGTACTTTGACGATAATTGGAAGAGTGCCGACAGAGTTATAGAAATTAAGGAAAAGCTTAATAAAAACGGTGTAAACTGTCTGCTTAATGTAGGACCTGACCATTTAGGAAGACTTCCCTCTCCTGCGGTTGAAATTCTTAAAGAAGTCGGCAAAAAATTAAACAATTAATAAAAAGGGAATAAAGGATATGAAAAATACCGAAGAAACCACAGTAATTTACGGCTTAAGAACAGATGATATTATCGATCCCATCGGTCTTGACTCGCTGTGCCCGAGATTTTCTTGGAAGCTTAAATCTAAATTAATCGGCGAAAAGCAGACAGCGTATCAAATCATTGTAAAAAGCGACGAAAAAATTGTATGGGACAGCGGAATTGTAAACAGCGATTGTTCTGTAGGAATTAAATATAAAGGGGAGCAGATTTTCTCCTCTTCAAAATACAGTTGGAATGTTTCGGTTTGGAACAAAGATAAGACGAAATTCACCTCAAAAGAAGCCTATTTTGAAACAGGTCTCTTAGAAGCAGACGCTTGGAAGGACGCAATATG
>CAZRMP010000136.1:0-1683 GCA_964601235.1 uncultured Ruminococcus sp.
GTCAATTGCAGGCGGGGCGGATATACCCCGAATAGTTACACGCTTTGCATCGGTATGACCGATATTTTTAATACTGTCGCAGACTAATATTTTGCCGTCCTTTATTACAGCGGCTCTCTTGCAGTGGTGCTGAACCTCGGAAAGAATATGCGAGGAAAGAAAAACGGGTGTACCGTTTTCGTTTAATTCCTTTAAAATAGCGTAAAATTCCCGTTGCATAAGCGGGTCGAGTCCGCTTGTGGGCTCATCGAGTATGCAAAGCCGCGGACTGTGCTGTAACGCGCAGACAACCGACACCTTTTTTCGGTTGCCCAGCGACAGCTCCTTTATTTTTTTATCGGTATCAAGATATAGTCGTTCGCACAGGCGTTTTGCAGTCTCCGCACAGTCTTTTTTGCGAAGAGCCGCCGAAAGCCTTATTACCTCGCGCACACGCATATCGGGATAGAACGCCGCCTCGGAGGGCATATAGCCTACCTCGCTTAATATTTCGGTTTTATACTTTGTTACATCCTTGCCGAAAATTTCCGCATTTCCCGAGGTGGGGGAGATAAGCCCTAAAAGGGTACGCACGGTCGTACTCTTGCCCGCGCCGTTCGGTCCTATAAAGCCGAAAAAATCTCCCTCGTTTACCGTAAGGTCGATTCCGTCAATTCCCCTTGACCTTCCGTAATATTTTTTAAGCGATACTGTTTTTATAGCTTCCATTCCTATTCGCCCCTTTAAGCCTTTTCTTACGGCATTTTAGTTCATTATATCGTATATTCTTCGGATAAACAAGCTTTTTAGAAATTAAAGTTTTTAAACCGTTCGACTCTCGCCGGCCTAACGATAAAAAATTACCCGCCAGATTAAGGCGGGTAATTTTTGAGGGACTTAACGGTTATGCTTTAAGCTTTTTTAAGACACGGGAAACGGAAACGATTGCAGGAGAAAGAACTGCGTTTAAAGCAAGCTCTATTAAGAAATTTACGCCTATAAGACCGAAGATTATGTAATAGGCTAAATTCTCGCCGTTAGCCCAAACCGTAAGTGTATCCTTGAAAAACAGAAGCATACATACGGCGAATATTCCCGTGTTTACAATGGGTGCGGCAAGAGCGGCAAGTATTACCGAGAGATAAAAATTGAAATTTTTAAGCGCTTTTGCAATAATTCCCGAGACAAAGCCTGCGGCGATTCCCTTTACTAAGCATACAAGGGTTGTAAGCACAGGGCTTGACTGGAACAGAATGTGACCGCCGCCGTCAAGTCCCGCAATCGAAGCGATAACTACTATCACCCCGAAAACACCGCCCATGGCGGCGCCGTATTTAGGACCGTACAAAACCGCCGCTAATACTATGGGTACCAGCACAAGCGACAGGTTGAATGTGCCGATTTTAATGAGATAACTCATTAATTGAAGCACCACGGTGATGGCGGTGAACATACCGAGCAATGCGGCGTTCATTGATTTGGTTTTTGCATTTGACATAAAATTACCTCCGATGCTCTCCGAAAATCGGTAGAGCTCATAATAATATATGCAATCCGCTTTTGCGGTTATTGCTGTCAGTTATTCTTTTCGTATATCACACGAAGACCGTCAAGCAAAAGGTTTTCGTTAAAAATTATATTTCTTCGGCAATGGGTGATAATCTCCGCCGAAAGTCCGCCTGTAGCGACCACTGTCGGCGTTTC
>CAZRMP010000137.1:0-785 GCA_964601235.1 uncultured Ruminococcus sp.
CAGCCCTTTATTTACAATCTTGTCGGCGTCACAGCACCCTGCTTAAAGATTTTTGTTTTTATTATTTTACCACACACGCGCCTTCAAGTCAAGGCTTATGCACGCAACTTTTTTAAATTTAGTTGTCCTGTTCAGGCTTAGAAAATTCACAGCCGCAGAAGCTCTGTCTGTAAAGTCCGTATTCCCTTGACAGCTCTATTGAGTGCTTGTATCTTTCCCGCTTTTTAAGGTCGGTCGGCAAATACATTACATTTCCGACAACCGCCGCTTCGCCGCATAAGTTTATCTTTTCGGCGTTTTTTAAAGGACTTATCGTAAGGGTTGTTGCAAAATACTCAAACCCTAACTTTTCTGCCTGCTCGGCTGTCTTATTTAGTCGTAGTCTAAAGCATTTTTCGCACCTTGCGCCGCCTTCCTTAGCACTTTCAAGCCCCGCGGCAATATTTAAAAACTCTAAGTGATTATACTCGGGGGATATTATTTTTATACCCTTTGCAAAGGAACATTCTTTTGTAAAGCGTTCAAGCTCGGAAAGGCGTTTTGCAAATTCTTCGGCAGAGGAAATATTCGGATTGTAAAAAAAGAGGGTAATATCAAAATATTGTGCTAAATATTCAAGACTCGCCGTCGAGCAGGGCGCACAGCAGGCGTGAAGCAGTAAGGTGGCTTTTCTGCCGTTTAAGCGTTCAATTTCCCTGTCGGTCAGAGCCTGAAAGTTAGGTTTATTCATTGAATACTTCTCCAAAATTTATAAAAAATAAATCCTTAAAATGCGGACAAAATAC
>CAZRMP010000137.1:839-1543 GCA_964601235.1 uncultured Ruminococcus sp.
GGATCACAAAAACATCTCACAGGGCTCGACTAAGCTTGTAAAAGCCGTAGGCGATTTTGTAGACGGCGTGCAGACGATGTTCCGTTGATTAGACGGCAGAGATTAGACGGGGCGATGCCCACATCGCCCCCAACATCTAAATTACATATTATTCTCAATTTCCTTAATGCTTTCCTTAATCATAGCGATTTTATCAAGCACCTTTTTAAGGCTCTCCCTCTGCTGTTCGACAACGGCGGCGGGAGCCTTTGCCACAAAGCCCTGATTATTAAGCTTTTTCTCAAAAAATTCCTTGTCGGTCTCGGCCTTTTTAAGGTCCTTATTAAGCCTTTCAAGCTCGGCGGTAAAGTCAACTAATTCCTTCATAGGCATATAAACCGCCGCCGCGTCGGTTATAACCCGTACCGCACCCTCGCTTTCAAAGCTGTCACCTATTTCTACCTCACTTGCATAGGCTAAGCGGCAGATATACGCCGTACCCGCGCTGAAAGCGTCCTTAAACTTGGTCGCAATCTGTACCCGCGCCTTTTTAGAGGGCGGAACATTCATTTCGGCTCTGCGGTTGCGGACTGCCTTTATAACCGCCATAAGCTTTTCAAAATCGGCCTCCTCGGCGGTATATTCAAAGCCGCTGTCGGTCTTCGGCCAGTCGGAAACCATAAGCGCCTCGCCTTCGTGCGGCATCGACTGCCAGATTTCCTCTG